>JAUNTM010000024.1 GCA_030538675.1 Capnocytophaga sp.
AAACGTCAATGGTTTCTTTCGTCTCAAGATACGTATCCGGGTCAACGGGTTTGTATGTTTCTGTATTTACAGCAATAAAATTCGTTCCGTCGGTTGAATAGAAAAGTGTAACTTCCTGACCTCCAGTTCTACCTCCGTAAGTAGCCAACTCAGCAGCTATGTCAATTGATGTAATATTTTGGACGTTTATTTTCGGTGAAGTGAATGATTCGCCTACACTCATGTGGACATAACCTCCGGCTTGTGTTCTTGTTTTACTTCTGTCAAAAGCAAACCCTTCATTTATTGCTCTGTCCCAATCGGTTTCATTTCGCAATCCGTTTTCGTAAGGAACAGAAATTTCCGGAACTGTCGGTGTTACGGTGGCTGCGGTAACTTCGCCCGAAACATCAACTTTTGTTGCCGTAGCTGTTCCGCCCGAAATTTCAATCGCTCCCGAATAAGTTCCGACCGCAAGTCCTGCTGCCAAACGCACTTGCACGGTTTCCGAAACCGTTCCGCTTGTGTAATTTAATGTATGCGTTTGCGAATAAACGATTCCGTTTACGGAAATTTCAAAATCCGACGGAATGGTCAAGGTAAGATTTCCACTCTCTGGCGATAAATTTTCTCCCGAAAGGGTAAACGTTTTGTAGTCAGAAGCTCCTTTGGTTTCTTCGTAATCAAGGTTTTCGAGTTTTGCAGGGGTTACGGTGAGGGTCGGTGTAACAATTGGAGTTATCGTGGCATAATCAATTTTCAAATCACGAAAACGGATACTACCAGTACCACCTGTCATTTCAAATTTGATTTTACCTTTGACAGCCGAATTAATTGGGATTAATACGGTTTGTTTTGAATACGTGGTTGATGCTGCAACATCCACAGTTTCGTTATTTTCATCAAAAGATACGGTGAGCTTCCGGTTTGAACCATTCCCAAAACTTGCGGTATAAAAAATTATCTCAATATGCGTTTCCCCTGAAGCAATATCAAATTCTGATGTTTCGATATATCCGTTTAGCGGAATCGTTGCATATCCGCCTGCTCCAGTTCCCCGAGTAACATTGGATAGCACAAAGTTTTCTGTTTCCGCCCGAGAAAAATCGGCTGTAGTTCTAAAATTGTTTTCGTAAGGAATTGAAAATGTGGTTTGTGCCTGCAATACCGTAGCCATTGCCGTAAGAACAAACCCTAAAATCCATCGTTTCATAGTAGTAAATTTAATTTCTTTTTTGATAAAATAGAATGCCTGCAAATGTAACTATAATAAATTTAACTAAACAAATATCATCATTAAGAAACTGTAAACAGATTTTAAAGTTATGCTTAGCAAGTTTCGCATACGCTATATTTGAGCTATAAAGCCTTTGTAAATCAATGAATTGCAAAATAAAATCCCCGACAATAATTTTGTCGGGGATTTTCAAAAAATCTACAAAAAACGGTATTACAACTGATAATTCAGCCGTGCGAACAAAAACCGTCCGTTCAGCCCGAACTGCGAAGTGGCACGGCTGTACACGAATTGGTCGTTATTGCTCGATGCCGGCACGTTACGGCTCGGATACACGTCGAACAGGTTGTTCACACCGAGCGTCAAAGTCAGATGTTTGTTAAAATTATACGAACCCGAAAGGTCGGTAATCACGTTGGCTTTGATGATTTGGTGTCCTCTGTCGTCAAAATCATAGCCTGCAAGTTGGTTGGCAGCCGATACAATGTCGGGGCCGGTCGTTTTACCGTAAAACGTATTCCGCAAGTAAGCGTTCCATTTCCCGACAGTTAAGTTATGCGACAGGCTGGCTTTGGTTCTCGGTACGGCTTCTTCAAGATACACGCGTATTCTTTCTGAAAAAAATCGTTCTTCCAAACCGTTCGCTGCCACAATTGGCGGTACGTGAACGTCGCCCACCTTGCGGGTTTGAGTCAGATTGATGCCGAAATCGTTTACCAAATTCCATTTCGGTTGCCGCAAATTATGTGTTATTACCACGTCAATTCCTTTGGTTTCCGCATCAATGGCATTGGCGAAAAACTGGGCTGCCGTTACGTTTGCCGCATCAAAAAGCTGTTGCAATTGCTGTTGTTCGGGGGTGCTCGGGTTGGTCGGACGGCTGAAAGTTTCCGTTAGCACGATGCGGTCATCTACCCGGATAAAATACGCATCTGCCGTAAGGCTCAAGCCCGAATTGGGCAACGTATAGGTAATTCCCGCACTGACGGATTTTGATTTTTCTTCCCGCAATTTTTCAATCCCGAAAAGCGATGCAATTTCCGAATTGTTGCTAAACGTGCCTGTTTCCACCAACTGTCCGTTGAAAAACAGCGTCCCGATATTGCTGTAATAAATCTGATGAATGGACGGTGCCCGGAAGCCTGTGGAAGCCGCCGCACGCAAGTTCAAATTTTGGGTAAGTTTGGCTCGTGAAGCAATTTTATAGTTGAACGTCGAGCCAAAATCGGAATAATTTTCATACCGGAGGGCTACGTTTGCCAGCAACCAAGGGTTGAAATCGGTTTCAAATTCGGCGTAAGCAGCATACACATTGCGGACTTTTTCGGTGGCACTTTCGCCTCGGAAACCGCTAAATACTTGAGCTCCGCCCGGCAATGTGTTTCCGAAGAAATCGGTGGGTTTGTCGGCATTTGGAGTCAGCGGTGTTTGCAAATTTCCGAAAATGTCATACGTTGCATACGAGGCTTCTTCGCCTGCCGAAATTCCAAAAATTTCGTGTCGTTGTTCCAATCCGAATGAAAAATCGGCTCTGTCAAAAAGATTGACGGGACGGGAAAAATCAAGATTGACCGTATTTTGTACAAATTTCAATTTCCCTGCATCAAAACTCGTTGGCGAATTGAGTTGCAAACTCGTATTGCTCGTATTTTCAATGGTATAAGCAAAACTATTTCTGCCGAAAGTGTTGCTCAAATCCACCGACCATTCGCCCAAACGCCCTTTAATTCCCGATGAAACGGAAATATCTTGAATGGCGGTTTCTATCTCAGGCAAAAATCCGTCGGGATACAAGCCTGTATATGTGCGTGATTGGTTCGGACGGCGGAAAAATCCTGCGGCATTGCCCTGACGGTAGCCGTAACCGCCAAAGCCGTACACACGCCACGTGTCGTCAATCGGGATAATCGTGTTAAAAAACAGTTGCGACCCCAGCAAACGCGACTGCCCGACCCTCATATTGTAATCCTTTCGGGAAAGTCCGCGGTACGCAAGTTCTTGCTCCGTATAATCTTGGTTTAGCAATCCCTGAAGTTCGTTAATCGACGTAGCTGATTGAATTTGAGCGAGATACGCCGCATCAAAATAATTGACATTCCCTGCATAATTCTGTACCAACCCCACAAACGCATTCGGATTACTGATGCCATTGATGTTTGTAAAGTACGAAGAAAGATTTACGCCGTCAGCCAATGCTCTGGCTTCGATGGCGTTATAAGCATTGAAAACCGTACCGTCAAACGTGCCTGCCCTGCGTGTCGGCTCACGGAATTGTGCCGAAAACGTCAGGTTCACGAAACCGCCTTTTTTGCCGATGTCCGTACCGTAATTAAGGTCGAATTGTCCTTGCTGACCGTCATAATCGCCACGATGGTCGTTGGCTTTCGGGGTGAGATGTCCGCCGTAGCTGAGTTGTGCCGAAAGTCCCCGGTCTTTTTTCAATTCAAAATTGATAACCCCGGCAATTGCATCTGAGCCGTATTGAGCCGACGCTCCGTCGCGAAGCACTTCGATTTTCGATAAGGCGAATGACGGAATGGCGTTAAGGTCAGTTCCTACGGTACCACGTCCCGGCGTTCCGTTCACGTTGATAAATGCCGAAATGTGCCGCCGTTTTCCATTGATAAGTACCAGTGTTTGGTCGGGTCCCAAGCCACGAAGTTGTGCAGGGTCAAGGTGGTCTGTACCGTCGGCAACTGTCTGTACCGTTGAGGTAAATGAGGGTGCTATCGCATTGAGAATCTGGTTAATATTGGCTTGCGGAAGCGTTTTTCCTGTTTTTTTAAGGTCGAAAACATCTACGGGAACAGGGCTTTCGGTTTTGGTGCGCCCGCCGGCTCGCGACCCTACGATGACTACTTCGTCAAGGTCGATATCGTCAATGTAAATAGTATCATTCGCCCGTTGTGTGTCTTGTGCAAACACCGACCATCCGGTCAGCAAAATGCTTAACGTGAAGAGTTGTTTTTTCATTTTTAAGAGTGTTAGATTACTTGTTTTCAATAGGTTATATTTAGTCTTATTTATTTTCGTAAAAACAAAAAGCCGCTTCCCAACAGCGTGGTAGCGGCTCAAAGTCATAGTTATTAATTAGATGTATGGGTATCTATACGACATTCCGACCGCTTGGCTGAAAGCGGCAACACATTATGGTTGGTTGGTATGCCGGTAAAATAAATTCCATTTTGGTAATTCTGTTACGGTTGCAAATGTAATACAGATTTCGTTATAAAACAAATTTCATATAGAATAAAACGAATTATTTTTGTATTGTTAATTATATTCACGTATTAATTTCACTTAATTGATATGATTTCAGAATGGACGATAAGAATTTACTTGTTATTCTTTTCCTAAAAACTATCCGTCATTCCCTATTCGCTTACAAATCAATACAATCCTTCAATCGACCAATAGCGTTCGCCTGTATCGTAATTGAATGTCAGCACTTTACTTCCTTCAGGAACGGATTTGAGCAATTGAGCTACCGCCGCCAATGAAGCTCCTGTGGAAATTCCGCCGAGAATACCTTCTTGTTTGGCTAATTGTTGGGCGTAATGAAAGGCTTCTTCTTTAGAAACTTTCAGCACGCCGTCCACGTACGCCGCATTGTAGGTTTCGGGAATGAATCCCGCTCCGATGCCTTGAATGGCGTGCGGCCCGGGCTGTCCGCCGCTCAATACAGCCGATGCATCAGGTTCAACGGCGTAGGTTTTCAAGTTCGGGAAATGTTCTTTGAGGATTTTTGAAACGCCCGAAATATGTCCGCCCGTACCCACGCCCGTAACGAGGTAATCCAACCCTTCGGGGAATGATTTTAGGATTTCTTGAGCGGTGGTTCGTTCGTGAACGGCAGGATTGGCGGGGTTTTGGAACTGGCTCGGAATCCAATAATCCGCATTGCCTTCTGCCAATTCTTTGGCTTTGGCGATAGCTCCGTTCATTCCTTTTTCACGTGGGGTGAGGACGAGTTCCGCCCCGTAGGCGGCCATCAGTCGGCGGCGTTCGATGCTCATCGACTCGGGCATTACAAGAATGACTTTGTAGCCTTTCACGGCGGCAACGAGTGCCAAACCAACGCCCGTATTGCCCGATGTCGGCTCAACAATAGTGGTGTTGCTGTTGATAAGTCCTTTACTTTCAGCATCTTCAATCATCGCCAAGGCAATGCGGTCTTTGATGCTTCCGCCGGGGTTGGTACGTTCCAATTTAATAAAAACGTTCGATTTTTCACCGAATAAACGGTTGATTTTCACTTCGGGCGTATTCCCGATAGTCTGTAAAATGTTGGTGTGTGCCATAATGATAAAGATTTATTTTTTTTATTTTGTTTGATGTTGTTTGACTGGCTTTACCGTTTGATGCGATTTGATGTTGTTTGACTTTGTTCGATATTGTTTGATTGCCTTCGGCGTTTGATGTGATTTGATGTTGTTTGATTTTGTTCGATGTTGTTTGATTGCCTTCGCGTTTGATGTGATTTAAAATAGTTTCAAATGCCGAAGGCAAATCAAACAGCGAAGCATTCAAATTATTTCAAACGCCGAAGGCAAATCAAACCACTTCAAACAGCGAAGCATCAAACGCCTTCGGCGTCAAATCACATAATTTATGGGTTCTTCAATGATTTCAATGCCTTTAACGATGATTTGGCTTTTATGAAAAACTTTCGTGTACGGCTCGATGCTTTGCGTGAGCCAGACATTTCCGCCGATGATACAATCGTGTCCGATGACGGTTTCGCCACCGAGAATGGTCGCTCCGGCGTAGATAACTACGTCATCTTCAATGGTCGGGTGGCGTTTGGTATTGGCTTTGTCAATCGAAACCGACAACGCTCCGAGGGTTACGCCCTGATATATTTTCACGTTATTCCCGATGATGCTCGTTTCGCCGATGACCGTTCCCGTTCCGTGGTCGATCATAAAATTTTCACCGATTTCAGCCCCCGGATGAATGTCGATTCCGGTACGGCTGTGGGCGTATTCGGTCAGCATTCTCGGTAAGAGTGGCGTTTGTTGCAACCAGAGTTCGTGGGCAAAACGATAAACTGCAATGGCGAAAAATCCCGGATAGGTAAGCTGTACCTCACGCACGGAAGTTGCGGCAGGGTCGTTCGCAGCGAAATAAAGAGCGTCTTTGGTCAGTTTCCGGTGAATTTCAGGCAACTTGTTCTCAAAAAAATCGTTCGGACACGGTGTTTGCGGTGTTCCGGAACAAAAATCGGAAACGATGGTTTCAAACTCGGTTTTCAATTCTTGATAACGGTTTTCGATGCAGTTTCTGGAACGGCAGTCGTTTTCTTCAACCAAAAACAAAAGATTAAAAATCCCGTCGGCAAAATTTTCGATACGCTGTTTTCCGGCGTGGTGCGTTATTTTTTTGCTTTCTGCGTAAAGCGTGTCGATTAAAAGTGTACTCATTTTCTAAAGTTATAAACAAAAAAACCACCGCAACAATGGCAGTGGTTCCTTCAAAATAATCATATAATCTTATCCAATTAATGACATAACGAAGCGGACACTGCCTTTTGGGAAGTGCAACACATCATCATATTGTTATTGGTGTAATTCATCATTTTGTGCGTTTGTTAGAGCAAAGATATAAAATAATTTTTTAGAAAAACAATTGTTGTCTGATTTTTTTAATCTAAAACTCCGGTTTCTCCTCTCCAGCTTGTAAAGGTACTGTTTGTGGCACATAATCCTGTCCGGGTATCACGTACTCGCCGTCTTCGCGAGTTTTGCTGTAATCATACGCCCAACGGTGTACTTCCGGAATTTTTCCGGGCCAATTGCCATGGATATGCTCCACCGGCGTAGTCCATTCGAGAGTTGTTGATTTCCAAGGGTTTTGAGGTGCTTTTTTTCCGTAGAACATACTGTAAAAGAAGTTAAACAAGAATATCAACTGAGCAAATCCCGCCAAGAAAGCAAACATACTAATCAGCACGTTGGTGTCTTGAAGCTGGTCAAACATCGGGAATGCCGTATTTTCATAATAACGGCGCGGTAATCCTGCCATGCCTATAAAGTGCATCGGGAAAAATACGCCATACGATGCAATCGCTGTAATCCAAAAATGGATGTAACCAAGATTTTTATTCATCATACGTCCGTACATTTTTGGAAACCAATGATATACGCCTGCCAGCAATCCGTAAACTGCTGATATTCCCATTACCAAATGGAAGTGTGCAACTACAAAATACGTATCGTGAACGTTAATGTCAAGAGTGCTATCTCCCAAAATAATGCCCGTAAGTCCGCCTGTGATGAAGGTTGAAACTAATCCAATAGAAAAAAGCATCGCAGGATTGAGTTGCAAATTTCCTTTCCAAAGCGTGGTAATATAGTTAAAAGCCTTTACTGCCGAAGGAATTGCTATCAATAATGTGGTAAATGTAAATACCGAGCCAAGGAATGGATCCATCCCTGATACGAACATGTGGTGCCCCCATACAATAGTTGACAAAAATGCAATTGCCAATATCGAAGTTACCATCGCCCGATAGCCGAAAATAGGTTTACGCGCATTGGTGGCAATAATCTCGGAAGTAATCCCTAATGATGGTAATAATACAATATACACTTCGGGATGCCCTAAGAACCAAAACAAATGCTCATATAGTACTGGCGAGCCACCTTGATGATGCAATACTTCTCCTTGTATAAATATATCGGACAAAAAGAAAGATGTTCCAAAACTTCTGTCCATTATCAATAATAAAGCTGCTGACAATAGCACTGGAAATGACACAACACCGATAATAGCGGTGGTAAACAAAGCCCAAACCGTAAGTGGCAATCGCATCATACTAAGACCTTTGGTTCTCATATTGATAACCGTAACAATGTAATTCAACGACCCGAGTAATGACGAAGCGATGAATATTGCCATGGATACAAGCCAAAGAGTCATGCCTAAACCTGAACCGGGCTGTGCGGCAGGCAGTGCGCTAAGAGGCGGATAAATCGTCCAACCGGCAGCCGCAGGCCCTGCTTCGACAAACAAAGACCCAATCATAATAACGCTGGACAAAAAGAAAAGCCAATACGAAAGCATATTCATAAAGCCTGATGCCATATCCCTCGCTCCTATCTGTAAAGGAATCAGAAGGTTACTAAACGTGCCGCTCAATCCTGCTGTTAGTACAAAGAACACCATGATGGTACCATGGATGGTAACTAATGCGAGATACGCATCGGCATCCATCACGCCTTCATGAGCGAATCTGCCTAACAATATTTCAAAAATCTTAAACGATTCACTTGGCCAAGCAAGTTGTATACGGAACAAAAGCGACATCAATATTCCGATAATCCCCATGACGATGCCCGTGATGAGATATTGTTTGGATATCATCTTATGGTCATAACTGAACACATATTTGGATAAAAACGGTTCTTTATGATGAGTGTGGTCATTTGCAGACATATATGATACTTTTTTTAGTTAGTGATTTTTAAAACAGTTAGTTCGTTATTAGTGATTCTGGGAATGTTTTCTGCTCTTTGAGCCAAGCGTTAAACTCTTCTTCGGTTTCTACTATGATTTTCATTTGCATATTGTAATGCGATTTTCCACAAATTTTATTACAAAGCAAAATATAGTCAAATTCCCAAGGGTCGGCATCAATACCTTTAGCGCGTTTTTCGCTACGAATAGCATTCACATCGATAACTTGCTGTGCTATTTGTGGTTTGGTACGCATCTCGGCTGTGGTAACCGTAGGAATAAATGAAAACTGGGTAACCATTCCGGGCACGCAATTCATTTGGGCTCGGAAGTGTGGCATATATGCCGAATGAAGAACATCTTGCGAACGAATTTTAAAAATAACTCGTTTATTGACAGGTAAATGCAATTCTTTGGTGATGATATCATCTTGAGCATTAGGGTCTGATTCATCTACACCAAGCACATTGGCTCTATCAATATCAATCAAACGCACGTTGGCATCGCCCAACACATTGTCCGCACCTGCATAGCGGGCTGTCCATGCAAATTGTTGTGCGTACAGTTCCACCACGATGGCATCTTCATTCTCATCCACATTCATGATTGTATTCCATGTATAAAGACCGTAAAGAATAAGTCCTGCCAAAGTAACTACCGGAATGATTGTCCAAATCATCTCAAGTTTGTCATTGTCAGCGAAATAAAGTGCTTTCCGTGATTTACTACCGCGATATTTGAACGTGAAATAATGCAGTAAAGCCTGTGTAAGGAACTGAACGATGAAGATAATTACCAAGGATATCCACATCAGATTATCATAATCTACACCGTGAGCAGAAGCAGGCGTTGCCAATACGAAATGACCGTATTTGGCTATCGAAAAAATCATCAGTCCATACAAAAATACCAAGAACAAAAACATCAAATACCCATTGATGGTGTTGTCTCTATCATTGGCGATGGTCGAATCCTCTTTGGATAGTGGTTGCGTCAGTTCAAAAATTTTGACCACTTGCCATATCGCTATGCCTATTACGACCAATAGGGCAATAATTAAAATAGTACTCATTTAGTGTTTAGTTTTTTAGTTAGTGATTTGGGTACTACGATAACAAAAATGTTATTTTCTAATAGTGATAATGTTTACTTTCTTCGATAAAAGGATTTCTTTTTGGCAACAAAGGTGCTTTCGTAAGGGCTGTAAACGCCACAAATATAAACAATCCTATGAATAAAACAATACTTGACACCTCTGCAATGCCAATATTCCATTGATCACCTACCGTGGCAGGCATTATCATTACGTAAAAATCCAAGTAATGTCCGCATAAGATAACAATCCCCACCATGACGATTATCCAATTAAGCCGCTTGAAGTCAGAATTCATCAGCACCAACATCGGGAATAAGAGATTGAGTGCCGCCATCCCCCAGAAAGGCAATTTGTAATCTTCGAAACGGGCAATATAATATGTTACCTCTTCAGGAATGTTGGAATACCAAATAAGCATGAATTGTGAAAACCACAAATACGCCCAAAATATAGAAATTCCGAACATGAATTTTGCTAAGTCGTGCATGTGGCTGTCATTAACATACTCCAAATAACCACGACTCTTCAAGTAAATCGTTACCAAAGCAATAACGGTGATTCCCGACACGAAGAAGCTCGCAAACACATACCAACCAAACAAGGTACTAAACCAGTGTGGGTCAACACTCATGATCCAGTCCCATGACATCATGGATTCGGTTACAAGGAAAAACACTAAAAATCCTGCTGATATTTTGAAGTTTTTTATAAAATTTCTATCATCGGATGCATTATCTTGAGCTAATGACAGTTTTCTTGAAAAATGACGATACGCCACCCAGCCCGCAATATAAACCGCGGCACGTATCAAAAATGCAGGTACATTCAAATAACCTTGTTTCCCTTGCAACAACGCATCGTGGGCTACCACATTGGCATCCATCCATACAAAAAGGTGATTAAAATGCAACCCTGACAGTGCCAATAATGCAAAGAAAATAACCGCTCCCGGAAATAAATAGGCGGTAATTCCTTCCATAACGCGGAAAAGTACTGGCGACCAGCCCGCTTGGGCTACTCTGTTAATAGCATAAAACGCCAATACCCCTAAAGAAATAAGCATGGCAAAGAGTGCCGCAACATAAAGTGCCGCCCATGGTTTGTTTTGCAATTGATGCAGAACGTGTTCATAATGAGCCTCATCATGATGTACATCGGAATGATGGCTATCTGCGTGTACATCATGAGCTAAAGCCGTTTTGACTTCTTCTACGGTTTTCGGTGTACTCAAAAAACTGTAGCCGACCCCAATAATCCCGATAATCATTAAAATTATGGCTGTAAGTCTTAATCTGTTGGAAAATTTATACATAATCTCTGAACGTATTTCTTTAGGAAATTATTTTTTTAAATCGTTGCTCAATTGTTCAACATACAAAGCTACTTGCCAACGCTCGGTTTCGTCAATTTGCGAAGCGTATGACCCCATACTGTTGAGTCCGTAATACATCACGTGGTAAATACTCCCTTGCGTGATTTCTCTATCTTTGTAACTTGGTACCCCCAAGAATTTTTCACGCTGAGCCAAAATGCCTTGCCCATCGCCTTTCGACCCGTGGCATACCGCACAATAGATGTCGTAATTAGCTTTCCCTTTTTGAATATTAGCCGACAATGCCAATGAATCCGATGCTAACGGATTGAGCAATTCGGTTTTTGCCAACTCATAGCCCTCTGTTGTGTCAGGATAATCATACGGAATCCAGCCTCGTTTTACAGAGCCTTCGGCAGGTAATTGAGCCTCCATATTACCATGAAAAACCGAGCCTTCTTGGTACGTTTCGTAAGCTACACTCTCGTACATATTGGGCATAAACTGGTAGTTGGGTTCTCGCTTATTGAAGCACGAAGCCACCATTGCTGATACGCCTGCCCACAAAACTATTTGGAATATATTTTTCATACCTGTCTATTTTTCTGCAATTTTAACTTCAACAGCTCCTGTATCATTTAAGAGTGTCGTTATTTCTACAATATTATTATTCACTATCGGCAATACCATCAAAAAATGATCGTCGGTAGTACGAGGGTCTGGATTTTCAGCTTCTTTGTAAGGCCATAATTTGCTTCGCAAATAGAAGGTAATAACCATCAAGTGAGCTGCAAAGAAAACCGTCATCTCAAACATAATCGGCACGAAAGCAGGCAGGTTTTCCAGTAAACTGAAACTTGGTTTCCCACCGATGTCTTGAGGCCAATCTTCAATCATAATATAATTGACCATCAGGGTAGCCACCGCCAAGCCAATACAACCGTATATGAAAGACGCTATTGCTAACCGTGTAGGAGCAAGCCCCATCGCCTTATCCAATCCGTGTACAGGAAAAGGGGTGTATATTTCTTCTATCGGATGATTGTTGGCTCTCACTTTTTTAACAGCCGCCATCAATACATCGTCATCGTTGTACAGTGCGTGTATTACTTTATTACTCATGGTTTGTCTCTCTTAATTTTTTATACTTTTCGCCTGATGTTTTCAAGATTGATTTCACTTCCGCTTGTGCGATGACAGGGAACGTGCGTGCATAAAGCAGGAACAGCACAAAGAAGAAACCTATCGTACCGATGTAAATTCCTATATCAACAAACGTTGGCGAGAACATCGTCCACGATGAAGGCAGGTAATCTCTGTGAAGCGAGGTTACGATAATCACGAAACGCTCAAACCACATCCCGATATTTACCACAATCGAAATTATGAACGAGAACATAATGCTTCGTCGCAATTTCTTAAACCACATAAACTGCGGTGAGAACACGTTGCACGTCATCATCATCCAATACGCCCAAGCGTAAGGTCCCGTAGCACGGTTGAGGAATGCGTATTGCTCATATTCCACACCCGAATACCAAGCGATGAACAGCTCCGTAATGTACGCACATCCTACGATAGACCCCGTAATCATAATAACGATGTTCATCAACTCGATGTGTTGTACCGTAATATAATCTTCAAAATTACACACTTTTCTCATAATGATAAGAAGCGTATTTACCATCGCAAATCCTGAGAAAATCGCACCGGCTACAAAGTACGGCGGAAATATCGTAGTGTGCCAACCCGGAATGACCGATGTGGCAAAGTCAAACGATACGATGGTGTGTACCGAAAGTACCAACGGCGTTGCCAAACCTGCCAACACGAGCGATACTTCCTCAAAGCGCTGCCAGTCTTTGGCACGCCCACTCCAGCCGAAGCTGACCAAGCTGTATATTTTCTTTTGGAAAGGTTTCACGGCGCGGTCGCGTAGCATCGCAAAGTCGGGCAATAAGCCTGTCCACCAGAACACTAACGATACCGACAGATAGGTCGAGATAGCGAATACGTCCCAAAGAAGCGGCGAGTTAAAGTTTACCCACAACGACCCGAACTGGTTCGGAATGGGCATTACCCAATACGCCAGCCACGGACGCCCCATGTGGATTATCGGGAACAAACCGGCCTGTACCACCGAGAAAATGGTCATCGCTTCCGCTGAACGGTTAATCGCCATTCTCCACTTTTGGCGGAATAGTAATAATACCGCAGAAATCAACGTTCCGGCGTGTCCGATACCTACCCACCACACAAAGTTGGTAATATCCCACGCCCAACCGACGGTTTTGTTCAATCCCCAAGTTCCGATACCTACCGAAACTGTATAAATCATGCTACCCAATCCCCATAAAAAAGCTACTAAAGCAATGCTGAAAGCTATCCACCACATTTTGTTGGCTTTCCCTTCAACCGGACGAGCGACATCCACTGTTACATCGTGGTACGACTTGTCTCCGGTAACCAAAGGTTTTCGTATTGGTGCTTCGTAATGCGACGCCATATTCTATTAAATTATTTCTGTGTTATTACTATATGTTTATGCTTCGTATGTATTTCGTACTTTCACTTGATATACCACATTCGGGCGTGTGCCTATGTGTTCGAGCAAGTGATAGGCTCTGTCGCCCGCTACCAGTTTCGTTACGTCGTCTTCCTCGTTATTGATGTCGCCGAATACCATCGCACCCGAACCGCAGGCTGCCGAACAAGCCGTATAGAACTCGTTTTCCGCCACCGCTCTGCCTTCGTTTTTCGCTTTGAGAATGACGGCCTGCGTTTGCTGGATACACAGCGAACATTTTTCCATCACACCACGCGAACGAACCGTAACGTCAGGATTCAATACCATTCTTCCCAAATCATTGTTCATGTTGAAATCGAACTCGTCATTGTTATTGTACAAGAACCAGTTGAATCGGCGTACTTTATACGGACAGTTGTTCGCACAATAGCGTGTCCCTACGCAACGGTTGTACGCCATGTGGTTTTGCCCTTGACGGCCGTGTGAAGTTGCCGCTACGGGGCAAACCGTTTCACAAGGAGCATTGTTACAATGCTGACACATAACGGGTTGGAATGCTACTTGCGGATTTTCGGCAGGATTTTCCATTTCGCCGAAAGTTGTCAAAGCCGAACCCAATCCATTGATATTTTCTTTTGTTTCCACGTCTTTCGCAAACGTTTCTTCGTGCGAATAATAACGGTCGATACGCAACCAATGCATATCTCTCGAACGCCGAACTTCATTTTTCCCGACCACCGGAACATTATTTTCAGCGTGGCACGCTACAACACACGCACCACAACCCGTACACGCATTAAGGTCAATCGAAAGGTTGAAATGATGCCCGATACTGCGGTCAAACGACTGCCAAAGCGAAATGCTGCTCGCCGGCACCTCTTGGTGATTGAGCGATACTTGCGGTTTTTTGTTCCATTCTTCGGCAGGACGGCTGATGAATTCTTCCAAAGAGGTTTCTTTAAGGATGTCGCCACGTCCCATGAGCGTATTGTGAAGCTGTACGCACGCAAATTCGTGCGTTCCGCCTGCTTTTGCAATCGTCACATTTTGTGTAGTATTGAAGTTGTGATACAGCGGATACGCATTCACGCCCACTTGCATCTCTTTTTTCACCGCTTCGGTTTTTCCGTATCCGAACGCCAATCCCACCGAGCCTTTCGCCTGTCCGGGTTGGATAAGTACGGGAACGGTAAGCGTAACGCCGTTTACGGTAATTTCGGCATAATTACCGTCCATCGCACCGCTGGCAACGTGCCAGTTTTTGAAGCCCAATTCTTGAGCATCAGCCACCGACATTGTCAAGTAATTATCCCACGTAGTACGGGTAATCGGGTCGGGGAACTCTTGCAACCAAGGATTGTTTGCTTGTTGTCCGTCGCCAATTCCTGTTTTAGGATACAGCACCAATTCGATGCCCGATTGTTTCGCATTCGCAAGATTTCTCACTGCGGAAGTTACATCAACTTCAACATCTGTAACTGACGGAATGGCATCTTCCGAAACAAAAACGCCATCGTGAAGTGCTTTGTTCCATTTATTTCCGTTTAAGATATTGGTTTCCCAATTTTCTTTTACAAAATCGTAGTATTTTTTGTCCGAACCCGACCATTTGAGGAGTGCGTCTTGCAATTGTCGTGTGTCAAAAAGCGGACGGATTGTCGGTTGTACAAGGGAGTATCGACCTGCCTTGATTTCCACATCGCCCCACGATTCCAAATAATGCGGTGCGGCAGCGATATAATTCGTGTGGATAGCCGTTTCGTCAGCTTTCATTGAAAAATCAACTGAAAAATTAACATTTGCAAGTGCTTGTGTAAATTCTTCGGAAGAAGGCAATGTATATACCGGGTTTGTATTGTTCAAAATCAAAACGCCCACCTGTCCGGCTTTCATATCGGCGATGAGTTTTTTGACAGAAGCCGTATTTCCTTGCCGTGTTTTTATCGGTGATAAACCCCAAAATGCTTCACTCGCAAGGCTTTCATTGATGTTCAACACCAACTGTTGCGCGTCTTCGTCTTGAATTCCTGTAACTACAACGGCTTTTTTTCCTGCTTTGCGAACTTGGGCTGCGGCTTTTTTCAGCGAATCATCGGCTGATTGTGGCAAATCGCCTGAAACGGCAAATCCGTTCAAGTAACCATAGAATTTCGCTAATGCGACTTTCAATTGTGATGGGGTTAGCGGCACACGCTTGTCAGCATTCGCACCCGTCAAAGTCATATTCGACTCGAACTGTACGTGTCGGGACATTTTTCCGTTCTTCGGAATTCTGCCTTTGGCGTAACCTTCTTCAAATCCGCCACCTTGCCAGTCTCCGATAAAATCCGCTCCAAACGACACAATGACTTCCGCTTTGGCGAAATCATAATCAGCCAACGCTCTTGTTCCGTAGGCTTTTTCAAAGGCATTCAGTGCCGCTTCTTCCGAAATGGCATCGTACTCTACCAATGAAAGGGTTGGATATTTTTGTTGTAAATCTTTTATTAATTTATAGGTAGAAGGACTTGCTAATGTGTGCGACAAAATTACAATCTGCTTGCCTGCTTGTGCGGCTTTGTCCAACGCATAAACCGCTTCAGCATCAAGTTTATCCCATGTTACGGTTCCTCTCCCTCTACTCTCTGGGTCTTTCATTTGCGGAGCTTTCAGCCTGAGATTGTCGTACAAGCCAAGCACCGATGCGATGACACGGGCATTGGCAGTTCCGTTGGTTTCGGCTTCCTTATTATTATTTATGAAAATCGGACGCCCTTCACGAGTTTTTACCAGAACATTTGCAAAATCGTATCCGTCAGCGATAGCCGTAGCATAATAATCTGCAACTCCAGGCCGAATCTGCTCGGGTTGGATGACGTAGGGAACTGCTTTGTGTACAGGACCTTCGCAGGCTGCCAAAGTAGCCGCTGCAGTGCTGAATCCGACGTATTTCAAGAAATCACGACGTGTCGTCGATGAGTTTTCGAGCGTTTTTTTGTCGCCCAAAAATTCGTCAACAGGGATTTCTTCGACAAACTCATTCTGTCTTAGTGTATCAACAATGGAACTATCGTTAAGTTCTTCAACACTTTTCCAGTATTTTTTGTTTGATGCCATTTTATATATTGAATTAGCGCTTTAATAAATTTAGATTAATAGTGGCATTTACCACATTCAAGACCTCCCATTTGAGCAATGGTGAGCTTTTCCACACCGTATTTTTTGGAAAGTTCTTCGTGAATTTTGGTGTAGTATTCGTTATCCATCTTCACATCGGTAGTGCGGTGGCAATCGATACACCAGCCCATCGTGAGTGGCGAATGTTGTTTGACAATTTCCATTTCTTCCACAGGCCCGTGGCATTGCTGGCACTGGATGCCCGCTGTAGTAACGTGCTGAGAGTGATTAAAATACGCAAAGTCGGGCAGATTGTGGATACGTACCCAACGCACGGGTTCAGTTTCTCCTGTGTATTGGCGGGTTTCTTCGTCCCAACCTACGGCTTTGTACAGTTTTTTGATTTCGCCTGTGTAGAACGCCCTATCATATCCGTTCGCCAAATCCTCTTCACCGTTGTATTCTGAAATAGTTTCGTGACAGTTCATACACACGTTGAGCGACGGAATACCTGCCGTTTTGGACACTCTCGCTCCCGAATGGCAGAACTTGCAGTCGATTTGGTTATCACCTGCGTGGATTTTATGCGAATAATGGATTGGCTGTATCGGCTCATAGCCTTGATTGACATCAATCTGCATCAAATAGCCATATACAAAATAGGTCGACACGAGCAACAACACCACAACTGTACTCAATACCAAAAATTGATTTCGTACAAATGCCTGCCATATAGGAAGTTTTTTCTCTTTTTGAAGTGTTTCAAGATTTACTCCGTTGGCTTCGGCAATAATCTTGAGTGTACGGTTGAGTGCCGACAATAAAACAATCAACACGATGAAAATGACGATAAAGCCAGCCAACATGATTTGGAACGTGATGTTCTTGTCAGCCCCTGCCTGTGTTGTTGCCGCTGTTGTAGCAACCGCTGCTGTTGGTTCGGCCGGAGGTGCTGATGTGTACGCCAAAATATCATCAATGTCTTGGTCGGACAATCCCGGGAATGGTGTCATCGGCAATTTGTTATACTCCTCAAAGATGGCTATCGCATCGGCATCGCCTTCTTTAATGAGAGCAGTACTGTTGCGAATCCACTTCTGCAACCACACTCTATCTCTTTTGTCAGCAATCCCTGCCAAAGCAGGCCCCGTGGTACGTTTGTCCAAACGGTGGCATGCAGCACACTGCTGATTGAACAATGTTTTCCCTTTTGCTGGGTCGCCTTCTTGAGCAAAAGAAGGTACCGAAAACACTAGTAAAAGCCAAATATTCAGCACACTAGCAAACAAAAAATTACGGTTATTCACCTTTTTCATAGTTGAATACTTAAATGGTATTATTTTTATTGAACGTTATAGTTTTCTTACCAACGACAAAAATAGAATATACTGAACAATTTTTGAAATAAAACTAAACTTTACGCTTTAATTTATAGACGTTCTAAATAAATCCCGCTTTTACTCTGTGAATTAAGATTTTAAGGTATTTTATTTTTTAATTATATACCTGTTCTCAAAGATGTTTCCTTGCAAATGATATTTTACAAAACTTTATTTTTTGTGTTTTTGTTAGTGTTATTTATTCTTTCGTTAGTGTTTTTCAAAAAACTAACATGTATCTTGCGCAAAACAATATCTAACTATAAAACGATGAAGAAAATTCTACCTTTGGCATTTATTGCCGTAACAGTTGTATTGGCATCTTGCTCCAAGGACGATAATGATGATAATGACACTAATTATATAGAAAAACTCCAAGGAACTTGGGTACTTACTGAAGCCTATGAAGGAAATTCTTCAGGTATTTTAACAACATTAGAACTCACAGATTGCAAAAAAAAAAAACGGAAACAGTCTTTGAGGGGAATTTGTTAACCATCAAACATCCTTTCGAGTCTCAAGGTGATTGCAGATTCAGAGATAATTACGTCCCTAAAGAATTTTCAGCTACGGAAACTACGCTGTTGCTTATAGACGGTAAAATAGATTATGAGCTTTCAGGAAATAGATTAGCTTTCTTTGACCGTGATGACAGTGGTAGTGGCAGTTTTATAAAATACATCTACGCCAAAAAATAATTTCTAACTATAAAACCATAAAACGATGAAGAAAATTCTACCTTTGGCATTTATTGCCGTAACAGTTGTATTGGCGTCTTGCTCCAAGGACGATAACAACAACATTTATGTGGACAATCTGCAAGGCTCTTGGGGGCTTACCGAAGATTATGAAGGGACTACAGTAGAAAATGTAGAACCGCTTGAACTCACCGACTGCGAGAAGCAATCAACCCTTATTTTTCAAGGGAATACTATGACATCCCGTGTGTTCGGAGAAGGAAACAACGGCGCTTGTGAAGAAGATACGTTTACAGTAACGTTTTCAGCTACGGAAACTACGCTGACATTCACCATGGGAAGTATAAAATGGTCGGTAGATTATCAACTTTCAGGCGATACACTCACCCTGATAGAAACCGATCATGAACTTGACCCTCCGGTATCAAAACTTGTCTATACTAAAAAATAATTTTTGTGTATCCACCCAAAAGGCAGCCGAAAACGGCTGTTTTTTTGATTTAAAACGGTTTTGAATTATCTAAAAACATCGGGAAGACAATCCCAATAAAAAACCCAACGCTGAGAACGTTGGGTTAAAATAAGTCGACCTTCCAGACTTGGCTGCTGTTGTGTTTCGGATTAGTCAGGATATTTTTCCGTGCGAAACCTAAAGCTTACTGACTCTTATATTTCTTCTTTTTCCGCTCAAGTTCTTGGGCATCAACCACCGCAATCGTTGCCAGATTGACCATTTCGTCCACGCTCGAACCGAGTGGCAACAAATGCACAGGTTTGCTAAGTCCCATCAAAATGGGGCCAATTGTATCCAAACTATCCACCTCTTTCAATATTTTGTAAGTGATGTTTGCTGCATCTAAATTAGGAAATATCAATACGTTAGCATTTTTTCCTGTGTTTATTTTTGAAAATGGAAATGATTTTGCCAATTTATTCGGATTTACGGCAAAATCGGCTTGTATTTCTCCGTCAACAAGCAACTCGGGGTGGTTTTTGTGCAGATAATTCACAGCTTCCCGCACTTTGGCCGGACTTTCTGCTCTTGACGAACCAAAATTGGCAAACGAAAGCATCGCCACCGACGGCTGTACGCCGAACATTTTGGCGGTTTTGGCGGTCATTAAGGCGATTTTTGAAAGCTCTTCGGCCGTTGGGTCGATATTGACCATCGTATCTGATAAGAAAAGAGGCCCTTGATTGGTCAGTATAATACTCGTCGCAGCAGCTTTAGAGACACCTTCGGCTTTTTCTACCAATTCCATTATCGGACGAATGACCGACGCATACGACCGTGAATAGCCCGTAACCATCGCATCGGCCTGACCGGTATTGACCATCATCGCGCCGAAATAATTACGCTCACGCATCAGTCGTTGTGCCGCCAGCAGCGTTACGCCTTTGCGTTGGCGGCGTTGCCAGAACAGCTCGCCAAAATGCTCGCGACGTTCTTTTTCCAAATCATTTTTAGGGTCGATGATTTCCAAATCGGCAGTCAAGCCAATTTCATCTTTCAATTCATTAATAATATCGGCCCGCCCTAATAATATAGGTATCCCCAAGCCGTCTTCGTAAAGTCGCTGTGCGGCTTTGAGAACGTCCAATTGATCCGCTTCGGGGAAAACCACACGCTTCGGATCGCGTTTGGCACGGTCTTGCAGCAAACGGATTTCTTTGCTGCCACTGCCCGACCTGTCCATCAGCTCGGCACGGTACGCGTCCCAATCGGTTATCGGTATCCGTGCCACGCCCGAATCCATTGCGGCTTTGGCGATGGCAGGTGGAATTTCGTAAATCAAACGCGGGTCAAACGGTTTGGGAATGATGTAATTTTTTCCAAACGACAGATTGACTTCGCCGTACACCAAATTCACTTGCTCGGGAACGCTTTTTTTGGTCAGATTTGCCAATGCGTGAACGGCAGCGAGTTTCATTTCTTCGTTGATTTTCGTGGCACGAACGTCCAGTGCTCCTCGGAAAATAAACGGAAACCCGAGGACATTGTTCACTTGGTTGGGGTGGTCGGAACGCCCTGTCGCCATAATGATGTCTTTTCGGGTTTTGACCGCCAAATCGTATTCGATTTCGGGGTCGGGGTTTGCCATAGCGAAGACAATCGGGTCGTTGTTCATCGTGAGCAACATCGCCGGTGTTACCACGTTTCCTTTGGATAATCCGATGAAAACGTCCGCCCCTTGCATCGCTTCTTCCAAAGTATGAATATTTTTATCGGTGGCAAACTCGGCTTTTTGTTCGGTCAGGTCGGGCGAATCGGTACGGATAACGCCTTTGCTGTCGCACATCACGATATTTTTCGGATCGGCACCAAGTGCGATGTACAACCGCGAGCAAGATACAGCCGCCGCTCCTGCGCCATTGACCACGATTTGTACCTTATTAATATCTTTCCCGATGATTTCCAATGCGTTTTTTAAGGCTGCTGCCGAAATGATTGCCGTACCGTGTTGGTCGTCGTGCATCACGGGAATATCGAGTTCCTCTTTGAGCCGACGCTCGATTTCAAAGGCTTCGGGGGCTTTGATGTCTTCGAGATTAATCCCTCCGAAAGTAGGAGCAATGGCTTTGACGGTTTCCACGAATTTGTCCACATCAGTAGCATCGACTTCGATGTCAAAAACGTCAATGTCGGCGAAAATTTTGAATAATAATCCTTTGCCTTCCATTACGGGTTTTGAGGCTTCGGGACCGATGTTGCCTAAGCCAAGCACCGCCGTTCCGTTGGAAATGACGGCAACGAGATTGCTTTTGGACGTGTATTTATAAACGTTATTTTTGTCTTCGGCAATTGCCAAACAGGGTTCGGCAACTCCGGGCGAGTAGGCAAGCGACAAGTCGTGTTGCGTAGCGTGTTTTTTGGTGGGAACAACGGCTATTTTGCCGGGTTTCGGAAATTCGTGATAGCGTAGGGCTTCACTTTTTTTGTGTGCATCTTTCATATAGACAACTATGTATTTAACAACTAAATACGATGCAAATCTCACATCTATTTACTGTTTGGATATATATTATTATGTATTAAAAATCAATTTGGTCGTATTCGTCAGTACCTGTTTTTGTATTTTGGTCTTCGGTATTGCTACAATCCATTTTTATTTGAACATTTTCGGGCGCTGGGAAACTCCCTTTGGACACTTCAAGGTCTTTGTCTTCATAACATTTCTTCATGTACAATCCCCATATTGGAAGTGCCATCGTAGCTCCTTGTCCGTAAGTAATTCCTTTGAAATGGACAGCCCTATCTTCGCCACCAACCCAAACACCTGTAACTAAATTGGGAACCATTCCCATAAACCAACCGTCACTTTGATTTTGTGTTGTACCTGTTTTGCCTGCAATAGGATTGGTAAAGGCATACGGATATCCCGTAATCACATTTTTGTAGAGGCTGCTGTACGAATCGGCTCCTTTGGTGCGAAGCCTTGCCCCTGAGCCATATTGGGTAACGCCTTCCAACAGATTGACCACCGTATGGGCGACTTCCGCACTGACAACATCATGAGTTTCAGGTGTGTTCTCAAATAATACTGTGCCGTTTTTGTCTTCAATTCGAGTAACCAAAATAGGCTTGACATATACACCCTCATTGGCGAAAGTGCTGTACGCTCCCACCATTTCGTACACCGTAACATCCGCTGTCCCCAATGCTATGGATGGCACTTCGGGGATTTCGGAGGTTATGCCCAATCCTTTGACCAAATTTTTTACGGGAATAGGCCCTACTTTGTCCATCAAATTAACCGTAATAGAGTTGACGGAATTCGCCAATGCGTATTTGAGGGACATCATTTCCCCCGAGAATTTTCCGTTGGAATTTTTGGGGCACCACGCTTGCGGATTGTTGTATTTGTTCGCCTCAATACAGGTCTGAATATCCGGTAGTTGATAACAAGGTGCGAAATGCAATTGGTCAATCGCTGTGGCGTACACAAAAGGCTTGAAAGTCGAGCCCGTCTGCCTTGCTCCCTGTATCACTTGGTCGTACTGGAAATGTTTGTAATTGATACCTCCTACCCAAGCCTTGATATGCCCCGTTTGAGGCTCCATCGACATCATCCCTGTACGCAAAAATGCCTTGTAGTACAATATGGAGTCGCGAGGCGTCATGATGGTATCTATCTCGCCTTTCCATGAAAATACACTCATCTCGGTCTTTTTGTCAAACGAAGCCCGGATATTGCTTTCGGAAACCCCCATAGCCTTCATTTTACTCCAACGAGGTGAATTCTTCATCGCCCGCTCCATGATGCTGTTATATTCATCTTTGGATACGTCAAGAAACGGATAGGTTTTATTTTTTGCCGGATTATTCTCCGAATCAAAAGCTTTTTGCAATTGCTTCATGTGCTCTCGTACAGCGTATTCGGCATGAGCCTGCATCTTAGAATCAATCGTAGTATATACTTTGAGTCCGTCGAGATACAAATTGTGCTTGCTCCCGTCGGGTTTCGGATTTTGTTCTATCCATTTTCGCATATACGAACGTAAATATTCTCTGAAATACGTCGCAATCCCTTCGTTGTGCGTTTCGGGTGTGAAATTAATTTCCAAAGGCAATTGCTGTAACGAGTCTTTCTCACGGGTAGTGATAAAATTATTTTTTGCCATCTGGGCAAGCACCACATTACGGCGGTTGGCAACTCCTTCGGGATTTCTTCTCGGATTGTAGAGCGATGAATTTTTGAACATTCCGACCAATGTCGCCGCTTCTTCGGTGGTGAGTTCTTTGGGCTCTTTGTCAAAATAAATCCTTGATGCTGAGCGTATTCCATCTGCCTGATTACCAAAGTCGTAGATGTTAAAATACATGGTAATAATCTCATCTTTGGTATATTGGCGTTCGAGGCGTGTCGCGATGACCCATTCTTTTATTTTTTGCATATAGCGTTTCCAGCCCTTGGTGCTTGTGCCGTGGAAAAGCTGTTTGGCAAGCTGTTGTGTGATGGTTGAAGCCCCTCCTTTACTCCCCAAATATACCGCCGCACGCACGGTACCACGGGCATCAATCCCCGCGTGGTCATAAAAACGTTCATCTTCGGTCGCTACCAACGCATTGATAAGTTGCTTGGGCAAATCTTTGAACATAATCGGGGTTCGGTTATCATCAAGATAAAATTTCCCCAACGTCTTCCCGTCGGAAGCGATAATTTCGGTAGCGAGATTCGTTTCAGGATTTTCCAAACGCTTGAAATCGGGCATTTCGCCGAACAGCCCCCAAGAAGCCAATAAAAAAAGTAAGAGGACAAATACGATTCCTCCTAAAAATACCCGCCAAAACCACGTAAGTATCGGGTTGGTCTTCGTTTTATCTGTTTTTCTCGTTGTTTTTGCCATGAATGCTTATTTTTTCGTTTCTTTAGTGTCATTTTCTATACGGATGCCCACTTCGGTAATTCCGTCAAGAATATTAATTCCTTCATTTTCGCCATTTTTACGCATGGCTTGTTCTATTTTGAACAAATATTTTCCCCTTACGGGAAATGCCACTCCTTCTTTATACCACAACTTACTTTCTTTGACCCCCGAATAGCCGTATCCGAGCCATTCGCCCTGAGCGTTTGCCATTTCATATTCGAGTGTATCAACTATTATCTGGCGGTCGGGCATTTCCATGCGGGTAATCAGAAACAAATTGCTGTACGGATACCGCTGGTCATTGCGCAGCATAATAAATATGTTACGCTGGCTCAAGGTGTCGGTCGGTTCAAACGAAAATGTTACAGGTTTATCTTTGTTCCAACCATCGGATAACGACACGTATTGGCTGTACTCAACTCCTGATTCACAACCTGTTATCACAAATGAAAGCATAAGTGCTACTTTCCAAAAATTCATTTTTTATTGTTTTTGGGGTTCGGTTTTCTTTGTCTCGGATGTTGCTTTCGGTTTTCGTTCTGTCCCGCATTTGAATTTTGTTGCTGCCTTTGCTTCGGTGCAGCCTGCTGATGAGCGGTTGCGGGCTGTTTTTGAGCGGCTGGTTTCCTACGTTTTTTATTGCGATTTCGCCTATCGTTTTTGGGCGTGTCAAACCGCGTAAGGCTGTCTTGCCCTACCACATCCGTAAATTCGTTTGAGATAACAATCTCGTCATTGGCAAGAGCGTAATCTTCCAAATTGGCTACCTTGACATTATCCTTGTTCTCAGCGATAATTTCGTTGACTGAATCGACCGACATTTTATGCCAATTAATAGCGTCATCATCATAGGTGAACCACATTAATCTTTTGAAAATATCAACTTTTTGGCAACTCGCTCTCCCCTTTTCGGTAAATAATTTGACTTCCAATTTGGGGAATTCTTTCAAAGCATCGAGGTACGTGTCAAGCTCGTAATTGAGGCAGCATTTGAGTTTACCACATTGCCCTGCGAGTTTTTGCGGATTGAGTGATAATTGCTGGTAGCGTGCTGCTGCGGTAGTTACCGAACGAAAATCGGACAGCCACGTAGAACAACACAATTCTCGCCCGCAAGAACCTATACCGCCCAGACGAGCGGCTTCTTGCCGGAAACCTATTTGCCTCATTTCTATGCGCGTAGAAAAACTTTTCGCCATGTCTTTAATAAGCTGACGAAAATCTATCCGCTCTTCGGCGGTATAATAAAATGTGGCTTTTGAACCATCACCTTGAAATTCAACATCCGAAATCTTCATCTCCAAGCCGAGCGAAATAGCAAGCTCACGCGATTGCTTTTGTACGGATTCTTCTTTTGCCCGCACGCTTTGCCAGATATCAATATCCTTTTGGTTGGCTTTGCGGTATATTTTGGGCAACGCTTCGTCTTCCCACCGGATTTTGTTTTTCTTCATCTGCAAGCGCACCAATTCGCCCGTGAGGGTTATGATGCCTACATCATGCCCCGGCGTGGCTTCGGTGGCGACGACATCGCCCATTTGTAAAGGTAGATTTTCCGAATTGCGGAAATATTCTTTTCGGCTGTTTTTAAAACGAACCTCAACACAATCGAATTTTTCTTGTCCTCCAGGCGATTGGAGGTTGGAAAGCCAATCAAAAACGGATAACTTATTGCAGCCATCAGTGCCACATACGCCATTGTTTTTACACCCTTTGGGGCTGTCTATACTGGATGTGCAACTATTGCAACTCATTGATTTATAAACTATATTATAGAGTGTCGTGCCTTGATTGCGCTATTGCGAAAGAGGGCAGACAGCGGTTAAACATCTATTTGATAAAAGTAAATTTGGGGTAAAGGTACGTTTTTTTATTTTATCACCATCAGAAAACTGATATTCGCTAGGTCAAACGCATTAAAAAAAAAAATCCTATCTTTGTGATGAGTTACAACTACAGCCTTTGGGTTAGTTTGTCGAGTAGGGTTGTAAATTACTTTCAAAAATTCTTATCTTTGTGATGAGTTACAGCATTCTAAGAGAATTATATTGTCGTTTTTATGTTGTAAATTACTTTCAAAAATTCTTATCTTTGTGATGAGTTACAGCATTCCCAAATTCCGTATTCCCAAATCCCTCGTTGTAAATTACTTTCAAAAATTCTTATCTTTGTGATGAGTTACAGCGATAAAGCAAATAACCATTTAATTGAACTGGTTGTAAATTACTTTCAAAAATTCTTATCTTTGTGATGAGTTACAGCAGGAAGTAAAGCCAATATTTCCGCTTGGCTGTTGTAAATTACTTTCAAAAATTCTTATCTTTGTGATGAGTTACAGCTGCGAGCTCGGAATAAATAACCTCCTCGTCGTTGTAAATTACTTTCAAAAATTCTTATCTTTGTGATGAGTTACAGCTCAAAAAAGCAAAGAATATAATAGTGGTGAGTTGTAAATTACTTTCAAAAATTCTTATCTTTGTGATGAGTTACAGCAATGCCGAACGGCGGAAGCGTCATGGCGTTGTTGTAAATTACTTTCAAAAATTCTTATCTTTGTGATGAGTTACAGCCTTCCCAGGTTCCTCCAGACCAAACTCCGCGTTGTAAATTACTTTCAAAAATTCTTATCTTTGTGATGAGTTACAGCTTCATACGGTGGGGCATGCCGAAATTTAAAGTTGTAAATTACTTTCAAAAATTCTTATCTTTGTGATGAGTTACAGCTATCTTATCGGAAGTGCAGCGTATGAGCGGGTTGTAAATTACTTTCAAAAATTCTTATCTTTGTGATGAGTTACAGCAAGTGCATAATCGGGGTATATCCTACTTCCGTTGTAAATTACTTTCAAAAATTCTTATCTTTGTGATGAGTTACAGCCCAATTCCGCGCGGATGATCTCCAACTGTGTTGTAAATTACTTTCAAAAATTCTTATCTTTGTGATGAGTTACAGCCATTAGCAGAGATATACTTTTCGATTGTTCGTTGTAAATTACTTTCAAAAATTCTTATCTTTGTGATGAGTTACAGCCCCGGACGGATTATTGAAAACATATCCGTAGTTGTAAATTACTTTCAAAAATTCTTATCTTTGTGATGAGTTACAGCCAAAGCCCTATGATAAACAAATCACGTGCGGTTGTAAATTACTTTCAAAAATTCTTATCTTTGTGATGAGTTACAGCCTACAACCACAATCACAACAACGGCGATGAGTTGTAAATTACTTTCAAAAATTCTTATCTTTGTGATGAGTTACAGCATTTTGATACCGAACAATCCGAGTATTACGGTTGTAAATTACTTTCAAAAATTCTTATCTTTGTGATGAGTTACAGCAATTATAAATCTATTCGCCTATTACGGTTAGTTGTAAATTACTTTCAAAAATTCTTATCTTTGTGATGAGTTACAGCCAAAGCCCTATGATAAACAAATCACGTGCGGTTGTAAATTACTTTCAAAAATTCTTATCTTTGTGATGAGTTACAGCCAACAATTTTATCAAGGCGGAACAGATTGGGTTGTAAATTACTTTCAAAAATTCTTATCTTTGTGATGAGTTACAGCGAAGCAATCACAAACACCGTGAAAGGCTTAGTTGTAAATTACTTTCAAAAATTCTTATCTTTGTGATGAGTTACAGCAATTCCGCTTTCCCAAACTCCGTTTTTCCAGTTGTAAATTACTTTCAAAAATTCTTATCTTTGTGATGAGTTACAGCTACATCGCTCTGCAAGACGTCCGGCAAGGTGTTGTAAATTACTTTCAAAAATTCTTATCTTTGTGATGAGTTACAGCCCAAGCCAACTACAAGTGCAAAAGCCACGTGTTGTAAATTACTTTCAAAAATTCTTATCTTTGTGATGAGTTACAGCTTCGTTAGGCTGTTCTACTTCGTTTTTCACGTTGTAAATTACTTTCAAAAATTCTTATCTTTGTGATGAGTTACAGCCTGCTGTGTGATGATGATTATCCGGTGATGGTTGTAAATTACTTTCAAAAATTCTTATCTTTGTGATGAGTTACAGCAAGTCAAAAAAAGGTCAAGCCTGTGCTAAAGTTGTAAATTACTTTCAAAAATTCTTATCTTTGTGATGAGTTACAGCGAGCCACCAGCCTGGATTTTACCTTGCCGAGTTGTAAATTACTTTCAAAAATTCTTATCTTTGTGATGAGTTACAGCGTCTTTGTTATTTTCTCGTTAAAAGATGTTGTTGTAAATTACTTTCAAAAATTCTTATCTTTGTGATGAGTTACAGCGATTTTGCCGTGAACGAACTGACCTACGTAGTTGTAAATTACTTTCAAAAATTCTTATCTTTGTGATGAGTTACAGCTACCCAAATTTCAGATTTATATTTCTGATAGTTGTAAATTACTTTCAAAAATTCTTATCTTTGTGATGAGTTACAGCCGAGCTCGGAATAAATAACATCCTCGTCAGGTTGTAAATTACTTTCAAAAATTCTTATCTTTGTGATGAGTTACAGCCGGATTTGCCATATCAAACAGGAAGGATAAGTTGTAAATTACTTTCAAAAATTCTTATCTTTGTGATGAGTTACAGCCGTATAGGATTTTATGCCCACTTTCAAAGGGTTGTAAATTACTTTCAAAAATTCTTATCTTTGTGATGAGTTACAGCAAATGGTTACCAAGCCTGTGCGTCTTCGGTGTTGTAAATTACTTTCAAAAATTCTTATCTTTGTGATGAGTTACAGCCCAAGCCAACTACAAGCGCGAGGGCTACATGTTGTAAATTACTTTCAAAAATTCTTATCTTTGTGATGAGTTACAGCTATGTATAGGTTATTATTTCGTCTAATGGTGTTGTAAATTACTTTCAAAAATTCTTATCTTTGTGATGAGTTACAGCAATGCTAATTTAAACCATGCCGATTTAAGTGTTGTAAATTACTTTCAAAAATTCTTATCTTTGTGATGAGTTACAGCCAATAAGACTTTACCCGTGTTAATGTTGAAGTTGTAAATTACTTTCAAAAATTCTTATCTTTGTGATGAGTTACAGCAAAACAGTTTACGACCTACTCAAGCCCGTAGTTGTAAATTACTTTCAAAAATTCTTATCTTTGTGATGAGTTACAGCAATATGAAACCGTAACACCTTGCGGGCATAGTTGTAAATTACTTTCAAAAATTCTTATCTTTGTGATGAGTTACAGCACGCACGCACGTATGGGCAACAGGAACAGCGTTGTAAATTACTTTCAAAAATTCTTATCTTTGTGATGAGTTACAGCGGCAAGGGCGCGCTCACGGTGCGCATCACCGTTGTAAATTACTTTCAAAAATTCTTATCTTTGTGATGAGTTACAGCCACAGCAAGTTAAAGCCCACACCCGGACCAGTTGTAAATTACTTTCAAAAATTCTTATCTTTGTGATGAGTTACAGCCTCAAAGGTTAATCCGCTGAAACACAGCGGATTTTTTGTTTTGCTAGGATTTGGAAAATTAGAATAATTCCAACTGTTGGTACGTCGGGGGTGGGTCTTCCCGGTTTCTGGCAAAAAAGATTTCGATGTCGCTGAACTGCTTATCTGTGATGCACATAATAGCCACTTTGCCTGCTTTGGGCAACATATTTTTTACCCGCTTGATATGAACTTCCGCATTTTCCCGACTCGGGCAATGACGGATGTATATTGAAAATTGAAACAGCGAAAACCCATCATCCTCCAAACGTTTTCGGAACAGATTGGCATCTTTTCTATTC
>JAUNTM010000025.1 GCA_030538675.1 Capnocytophaga sp.
ACAATATCAAACAATGTCAAACAACATCAAACCTCTAAAAATTACGGAACGATTTCTACGGAAGTGTCGGGTCCTATGAACTGGTATCCGTCGGTAACGATACGGTCGCCGGGCGAAAGTCCTTCGGTAATTTCCACTTGGTTTCCGGTAAGCGAACCTAATGACACGTTGCGGCGTTGGGCTTTATTGTTTCCGTCGATAATCCAAACGAACCGGGTGTCGGGGTAGTCGAGCAAAACGTTTTTGATAGGAATGCTGATGCGTTGTTGGGCATCGTTGGGCGTGTTGTTGTCAATCCAGACTTTGGCGACCATTCCGGGCATGAGTTTTCCTTCGCTGTGGCGGACGCTTATCTTGACAGGATAGGTGTGCGAAATGGGATTGGCAGAAATTCCTTTTTCGATAACTTCGCCTTCAAAGTGTTGGTTATCAAGTGCTGTAACGCGTATGCTGCATTTTTGACCTGTTTTGAAACGGCTGATTTCGCCTTCCGGAACGGGAATCATCATGTTGACTTCTTGGATGTTCATAATGGTGTAAACAGGTGTTCCGGGAGCGGCATTCGTGCCCGGTTCTACGTATTTGCGGCTTATCACGCCCGATTCGGGAGCGTAGAGCGATGCGTCCGAAAGAAGTTTGCGGGTGGTGGCTTCGGAGGCTTTCGCCTGTTCCAACTTCGTTTTTATGTCGATAAACTGTATTTCGGGAAGGCTCTGGTTGTCGTACATTTCTTTCATCCGTTTGTACGCGTCTTCGGCTTGGCGGAGTGAGGCGAGTGCGGCATTGTGGCTGTTTTGTACGCTTGTGGTATTGACCGTTGCCATAAGCTGCCCTTTGCGGACGGATTCGCCTTCCGAGAGTAACATCCGTTCAATGGTACCGCCCGTAAGGAAGCTCACATTGACCGTATTGCTGCTTTCCACCGTTCCCACGTATTCGGTCGGGGTGTGGCTGTTGTCTTGCCCGACGGTCAGCACACGGACGCTGGCATGGTTGAGATTTGTTTCAGATTTCGTGTTTCGCCGGCAACTGCCGAATAAAAGCAGCACACAAGCCGTCATCACGACGTTTTTTACTGATAATGAATAAGTTTTTGTTTTCATTGTAATGTTTGTTATTTTTGTCGGGACAAAATTCGGGCTATTTTTGTCCGAAAAACCTACGGATTAGAGCTTAAAAATGTTCATTTGTCCTCTTTTTTCAAAAAAAATAATTATGAATGAAAGAAAAACTATCTCATTTACATCGCTTAACGACATTGACACGTTGATGTTAGAAGGGAATGACCGTTTGGCCTTGACGACCGAAAGTTTTATGCTCAACGACCAACTTTCGGCGATTCATCAGCCTGTTTTGATGGAAGATATCATGATAGTTTTCCTCAGAGAAGGCGAACTTATACTGCGGATTAACCTTGAAACGCATACCGTCAAAGCACGGAATGCCGTTGTGCTAATGCCCGATTCCGTGATAGAAATTGAGTCGTGGCGGGGCAGTGTACACGTTGATTTTTTGTTTTTTAAGATGGATGCCATAACAGGAATGCAGAGTTTCGGGCAAATTATGGAACACGCCGAACAGATTTTAGCCAATCCCGTTCTCACGCTAAGCGAAGATGCTTACAAAGAATTGAACTATCTGCGGAACCAATTACTGAAGAAAAACGACCCGCCACAAGCATTCCAATCCGAAATCAACCGTTATCTGTTATACGTTTTTTGTTTGAAGATGTTACAAATAATGTATGAAAATCCACTTCATGAAAGTGAACCAAAAACCGAAAGCAATGATTTGAAACTGTATCGGGCTTTTTTTTTTACTCCTTACAAAACATCATAAAGAAGAACGTTCATTACAATTTTATGCCGAACGATTGCATGTCACGACCAAATATTTTTCGAAAAAAATAAAGAAAATCAGCATGAAAAATGCTTCGGAAATCATCGGCCGAATGGTTATTGCCGGTATTAAAGCCTCTTTAAAATGCACCGACCAAACCATTTTACAGATTTCGGAAGAATTTCATTTTCCCAATCCGTCCTTTTTCGGGACGTATTTTAAAAAACATACGGGAATGACACCGGCTCAATACCGAAAGTTGGAATAAATATGGATTTTCGTTCGTCCATTAGGGAAAAATAACGGTTTTCACGGAAAAAATTTGCCGTATATCTGTTGACGAAATAAAAAATCTCTTACCTTTGTCTTTTCAAAATCAAATGATAAAACCGTTTGGTACAGAAACATACTAAATAAGAACCAACTTTTTATAAACCAACATACAATGTACGGAAAAATCAAAGAACACCTGCAATCGGAGTTAGAAGCCATTGAAGAAGCAGGTCTTTACAAAAAAGAACGTATTATCACCTCGCCGCAAGGAGCGGAAATCAAAATCTCTACAGGCGAAGAGGTCATAAACTTTTGTGCCAACAACTATCTCGGACTCTCATCGCACCCCGAAGTAATTCAAGCCGCCAAAGATGCACTCGATACGCACGGTTTCGGAATGTCATCGGTGCGTTTTATCTGCGGGACGCAAGATATTCACAAAGAATTGGAACAGAAAATTGCCCAATTCTACGGCACGGAAGACACCATATTATATGCAGCCGCTTTTGATGCCAACGGAGGCGTGTTCGAGCCGTTGTTTTCTGCCGAAGATGCCATTATTTCCGATTCGCTGAACCACGCTTCGATTATCGACGGTGTACGGCTCTGCAAGGCGATGCGTTTCCGTTACGAAAATAACAATATGGCGGAGTTGGAAGAACGCCTTAAAGAAGCTGCCGCTGCCGGAGCAAGGTTTAAAATCATCGTTACCGACGGTGTTTTCTCAATGGACGGCGTAGTGGCATCGCTTGATAAAATCTGTGATTTGGCGGATAAGTATGATGCTCTCGTAATGGTCGATGAATGCCACGCCGCAGGATTTATCGGGGCGACGGGCAAAGGTACGCTCGAGGCGAAAAACGTACTCGGACGGGTAGACATCGTTACCGGAACGCTTGGTAAAGCTCTCGGAGGTGCAATGGGCGGCTACACGACAGGCAAAAAAGAAATTATTGAGCTATTACGCCAGCGTTCACGTCCGTATTTGTTCTCGAACTCGTTGGCACCTGCTATTGTGGGAGCCTCTATTAAGGTGTTCGATTTGATTTCGAACGATACCACACTTCGTGACCGCGTAGAATGGAATGCTGCTTATTTCAAAAAAGGAATGAAAGCCGCAGGTTTTGATATTGTAGAAGGCGACAGTGCCATCGTTCCCGTGATGCTGTACGATGCGAAAGTATCGCAGGTGATGGCAGAAAAATTACTAGCAAAAGGCATTTACGTCATCGGTTTTTTCTACCCGGTTGTCCCTAAAGGTAAAGCCCGAATCAGGGTGCAACTTTCGGCAGCACATACGCAAGAACACCTTGACAAAGCCATTAAAGCTTTCACAGAAGTAGGAAAAGAGCTTGGAGTTGTGAAATAATTGTTAATGTTAATAAAAAAATAGAGTAGTGCTTGTAGGAATAATCAGAATAATGCCTATATTGCACCCTCAAAACAGAGTAGTAATCAAAATTCATTATTAAGTATGAAGAAAATTAGAGTAATTTTTATGGCTTTGGCTTCTGTATTTGCAGTAGGAGCACAAGCGCAAGATGCTAACAACAAATGGCAAGTTGGCTTCGGTGTGAACAGTGTTGACATCCGTACGCCAGACGAGTTTGGAGAGTTTCTTAAAGATTGGGGAGGTCCAAGTGACTTGAACATTATTCCTGCTATCTCTCGCCTTTCTGTCGGAAGATATATAGGAAGTGGTTTCGCAGTAGAAGTAGCTGGATCGCTTAACAAAATCGAAAAAGGTTATGGCTATCAAAAAGGAGATGCTAAAATCAGCAATTCTTTTTGGGCTGCTGACGCTCGTCTTCACTATCATTTGAACAATTTGTGGAACGGAGCTCGTTGGTTTGACCCGTACTTGCAAGCAGGTGGTGGATATGCCAGCATCGAAGATGACGGAGAATTCAAAGTATTAGGTGGTGCAGGTTTCAATACTTGGTTCACTGAAAACATCGGTTTGAATTTCCAAACTACTTACAACCATGGATTTGGTGACATCGTAGGATTGGATTATTTCCAACACGCTATAGGTGTTACTATCAAGTTTGGTGGTAAAGATACTGACGGAGATGGCGTTCCAGACAAAGACGATGAGTGTCCGGAAATACCTGGCTTGAAAGAGTTCAACGGATGCCCTGATACTGACGGTGACGGTATTCCTGACAAAGACGATGCTTGTCCTGAAGTAGCAGGTCCTGCCGAATTCAACGGATGTCCTGATACTGACGGCGACGGTATTCCTGACAAAGACGATGCTTGTCCTGAAGTAGCAGGTCTTCCTCAGTTCAACGGATGCCCTGACACTGACGGGGATGGTATTCCTGACCACGAAGACGAATGTCCTAACGAAGCGGGTCCAAAAGAAAACAAAGGATGCCCTTACGCTGATAGAGATGGTGACGGAGTTCTTGACAAAGACGATTTGTGCCCGGATGTTCCAGGAACAGTTGCTAATCAAGGTTGCCCTGAAGTAACGAGAGAGGTTCAAGCCTCATTGAACGAGTATGCTAAAACTATCTTGTTCGATACAGGAAAATCAACTATTAAACCAGAATCAGCTGCCGTATTGGAGCAAATCGTAGGTGTATTGAACCAATACAAAGGTTCTAAATTCTCTATCGAAGGATATACTGACAGTACAGGTAGCCGTGCTCTTAACGAAAGACTTTCAGACGAAAGAGCTAATGCAGTAAAAATCTTCTTGGTACAAAGCGGTATCGACGCAAACCGTTTGACTGCTAAAGGTTTCGGTCCTGAAAAACCAATCGCATCTAATGCGAATGCTAAAGGAAGAGCTTTGAACCGTCGTGTTGAAATCAACTTAGCAAACTAAAATCAAAAAACATCATTAATTTGATTCACTACTTAGCAGGCAGCCCGATGGGCTGCCTGTTTTTTTGTTTTTGGGTTATATTTTTTATGGTGTTTAAAAATTTATTCTTAAATTTTTCCCTATAAGCTGTGTCAATTCATTAAAATTACGTAGGTTTGAGCATTGAAATCATTTTTTTATGAAACGCAATATTTTATCTCTGTCTTCCTTGTTTCTGTTGGGCTTTGTCGCCACATCTTGGTCACAAGCCACAGAAGCATACACCAACCCCGAGAATGAATACCACAAAGCATTATCGCTTTACAACCGTAAGCTCTACAAGCCGGCACAACAACTTTTTCGGGAGCAGTACCTGCATTCGGGTGATGCCGATGTGCGGTCGCAAAGCCAGTATTACACAGCCTCGACCGCCATACGTTTGGGAGAGCCGGGAGCAGACGCCTTGATGCAGAAGTTTATCGATGAAAATCCCGATTCGCCACTCGGTATCAGTGCGTATATGGACGTTGCCAACTTTTATTTCCAACAAGGCAATTACAAATCGGCATTGCAGTGGTATGACAAAATAAACGATTCGGAAATCAACTGGCAGGACAAAGACCGTTACAATTTCCAGAAAGGGTATGCCCTTTTTGCAAGCGGAAAGCGGAAAGAAGCCGAAAAATACTTCAATCAAGTGCGCAGTTCGAAAGAATTTGGGTCGGATGCTAACTACTATTTGGGTTACATTGCCTATGATTCCGATGATTATTCGTCGGCTTCCACCTATTTTGAAAGAGTGCAGGACGATGAGCAGTTGAGTAAAAACCTTTCGTATTTCCAAGCGGATATGAATTTCAAGCAAGGGAAATTTGAAGCTGCCGCCCAAGAAGGATTGAAGCAGCTCGGCAAAACCCGAAATCCGCAAGAAGTTTCCGAATTGAACAAAATCATTGGCGAAAGTTATTTTAACCTGAAAAAATACAAAGAAGCGCTCCCGTATCTCAAAGAATATAAAGGCAAAAGAGGAAAATACAGCAACACCGATTATTATTATCTCGGCTATGCGTATTATCAGCAGAAAGAATATGGTAACGCCATCGAGCAATTTAATAAAATCATTGGCGGACGCGATGCCGTAGCCCAAAATGCGTATTATCATTTGGCGGAATGCTACCTTGAAACGGGACAGAAACAGCAGGCGCTCAATGCGTTCCGCAATGCCTACCAAATGGATTTCGAGCCACAAATCAAAAAAGATGCCCACTTGAACTATGCCCGGCTGAGTTATGATATCGGGAATCCGTATGAAAGCGTACCGGGAGTATTGCTCGCCTACCAACAAGCGTATCCGAATGATAATAAAGAAGAAATACAGCGTTTGTTAATTGATTCGTACATTTCATCGGGAAATTATCAAGCGGCGATAGACCTTCTTGAAAAATCAAGCAATCCGAAAGATAAAGAAATTTATCAAAAAGCGGTTTTTTATCGGGGGCTTGAATTGTACAACGAAAAGCAATATGAGTCGGCGTTAAAGTATCTGAAAAAAGCCGTTCCCGCACCGGGTGCGTTAGGAGCGAGAGCCTTGTATTGGGCAGGAGAATCGGCGTATCAGTTGAATGATTTTGCGGAGGCAAAAACGTATTTTGTGCAGTTTCTCAATCATTCCCAATCGTCATCAACTTCCGAATACGGTGCTATTTATTACAATTTGGCGTATGCCGATTTTAATCAAAAAAATTACGGAGAAGCGATTACGAATTTTGATAAATATCTGAAAACCAACCCTTCCAATAAAGTTTGGGCGAATGATGCCAATTTACGTTTGGCAGATGCGTATTTCGTGGAAGGAAAATATTGGCCTGCGATGGAAACCTATAATAAGGTCATCAACAGCAAGGCGGAAGACGAAGATTATGCTGCTTACCAAAAAGCGATAAGCTACGGTTTTGTGGACAGAACAGCCCGGAAAATAGAAGATTTGGAAGCGTTTGTCAAGAAATACACAACGTCCAACTTACGGCAGGGAGCGATGTTTGAACTCGCAAATACCTATGTATCACAAGGAAATGATGCCAAAGCCTTGCAACTTTACAGCCGTATACAGTCGGAATACAAAAACGGAAATTACGTACCGCGTGCGATGCTGCGTGAAGGATTGGTGTATTACAACCAAAACAACAACCAGAAAGCATTGGAGGTTTTCCGTAAAATAGCCCGCGATTATCCGAGTACGACCGAATCGACACAGGCGGTGGCAACGGCAAAACTCATTTATGTTGACACAGGAAAAGTAGATGAATATGCAACTTGGGCGAAAAGTCTTGGGTATGTAGATGTGTCGGATGCGGAGCTTGACAGTGCCACGTATGAAGCTGCCGAACGCCAATACATGCAGCAAAACGAAAAAGAAGCCATTGCCGGATTTGAAAAATATCTTTCGCAATTTCCGCAAGGACTGCGTGCCAACAATGCCCGCTTCTACCTTGCACAATTATATTATGGTGCCAACCAAAAAGCCAAAGCCCTGCCGCTGTACGAGCGTGTAGCCGAAGGCGGTACAGGCGAATTTACCGAGCAGGCACTCACGCGGCTTACGCAAATTTTGCTTGACGAAAATAATGATGCCAAAGCCAAGCCGTATCTCGAAACGCTGGAGCGGACATCGGTCATTACGCAGAATAAAATCTACGCACAGTCCAATCTGATGCGGATTTATTACAATGACGGGCAATACGCCCAATCGGTTGCGTATGCTAATAAAGTGCTGGCAGAGAAGTCGGTAGATAATCGTGTGCGGAATGATGCCCAAACGATATTGGCACGCTCGAATATGAAAACAGGCGATGAAGCCAATGCCCGCAAAGCCTACGCCCAAGTGCAGAAAACGGCAACGGGAAGCTTGGCAGCCGAAGCGCTTTATTACGATGCGTATTTCAAAAATAAAGATAAAAATTATAAAGCCTCAAACGAAACCGTACAAAAACTTGCCAAAGAATACGGCGGTTATAAGGAGTTTGCCGCCAAAGGATTGGTAGTCATGGCGAAGAATTTCCAAGCCTTGGGCGATGCCTACCAAGCAAGCTACATATTGGAAAGCGTCATCACCAATTTTGCCGACTATCCCGAAGTGGTCGCCGAAGCACGCCGTGAGCTTGCCTCCGTGAAAGCCGAAGCCGCCAAGAGCAACTCGTCCGTACAATTGTAAACCTTATTATTCAGATGCTAAAAGAAATCATTATGAACAGCTATATTTCAAGAAGTGTATTATTGATTGCCTTAGGAATGTGCACTTCGATATACGGTCAAGATTTAGGAACGAAAGTAGTCGATGTGGTAAAATCCTACACACCGACTATTGCCGATGCGTACAAAAAACGTGAAGATGCCTCACTGAAAGATTCGCTTACTTTAGCGAAGCAACCTATCACTTATTCAATATATTCTGTACCTGTTGCCTCAACCTTTGTCCCCGAAAAAGGAAAAGCCAATACGCTGGCAAGAGCCAAAAAAGAAGTGTACAATAATTCGTATGCGGCACTCGGTTTTGGTAACAACACGACTTTGTACGGCGATGTATCGCTGTCCGTACCAGTAAATGCGGAAGGTACTTTCGGCGTATTGGTCGAACATTTGTCGTCGGACGGAAATGTGAAGAACGTCATCCCCGATAATAATTTTTCGAGAACGGGAGGCGTGTTGAAGTATGATTTCTTAAACAAAGACATCGCTTGGGGACTTTCGGGAAATGCGGCAAACCGTACCCAAAACTGGTATGGAATGGCGGAAGGACTGTACACCGATGCCCAATTGTTATCATTTAACAATATTTCGCAATCGTATTTTGATTACGGAATTGGCGGATATGTAAATCTGCATAAGTCTGTATTAAAAGGTGTTGAGCTGTCGTTCAGCGGATTGTCGGACGATTACGATACCAGCGAATTTAATTTCCGCATCGTGCTGTCGGTGGAAGTTCCGATAGGTGGCGACGGGCACAAAGTTCACGCCAATTTGGTATTTGATTATTTGTCAACCGATTTCAAACAGTCATGGACACTGACCGAAAAACTGCAAAACCAGTGGATGCTTTTTGGCGTAAATCCGTCGTATCAGTTTTCTACCAACGGATTTGATTTGAAATTGGGCGCGATGCTCATGTATGCGAGTGCAAAAGATGGCGAAAACGAATTTAATATTTATCCCGATGTAGAAGCCTCGTACCGTTTGCTTGACGAATATGCGATAGTGCATGCAGGTGTAAAAGGAGGATTACAGCAGAATACGTTTTCGGCGTTGACCAAAGTCAATCCGTTCGTGTCGCCTACGTTGGTGCTTGCCCCGACCGATGTGCCTATGGATGTGTTCGTTGGGCTTAAAGGAAAAATTGATGCCGATTTATTTTATAAAATTCGCGGAGGCTACCGCCATTATGCAACGATGCCGCTTTTCACTACGAATGATTTGTACAGCACTACGGCAACAGGACAGCTTGGTTATCAGTATAATAACTCATTTGGCGTGGTGTATGATAAAGTAAACGAAGTGTCGTTTGCTGCCGGGCTTGAGGGCAACGTGGAACGGATTTTCTTTTTTGATTTGGAAGGAAAATATGCTTCTTATGGAACGGACGGACAAGCAGAAGCGTGGAATTTGTCCAATACTCAATTATCATTGTACACCGATGTGAAGATTACGGAAGCACTTTTCGCAGGAGCGGATATTTTTTACGTAGGAAGCCGTAATGAAAAGGAATATATGGCAGCACTACCACCGTCCATAGTGAGTTTGGATGCTTATTTCGATTTGAATCTGCATGCTGATTATACGATAGGTAACAAATGGACGATATTCGCCAAGGCAAATAACCTCTTTTCCAAGAATTATCAGCGTTGGATATACTATCCCGTACAAGGATTGCAAGTACTCGGAGGCGTGCGATATCAATTCAAATTATGATTTTTTAAGAAGATTGGGAAGTTCTCCTTAACGAAACGCAAAACACCCTTGCATTAGTCCAGCAAACGAGTTAAATTAAAATTATCGTCAAGCGAAAATTAACTGTTCGTTAAGTGCTTGATTTACATTGTTATAAAAAATGCGTATTTTTGCCCCCGCAATTTTAAGCAATTGGGTCTTGGCCCTTTGTAAGCCTTAAAGAAATACAATTTTATGATACATGTAAAGAAGAGGTACATTTTTCTATTGTTGTTTGTTGTAGGTGCAGGTGTTGCTGTAGGATTTACAACCATCAAAAATGGTAATACGGATGTTGATATCCATCAAAATTACATAGTAGAAAAGCCTCAATTAGCTACCGCTGTGGCTGAAATGAATGACAGCGACAAGCCGGAAATTGTTCCGCCTATGATTGGGAAATCATTCATCGGATTTAAAGAAGCATTGGCTTACCGAGAGTCGCGCGGCAATTATTTTATCGTAAATCCGTACGGCTACGTAGGGAAATACCAATTCGGCAAATCGGCATTACGCCATTATGGAATTGATAATGTTGACGAATTTTTGAACTCGCCCGAACAACAAGAAAAACTGTTTGAAGTGAGTTTGCAGCGCAATAAATGGATGTTGCGAAGAGAAATTAACCGTTACGCAGGCAAGTGGATTAACGGTATCCGCATTACGGAATCGGGTATTTTGGCAGCCGCACACTTGGCAGGCGTACAGAGTGTAAAAAATTTTTTCAAACACCAAGGCGATTATTTTTTTGCCGATGCAAACGGAACTACGCTGCAGAATTATATGAAATATTTTGCCGGATATGATTTGGAAGCTGTTACAGCTGAAAAAGAAGCTGCTTTTTAAGTGATAAATAGACAAAATGACATAAAAAGGCTGTCCGAGAAGGGCAGCTTTTTTAATTAACGTGGGTTCGATGTAACAAGTTATTGATTATTAGCATCTTATTTTCGCGGGAACCCTCACCCCCAAGAGGGTGTCCGAAAAGGTTATTTTTGAATAAAGTTGGGGTTTTAAATTGCTGAAAACAAGCGTTTTATATTTTAAAAAATCACTAAAATCAGACTTTTCGGACACCCTCAGCCTCTCGGATAGCATTGTGCTTTTTCTCCCCCTCTCCCTTGGAGAGGGGTTGGGGGTGAGGGAGTTAAATCATTGATTTACAATGTTTTATTATATCGAACTCACGTTAATTAAGATGGCATGGTGTCGAACGTACGTTTTATGAAGTTATTTTCGTTTTGAAAAAGAAATATCAAGCGTTTGCGAATTTCCTACATTATCTTTGGCTGTGAGCAGCAAATGATATTGGCCGTCAGAAGAAGGTTCAATATCAGCAAAATCAAATGTCAGCAAATTCGATTTGGGTTCGTATTCAAACAAAATCCATTGTCCGTTGAGCGTTGCCGTATAGCTTTCCACGCCGCTAAGGTCATCGGTGATAGTTACTTTTAGAAAATTATCCGTTACGGTTGCATTCTTTTTGAAATTAATAGGTGTTAGAGTAGGGGCTACGGTATCTTTCATCAGCAGAAATTGCCCGAGATTACGTGTTCTTGTTGAGAAAACATTGTTTTTCCGGATGGTATTTTCGTAAAAAACCTTATTTTTTTCGTTGAGATATGCGATAAATACTTGCGGAAGTTCTTTTTCGCTGAAAGTGGTATTCTCGATATTCAGATTAAAAAACCGGTGGACAGGGGTGCGGTTGTTGTGTATATTAACTGTGTCATTAGTACTACCAATCGTTATCATGAAATCATCGTAAAAAGTATTTTCAGGGAAATATACATTGCCGTTTTCAAAGGTGTAGTATTGGTCGCGTTTGGCGATTAACAGTTTTCCCTGCGGTGTTGGCGAGCTTTCCACTATTGGAGTTTCCTTACCGTCTATCGGAATTTGTATACGGGTTTCGTTCTTCTTAAAATCTTCTACGATGATAGTGATGATGTATGAAAAACCATTTTCGATAGTAATGTAGCCATCATCACGCTGGGTCGTATAAATGGTTTTTAGTTGATTTCCTTTTGTTTTGAAAAGCCGCTGTACTCGTGATTTTTTTTCTGCCAACACCGGATAATCAATAAATGTATTGATGTAGCGTGTTTCGCCAAAATCCAATTTGTCAAATACGTATTGAAGTCGTGTAGAGCCGTTCATTTGTAAAGTTACTTTATACACGCCATTGTTGTGATAAGTGAAATCTTGCCGGTCAATGGCTTGAATACCAAAGCCGATACGCCCCGAGGCATTGATTTTGTCGGCAAGATGCGAGCCGTCGGGTTGCTTGGTAAAGTTGATTTGCTGAGGAAGTTGCGAGCCGTTGATTTCACTTTTTTTATCGGTGCTATACCCAATGAGCTGGAATACATTGGGCGGTTGGTTATCCGAAATGTCGTACCCGAACAACAGCGGATTGAGTGCTCGCGAAGCCTCATCGCGTATCTCGAAATGCAAGTGCGGACCGCCACTACTACCGGTGTTGCCACTATATGCGATGATTTGGTTTTGTTTGACGGGAAATTGGCCGGCCGTAGGGAAAAATTCTACTTCGTAGTTTTTTTTGGCGTATTGTTGTTGTTTGATATATTTTTCGATAGAAGGTGCAAACTTCTGCAAATGCGCATATACGCTTGTATATCCGTTGGGATGCGTGATGTAAAGCACTTTGCCGTAGCCGAAAAGCCCTACTTTGATACGCGATACATAACCGTCGGCAACAGCATATATGTTAAAACCTTCTTTCCCTTGGGTTTTCAAGTCCAATCCTGCGTGAAAATGATTGTTACGCAATTCGCCAAAATTACCCGAAAGCAACAGAGGAATGTCAAGCGGTTTGGCGAAATAACCTTGCGGAAAAGTAGTTTGTGCCTGGGTAACAATAGAAAGCGTAAGAAATAAGAAAAGGAATCGTAACATTGCGGATTAGTATCGTTTTAAATAGTTCGTTGTATGACTTCAAACACTTTTTCGCCATCGCATTTGAGCGTTTTGGACGGGAATTTGAGAATTAAAGTATAGTCATGGGTTGCCATGAGTATAGTGCGTCCTGAAGCGTTGATTTCTTGCAGCACCCGCATGATTTCAACACTTGTTTCAGGGTCAAGATTTCCTGTAGGTTCATCGGCGAGGATGAGTTCAGGGTCGTTGAGCAAAGCCCGTGCGATAGCGACTCGTTGCTGTTCGCCACCCGACAATTCGTGTGGATATTTGAAGCTTTTGGTTTGCATTTTTACTTTGCTGAGAACATCGTCAATACGTTTGTCAATCAGTTTTTTATCTTTCCAGCCGGTAGCTTTGAGTACAAAAGCCAAATTGTCATTGACGTTGCGGTCGGTCAGCAGTTTGAAATCTTGGAAAACGACACCCAGCCTGCGTCGGAGGTACGGAATATCCTTTTCTTTGAGTTTTGCCAAATCAAAATCCACCACCGACCCACTTCCTTCTACGAGGGGCAAATCGCCGTAGAGCAACTTCATCAGGCTGCTTTTTCCCGTTCCAGTTTTCCCTATTAGATAAACCAATTCTCCCTTCCCGATAGTCAAGTTGACATCCGAAAGAATCAAGTTAGAACGTTGATACACCGAAACGTTATGCAATTGCAATACAGGATTTCTCATCAAAAAATATTTTTGGAAATAAATAGGCGTAAAGATACTGAAAATAGTCTTTTAAGTCAAACTTTAACAGTGTTTTGGTTTTAAAAAAGATGTTTGGAGGAATTCTTTTTCAGAAGCACAGACTATTTGTCTCTACCGTTTTTGATTATTTCAGAAGCAATTCGTTCTGCATCAATATCACCATGCGAAGCGTAGTGCACAACCTTACCTTTGATGAGAAGTAACGCTTGCGGACTCTCATGGCGTACTCCAAAATGCCGTGCAATTTGTTTTGAAACGTCTCTATTAGCCAGTAAATCAAGAAGATATAAAGAAACTTGAAGCGTTTGATTCCATTCTCGTTCAAAATTCCGTAGCACCATACGGCTGATACCACAACGGGTGGAATGCTTGAAAATCAATATAGGTGTTTGGTTGCTTTCACTTTCTATTATTTCAATTTGCTGGCTGTTTGTTAGCGGAATCCAAGGGAAATGAGCGGCATCGCTTTGGGTATAACTATCTTGTACGGTTCTCATATCATTCGTGTTTCGTACAAAAATAGAAAAAAATGTTCATTTGGGAAAATCATCTGTTATAATATCTCAAAAATATCCGGCAGGATAGATTTTACATACAAAATAAGGCTATACTTGTCGGTCAGTCAATGCAGGATAACCTCCGTTTGCTTAAAAAAACAACGAATTTCACGTATAGTATTGTCATAAATATATTTTTTCATTACCTTTGTTGGTAAATTTTGAACAAAAATCATGAAAGAGAAAAGCAATATAGTAGATACGCTATCATTTGAAGAATTCAAAAAAAGCGTCCTTGAGGATTATAAAACCGCTGTTATAAGTCGGGAATGTAGTATTTTAGGTCGAAGAGAGGTGCTGACAGGCAAAGCTAAATTTGGCATATTTGGCGATGGAAAAGAGGTACCGCAATTGGCCATGGCACGGGCTTTTAAAAATGGTGATTTCCGTAGTGGTTATTACCGGGACCAAACTTTCATGATGGCTATTGGGGAATTCAAAATCGAAAACTTCTTTGCAGGACTTTATGCCCACACCGACATAAATGCCGACCCTACAAGTGCGGGACGGCAAATGGGCGGACATTTTGCCACGCATAGCTTGGACGAAAATGGAAATTGGAAAAATCTCCTCGAGCAAAAAAATAGTAGCAGCGATATTTCCCCCACCGCCGGGCAAATGCCTCGTTTGTTGGGATTGGCTCAAGCTTCAAAAATATACAGAGACGTGAAAGAAACCCGGAAGAGCGGGTTTTCCGATAACGGAAATGAAGTTGCGTGGGGAACAATCGGCAATGCCAGCACTAGTGAAGGGCATTTCTTTGAAGCCGTCAATGCCGCGGGTGTGATGCAAGTCCCGATGGTGATTTCCGTTTGGGATGATGCTTACGGAATCTCTGTTCCTGCCAAATACCAAACGACCAAAGAGAATATTTCTGAAATCTTAAAAGGGTTTCAGCGAGATGATAAAAATGCTGGTTATGAGATATTTACAGTCAACGGTTGGGATTATCCGACGCTGATGGAAACCTACGAAAAAGCGGGAAAAATAGCCCGTGAACAGCACGTGCCGGTACTTATCCACGTCAAAGAATTGACACAGCCGCAAGGGCATTCCACCTCAGGCTCGCACGAGCGTTACAAATCTGCCGAAAGGCTTAATTGGGAAAAAGAATACGATTGTAACGTCCAAATGCGTCAGTGGATTATTGAGAAAAATTTCGCTACGGAAGAAGAGCTTAGCGAACTTGAAAGTCAAATAAAAAAAATGGTTCGCGACGGTAAAAAAAGAGCTTGGGATGCGTATTTACATCCTATAAAAAGCGAAAGGGAAGAACTCATCGCATTGCTCAAAGACCTTGCCGGCCATCCTGAAGCGAAGCAAAAAGATGATTTGATGAAAATCATTCAAAACTTGGAAGCCTTAGCCGCACCTTCTCGCAAAGATATTGCCAGTTCGGCTCGCAGAGCTTTACGCCTGAATACGTCCGCCAAAACACCAACAGCATTCTTGCTTCGCACTTGGATTGACCAGTATATCAATAAGATACAGCCCAAATATAGCAGCCATTTGTATGTCGAAACCGAAAGAAATCCCATTCACGTACAAGAAGTAAAACCCGAATACGACGCCCAAGCCGAACAAGTGGACGGACGTGTCGTATTGCGCGAAAATTTTGATTTTTTGCTCAGCAAATATCCCAATGTATTGATTTTCGGGGAAGATACAGGCAATATCGGTGATGTCAATCAAGGTTTGGAAGGATTGCAAAAAAAATATGGCGAACTCAGAGTTGCCGATACAGGCATCCGGGAAGCAACTATCATAGGGCAGGGTATTGGTATGGCAATGAGAGGGTTACGCCCGATTGCCGAAATCCAATATTTGGATTATATCCTTTATGGGGTGCAAACGATGAGCGATGATTTGGCGACGGTACACTACCGTACTTTGGGAAGACAGTCCGCACCGCTGATAGTCCGCACGCGGGGGCATCGCCTTGAGGGGATATGGCACGCAGGTTCGCACATGGGGGCATTGCTACATTTGCTACGTGGGGTACATATCTTGGTACCTCGTGATATGACCAAAGCGGCGGGCTTTTACAACACTTTGCTTGATTGCGACCAGCCAGCCCTCGTTATCGAATGCCTTAACGGATATCGCCTCAAAGAGCCGATGCCGACCAATCTTGGACAGTTCAAAACGCCTGTCGGGCAAGTGGAAACCATCCGCCAAGGGAACGATATTACACTTGTGTCATACGGTTCTACATTGCGTATCGTGAGCCAAGTAGCCGAAGAATTGGCTGCCGAATTTGGTATCGAAGCCGAAGTAATTGACGTACAATCCTTATTGCCTTTTGATTTGAATCACGATATTGTAAAAAGCGTTGCCAAAACCAACCGCCTTTTGATTATTGATGAAGATGTACCGGGGGGAGCGTCTGCTTATATTTTACAAAAAATTGTAGAAGAACAGAATGCCTACCAATATTTGGATAGTGCACCGCAAACGCTTACCGCTCAGCCCCATCGTACAGCGTACGCCACTGACGGAGATTATTTCTCAAAACCAAATTCAGAAGACATTTTTGAAAAAATATATGCAATTATGCATGAAAGCAACCCTAATAAATTCCCGAGATTGCGATAGCCTATAAGAGATAAAAATGGCCAACAAACCAAAAAATGAAACATATAAAATACCTGATTCTCACCACCATAATGAGTACGATTGTGGCTTTCGCACAAACTGCACAAAGCGTGATAACACCTGTACCTCATCAAATAAAATGGCATGAAGCCGAATTCGGGGTTGTTTTTCACTATGATTTACACGTTTTTGACGGCAAAAAGTACAACCAGCATGCCAATCGAATTCATCCTGTAGAAGACTACAATATATTTAATCCAGAGGAGCTTGACACCGACCAATGGATACGGGCAGCAAAAGATGCAGGAGCTAAATTCGCCATCTTGACAGCCACTCACGAAACAGGATTTGCCATCTATCAAAGCGAGGTGAATCCGTATTCCCTCAAAGCATTACGTTGGCGTGATGGAAAAGGCGATATTGTAGATGATTTCGTAAAATCGTGCCGAAAATACGGACTTATGCCGGGGATATATATAGGTATTCGTTGGAACTCCCTTTATGGAATTCATAATTTTGAAACGGAAGGTAATAGCACTTTTGCTCAAAACCGGCAACAATGGTACCGCCGTTATTGCGAGCGAATGACCGAAGAGATATGCTCCAAATATGGCGATTTGTTTATGATTTGGTTCGACGGCGGTGCGGATGACCCTAAAGGATTAGGTCCTGATGTTGAACCGATTATCCGAAAATTGCAACCCGAATGTTTGTTTTATCACAATACAGAAAGAGCCGATTTCCGCTGGGGTGGTTCAGAGAGCGGTACAGTCGGGTATCCTAATTGGTCAACTTTTCCAACGCCTTATTCTCACAATAAAAATCTCGACCAACAGCAACAACATCTTAAACTACTCAAACAAGGCGACCCGAACGGAAACTATTGGGTGCCGGCAATGGCTGACGCTCCATTACGAGGGTATAACGGTCGGCACGAGTGGTTTTGGGAACCTGATGATGAAGACGCAGTAGAACCCTTAGACAGACTTGTGAATATGTATTACCATTCCGTAGGGCAAAATGCTACGCTGATATTAGGGCTTACTCCCGACCCACGTGGGCTGATGCCTGAAACCGATGTACAACGACTGCAAGAGTTCGGAGCCAAAATAAAAGAGCTTACCGCAACGCCCATCGCTCAAGCCAAAAATAAAGAGATGAGCATTCGTTTACCGTCGTTACAAACTGTAAATCAAGTGATAATACAAGAGGATATTGCCCAAGGCGAACGCATCCGAAAGTATAAAGTAGAAGGCTATAATGGTAAGAAATGGATTGATTTGTGTGAAGGCGAATCGGTAGGGCATAAACGGATACAAACGTTTGAACCTACACAAGTAAGCCGAATCCGATTGGTTATCGAAGAACAAATAGCTCCAGCAATTATTAAAAATTTCAGTGTTTTTACCATTAAAAAGGATTGGTAAAATAAAAAGGGCGATGTTTTTTCATCGCCCTTTTTATGAAATTCACTAAAATTAGATCTTAAAAAACGAATCGACAAATTCATATTTATTAAAAATCTGCAAATCGTCAATGCCTTCGCCTACCCCGATGTATTTTACAGGGATTTGGAATTGGTCAGAAATGCCGATGACAACGCCGCCTTTGGCCGTTCCGTCCAATTTGGTTACAGCAAGGGCGGTAACTTCGGTGGCTTTCGTGAATTGTTTGGCTTGTTCAAAAGCATTCTGCCCTGTTGAGCCATCCAAAACTAAAAGAACATCATGTGGTGCATCGGGGATTACTTTTTGCATCACCCGTTTTACTTTGCTAAGCTCATTCATCAAATTGATTTTGTTATGCAAACGCCCCGCCGTGTCGATGATAATCACATCAGCGTTATTTTTTACTCCCGATGTAAGCGTGTCAAATGCCACCGAAGCAGGGTCGCTGCCCAATTGCTGTTTGACCATCGGCACGCCTACGCGGTCAGCCCATACTTGGAGCTGGTCAATTGCTGCCGCACGAAACGTATCAGCCGCACCAAGTATCACATTATATCCTTTCTTTTTTAATTGATTAGAGAGTTTGCCGATAGTTGTGGTTTTTCCGGCACCATTGACGCCTACTACCATGATCACGTACGGCTTTTTGTTGGAAGGGATTGTAAAATCCGTTTCCTCGCCGGAGTTAGTTTCCGAAAGTAATCCTGCTATTTCTTCTCTCAAAATAGAATTTAGCTCATTGGCACCAAGATATTTATCTTTAGCTACACGCCCTTCGATACGCTCGATGATTTTTAGTGTCGTATCTACGCCTACATCGCTTGCTACAAGCACTTCCTCAAGATTATCGAGTACATCATCGTCTACTTTGGATTTGCCAGCAACGGCTTTAGAGAGTTTTTCAAAAAAACTGTTTTTTGATTTCTCAAGTCCCTTATCGAGAGTTTCTTTTTTGTCTTTTGAAAAGATATTTTTAAAAAAATTGAGTGCCATGGTGTTGTAAAAATGGGTTAATGTTGGCGAATATACTAAAAAAAATCAAACGAAAAAAGACCCCTTGAAAAAATCAAGCGGTCTGTAATTCGATTATTCAGAGGGATGAATTATTTGCTTTTCAAAAAATCATCAACTAACTCAGGAGCCATAACACTTTCTACAAAAGTGTAAGCACCCGTTTTAGGAGATTTCACCATTTTGATGGCTTTCGTCAATTTTTTTGATTTTCCCTGAAGTGTTGCTACGGTTTTCTTTGCCATGACTCTTTATGTTATTTGATTTCTTTGTGTACTGTCATTCTCTTCAAGATAGGATTGAATTTTTTAAGTTCCATTCTATCAGGAGTATTTTTCTTGTTTTTTGTCGTAATGTAACGAGATGTACCCGGCATACCTGATTCTTTATGCTCTGTACATTCCATGATAACCTGTATTCTGTTGCCTTTCTTAGCCATTTTGGTATATGATTTATTATTTTATAGACTACTATAAAAATCCCTTTTGTTTTGCTTCTTTAAGTACAGCGGTAATCCCTTTTTTATTGATGGTTTTGATTGCCGATGTAGATACTTTCAATGTTATCCAACGGTCTTCTTCCGGGATATAAAAACGTTTTTTAGTCAAATTGACGTTAAATTTACGTTTTGTCTTGTTCATAGCGTGCGAAACATTGTTTCCCACCATTGCTTTTTTACCTGTTAGTTCACAAACTCTTGCCATTATTCTCTGAAATTCTTTTATTTATGGGTGTTATTCAAAACGGAGTGCAAAGTAACGGTTTTTTATTTTACTGTGCAAATAATCAGGTAAATATTTTTTGTTTTAGTGGAAAGTTGAGAGTTGAAAAAAACACTTTCAACTCTCAACTAATTAAAACGCTGAAGGCTTTTTCGTTTTCCAAGAAGCCTTCGAGGACATCTTTTGGTTGTACGCTTCCCACGCCCGAAGGGGTGCCTGTGAAAATCAAATCGCCTTTGCGAAGCGTAAAGAATTTGGATACTTCCGAGATGATTTGGTCTATTTTCCAAATCATCTGATGACTGTTGCCCTGTTGTACGATTTCGCCATTTTTCTCAAGCCGGAACGCTATGTTTTCGGTGTCGAGGGTGTTTTTGTGGACAAATTTCCCGATGATTGCCGAGCCGTCAAATGCTTTTGATTTTTCCCAAGGAAGCCCGGCTTCTTTGAGTTTCCATTGCAGGTCACGAGCTGTAAAATCAACGCCAAGTCCTATTTCATCATAATATTTATGGGCAAATTTCTCCGCGATATGCTTTCCGTTTTGGTTGATTTTGATGATAATTTCGACTTCATGGTGCAAATCGTTGGTGAAATCGGGGATGTAATATGATAATTCAGGATTGTGAATTGCCGTATCGGGCTTCATAAACAAAACGATGGATTCGGGCTTTTTATTATCAAATTCTTTGATATGGTCAATGTAATTTTTTCCTACACAGATGATTTTCATGGAGTTATATTTTGTGAGTTTACATCATTTGGTCAGCTTGCGCAATTTGATGCCTGTCAGCACTTTTTTCGTATATAACGGAAAATCGGCATTGAGCATCCACCCGAAATAACCGGGTTCTTCGTCCAGAACGGCTTCTACTTTTTTATTTTTGTGTTTTCCGAAAGAAAAAACTTCTTCGTTTTTGTCGTTCAAAATAATAAATCCCGCAAAATCCACCGCCTGTTTCCGGGTAGTAAACTCACTGAGTGTCTTGATGTTGTTTTCCAATTCATCATAGCGGTCGAGCTGCGCTTTGAGGATTTCATATGTGGCGTTGGTGTCGGCTTCGGCACTGTGGGCATCGTCCAAATTTTTGCTGCAATAGAACTGATAGGCAGCTCCGAGCGTTCGTTTTTCCATTTTGTGGAATATCGTTTGTACATCAACTGTTACCCTGTTGCCGAGGTCAAAATCGATTTCGGCACGCAAAAGTTCTTCAGCAAGTAGCGGAATGTCAAAGCGGTCGGAATTGTATCCCGCCAAATCCGAATCTTTTATCATGTTGTAAACCTGTTTTGACAATTCTTTGAAAGTCGGTTCGTTGGCTACTTTTTCATCGGTAATGCCATGAACTTCAGAGGCTTGCTTGGGGATGTGAATGGTAGGATTGACGAGCCACGTTTTACTTTCTTTATTTCCGTTGGGGAAAACCTTTAATATTGAAATCTCAACGATGCGGTCTTTCACAACGTCGATTCCCGTAGTTTCCAAATCAAAAAAACAAATCGGGCGGTGTAGTTTGAGTTCCATTTTTTTGAGGTATATATAATAGGTGTAATCGGATAAATTTTTTAAAAACGATTTCGGGTGCAAAAATCTGCACCCGAAAATTTTATTTATATCAAAAATTAGTTTGGAGTAACCTTTTTTAAATCTCTCTGTCGGTATCCCAATTTTCAAGATATTCGCCAACGCGTTGTACGAACATACCACCGAGGGCGCCGTTGACCACGCGATGGTCGTAGCTGTGTGAAAGCATCATTTTGTAGCGGATACCGATAACGTCGCCTTCGGGTGTTTCGATAACGGCAGGCACTTTGCGTATCGCACCAATTGCCAAAATTCCCACTTGCGGCTGGTTGATAATCGGTGTGCCAAATACATTGCCAAACGAACCGATGTTGGTTACGGTGTACGTGCCGTCTTTGATGTCATCGGGTTTGAGTTGGTTGGTTCTGGCTCGGTTTGCCAAGTCATTGACTACTTTGGTCATACCACGCAAATTGAGCTGGTCGGCATGTTTGATAACCGGTACGATGAGGTTGCCGTCGGGCAGTGCGGTTGCCATACCTATATTAATATCTTTTTTCTTGATGATGGTTGTTCCCTCTACGGAAATATTCATCATCGGGAAGTCCTGTAACGCTTTTACGACCGCTTCCATGAATATTGGGGTAAATGTAAATTTCTCATTTTCACGGGCTTCAAAGGCTTTTTTCACTTTGTTGCGCCAATTCCAGATGCGGGTAACATCCACTTCGGTGAAACTTTGCACGTGGGCAGAAGTCTGTTTGCTCATGGTCATGTGCTGTGCGATGAGTTTGCCCATGCGTGACATTTCGATGACTTCATCTCCTTGTTGAGTAACGCTAACCGGTTGTTTTTCAGGGACAATATCATCAGCGATAACTTTTTTAACAGATTCGGCAGCCGCTGTTTGCGGTTTTTCCACAACGAAAATCGGAGTTTCTTTTTCTGTGATTTTTGGAGTTTCCGCAGGTGTGCTACTCTTGGTTTCAGCAATAGGCTGAGGAGCTTTTTCTATTACGGGCAGTTTTTCTTCCGCTTTAATTTCTTCTTTTTTCGGAGTTTCCGTAGGTTTGGTTTCAATAGGTCCTCGTGCATCGATGTACATCAAAATATCCTCTTTAGTAACTCTGTTTTCAGCACCAGTTCCCAATATTTTATTGAGTTCGTGTAGTGTTACGCCTTCTTTTTTGGCGATGCTGCGAACTAAAGGCGAGTAGAATTTTGCCAATTCGGGCGGAAATCCGTCATCGATGGTGTCCTCGGCAGGCGCTTCTTCGGTTTGGTCAGAATGGATGAGTTCTAACCCGGGCAAGTCGGTAGCGATTGCTTGTTCGGGTTCGGCGGTAGTGGTGGGTTCGTTGGTTTCGATAATGGCAATTACCTCACCAATTTTAACAACATCTTCCACTTGGAAAAGAATTTCCGTCAGTACACCGTCAATTTCGGACGGGATTTCGGAATCTACTTTGTCGGTGGCGACCTCTACAATGCTTTCGTCAGTCTCGATAGTGTCACCAACTTTTTTGAACCATGCCGTAATAGTTGCTTCGGCTACGCTTTCGCCCATTGAGGGCAATCTAAGTTCGTATCTTGCCATTTTTTGATAAATATTTTGTTTGAATTACAAGGGTATTTAATTTCCCAAAGGTATAAAAAAACTGTGGAATGAAACTCTTTTTGGCATAAAGTTTTATCATTATGCTCTATTTAATATTGTAACGCATTGATTCTTAGTGATGTGTTTTGTGAAGTGAAACGGAATTCCATTTTTTAAAACATTACATTTTCTAAAAATTTGTCTGTATAATAACGGACTACGGTTGCATCAAAATACGGTTCTTCATCAATTCGCAGCAACATAGGCAATTGTGTTTTCGACAAAATCAGATCTTCGGTTGGTTTATTTTCATTACCACTAAAAATTATTCCAAAAACAGATAACTTTCTGTTTTTCAATGCTTCGTATGTCAATAATGTATGGTTGATGCTGCCGAGATAATGCCGGGAAACGATGATAACTTTGTCGGACGGCAGTATCAAATCGGCGATGGTTTCGTTTTGATTTAGTGGCACGAGCAATCCGCCTGCTCCTTCGATAACGAGGTGATTGTTTGTTTTTGGGCGGTTGATTTCTTTGGCAGAAATTTGTATACCGTCTATTTCCGCCGACAGATGCGGACTTGCCGGGACGGTCAGTGCGTGGGCATTTGGGTGGAAAAACGTTTTCGTATTACTGATCAAATGCTGGACTTTATGTGTGTCGGAATTGTCCAAATCGCCCGCTTGGACGGGTTTCCAATAATCTGCTCCAAGGGCTTCGGTAATGACGGCGGAAGCAATGGTTTTGCCCACTTCCGTAGAAATTCCGGTAACGAAAAAAGTTTGTTTTTCAGTCATTTGTTAGTTTGATTTTCAAAATACAAAGATACCATTATTTTTGCGGTTCAGATGCCGTTTGTCATTTGTAGAAACGGGCAGGGTTGCGTATGTTTGCAGTACAAATTCCCAACCAATGCCGTTGTTATCCATTATTTTATTCTTCGCCGTGTTTTTCGGCTTTACATTTTTGTTGAAAATTACTGAGGACAAAAATGCCATAATAATTTCTACACTATTGTAGATAGTTTTTTAGCTTGGTCAAACGTGAATTTTTGTTATATTTTGTACGGTTTTAATTCTTCATAAAAACAGCGTAAAATGCCCTAAACAAAAAAACAAAAACTGCTGGGGGCATCTTGCTCGTGCTCTTGCTTACGAAGGTTCAAAAAACTTAATCCTTGTATTTCCTTACCACATCGAGCCACGTGAATTTTAAGATTAACGATGTCAAAACAAAAACCCCGACTGACCACCACATTTTTGGGTAATCTCTGATAATAAGAAAGATAGGTAGCAAAATCATACTCGATTGCCACACAATACCGATTGCGCAATTGCCCATATCTTTCCAAAAATCGTGGTTTTTGCGTGCCGTCGGGTCTTCCTGCCGAAGCTGCATATACACAGGATGCCACCAGCCCCACGGACGGATGTTTTTATAGAAACTGACCAGCGTTTTCATATCGGTTGGTGGTGTGAGATAAGTTCCTAAGAAACAGCCGAGTAACGAAAACCCGAGTATCAGAGGAAACAAATAAATTGGTGAGACGTGAGCCAATTCATACAACCAGCTTCCTTCCGCAAAAGCGTTTTTGTTGCTTTCCAAAAAGAATTGTAAAGTTGCGATGAGCAGCCCCGCGAGCATTCCCCAGAAATAGCCCCAACCGTTGAACCGCCACCAAATCCATTTTAGGAAATTCGCCGCCACGTAACCGCCGTAGAGAGCCGCCGTAATCCAAAGCGTAATCGTATTGATGGAGCCTGCGAAAAATCCCATCACAACGCCCAATGCCACCACACCAAACGATGCGATGTGCGAGGCTCTAATGTAATGACGGTCAGAGGCTTGCGGTTTGAAATATTTTTTGTAAATATCGTTCACGATGTATGCCGGTCCCGAATTGACGAACGCCGAGAAAGTAGACATAAACGCTGCCAAAAGTCCGGCAAGCAACAAGCCTTTCAGCCCTACGGGAACGTGGAAATTGATGACTTTCGGCAAGATGATTTCAAGGTCGTTGCCTGTAACGCTACCGCTTGCCGCCATTGCCGGAGCGAGTTCTACCAAAGCGATGACAACAATCCCTCCAATCAATAAATATCTGGGAATGAATAAGATAAGATTGGTGAATCCGCTCATATACGAGGCTTCTTTTACGTTGCGGGTTGAAAGAATGCGTTGCATATCGTAGCTTGGCGTAGGACCGGCAACGCTCGCGAAAAACCCTTTGAGAAGCGACATTCCGATGAATGCTCCGAACATTTTATAGCCGTGCGAGTCGATTAAGTCATTGAACGCCTGATGCTTATCGTCCCAAAATCCGTTGAGTTCATTTCCGAAGAAAATATTCGTCCATTCGTGAGGGATGATGGCGGTAAGTTGGGCATCGCTCACGGTAAAAAACGCATACGCCGCAATAAGTACGCCTGCCAGCACCATGATGCCGTATTGCAATACCTCGGTCGCCACAACGGAAAACATTCCGCCCTTGATAGTGTAAATGGTCGTGAGGAAAATAATGAGCAGCGCATACGCTTGTTCCGAGTTGAGCAACAGCGTATTACCGATGTGCAAACTCATATCCCACGGCAGAATAATCGTCATAAATTTACCTACGCCTTCAAAGAAATAGGCGATAAACCCGACCGATGCGATGATGGCAAAAATGGCGACAATCAGGTGCGAAGCCCTTCCGGGACGGTCATCGCCAAAGCGGGTGAGAATCCACTCGGAGCCGGTCATTATATTAGAACGGCGTATCCAAGCGGCAAGGAAAATCATTACGAAAATCTGGTTCCAAATCGGCCAGACCCACATAAACATAAAACTTTTCGCGCCGTAGAGGAACAAAATCCCGACCATCCACGCCGTCCCCGAGACATCGAACATTCCCGAGCCGTTGCTCAGCCCGAGATAATACCATTTGATGCTGTTGCCCCCCAAGAAATAGGAATCCAATCCTTTGGAAGCACGTTTTGAAATCCAAATCCCGACTCCAATGGTCAAGACAATATATAGGATAATAATAGCTACGTCAATACTGTTCATTAGTGGTTAGGTTTTAGGGGATAGGGGGTAGGGGGTAGGGAATAGGGGGTAGTCAATATGTTACTTTTCCTAACTTTCAACTTTCAACTCTCAACTTTCAACTTTCAACTCCCCATTTGAAATTCCAATACGCCGCCTTCAAGGATTTCTTGGTGCGTAATAGAAGTCTTGTCAAACGGTTTGCCGTTGAGTGTTGCCGATTTTATGTAGATGTTGGTCGGGCTTACGTCTTTGGCAATAATCGTAAAGGTCTTTCCTTTAGGAAGTTGCAAGATTGATTTCTCAAAAATCGGACTGCTGATTTCGTATTCCGTTGAGGCAGGATTCATCGGGTAAATCCCCAGCGAACTCATCACGTACCAAGCCGACATCTGTCCGCAGTCTTCGTTGCCCGAAAGCCCGTCGGGCGTGGTATTGTACTGTGTTTTCAAGATTTCGTTTACCCAAAATTGCGTGCGTTGCGGCTGTCCGGCGTGGTTGAACATATACGCAATATGGTGGCTCGGTTCGTTGCCGTGTGCGTATTGCCCTATCAGCCCGGTAATGTCTGCCGAAATAAAATCACCCGTAATTTCGGAACTTTCCGAATAGAGCTGTTCCAGCATTTTGGCAAACGGTTCGTTGCCGCCGTGCAGGGCAATCAGTCCGTCTACATCGTGAATGACGAACCAGCTGTGTTGCCACGCATTGCCCTCCGTGTAATCGGTGTGTTCGCGGTGGTTAGAATGCTTAGGGTCAAAGGGCTGACGCCACGATTTGCCGTCCGACGATTTCCCCCGCATAAACCCAGTTTCGGCATCAAACAAATGCGTATAGGCTTTGGAGCGATTTTCAAAATACTGATAATCAGCTTCTTTTCCGAGAGCTTTCGCCATTTGGGCAACACACCAATCGTTATAAGCATATTCCAATGTAATGGTTACGGATTCGTCGAGTTTGTCGTAAGGGATGTAGCCGTATTGTTTGTAAAAATCCAGTCCGCGTTCGTTCTGCATCATCGTGTTTTTCATCGCTTCAAAGGCGAACTCTGCATCAAATCCGCGGATGCCTTTCAAGTAGGCTTCCGCAATGACGGCGACCGAGTGATAGCCCGTCATCGTGTTGGTTTCATTGCCGTAGAGCGTCCATACCGGCAGGATTTTTTTCACTTGGTAATACGCCAGCATCGAGTTGATGATGTCCGAGGTTTCCTTTTCGGCGATGAGCGTCAAAAGCGGATGTTCGGTGCGGAAGGTGTCCCACAGCGAGAGCGTCGAGTAAGCGGTGTAGCCGTTGGCTCGGACGATGCTGTCGTTTTCCAGACGAAATTCGCCATTCACGTCGCTGAACGTTACCGGAGCGACCTGCGTATGATATAAAGCGGTGTAAAAAATCGTTTTCAGCGAATCGGTGGGCGTTTCCACGATAATTTTCGAGAGATTTTCTTCCCAAAGTTGCCCGGCTTTCGTGCGTGTTCCGTCGAAATCAAAATGGTCGTACAATCCTTCGGATTTAAGGTTGATGACGGCATTTTCCACACTTACGGACGAAATCCCGACTTGGGCGATAACTTCTTGATTGTCATTGTTTTTGAAGAATATTTGAGCCGCCGTTTTTTCGCCCGAAACGCTTTCGGCATTGTTTTTCAATTCGCTGTTTTGGTAAAAATGAATGCGGTCGATTTCTTTTGAAAAACGGATGGCGTAGAACAGCTTTTGGTTGGCAGCCCAGCCCGTACTGTGGCGGTATCCGGTGAGGGTTTGCGGGTCGGTTTGCGTAATTTGCGTATCGGTAGCTTTGTCCCAATTGAGGGCAAAACCGAGGTCAAGCACCACCGATTGCAAACTGTTTTCGGCAAACGTATATTTGTGGACACCGGCACGTTTGGCGGCGGTAAGCTCTACATTTACTTTCGGATTTTCGAGAAAAACCTGATAGTAGCCCGGCGAAGCGGTTTCGTTCTCGTGGCTGAAAGATGATTTGTAAGGAAGTGCATCGCGGAGTTCGGTGGCATTTTCAGGATATTGGGTTTTTTCGCCTTTCGGCAGAAGGCTCAAGTCCAGCTCTTTATCCGCAGGCATCAGTAAAATATCGATTAAATCGCCTATGCCCGTACCGCTAAGGTGCAGATTGCCGAACCCAACGATAATTGAGTCGGAATAATGGTAACCCGACACCCAATCCCAGCCGTTGATACCGTTCACGGGGCTGACCTGTATCATTCCGAAAGGCGTGGTCGCACCCGGATACGTATGTCCGTGTCCGCCCGTGCCGATGAACGGGTCAACGTAGGAAATGAGCGGTTTTTCCGTGTTTTCTTTTACAGGTTTTGGGGTGCAACTCAGCAAAAAAAGTATCGAGACTAAAAAAAATGTTGTAAATTTAAAATTCATAACAAGTAAGAATTGGTTAAGTCCGACAAAAATACGATTTTTTATAATAGAGCGCTCTATAAAATATAAAGATTAACATGTCGTAATATAACGATAAACTCCTGATGAATAGTTATTTTTATTTGAATTTTACAAAATAAAACCAAATAATTTTTCAGCGTTTTTGTAACCGATTTTTTCTTTGTCTTTAAAGGAAATATCAGCGTTTTGTAAGAAATTTTTGGTGTCTGTATCTTTCAGAAACGGATAATCGCCGGCGTAGAGGATGCGGTCAGCACCGATTTCGCTGATGCAGAACTGCAGTTGGTTTTTGGAGAACAAACCGCTCGGGGCGATATACACATTTGATTTGTAATACTCGGAAATTTTACGGGGCAAATCCAGTGTTTTTGAGAGTTGGTCGTCCAATCGGTTGAGGTAGAACGGCACCATTTCGCCCCAATGCCCGGAAATGACTTGTAGTTTGGGAAGCCGCTCGAACATCCCCGAAATAATCATCCGAATGATACCAATACCCGAATCGGCGTGCCAACCGTAGCCTGCCGTGGCGAACATCGCCGTGGCTACATCCGTCCATTTTTCGTCTTTGTAATAATACCCGGCAAGCGGATTTTGTATAATCGCAGGATGCAGGAAAATGGGAACGTCCAATGCTTCGGCTTTAGCGAAAATTGGCAAAAATTTTTCCGAATCGAAAAATGTGCCATTGTACGTGCCGTTGAGCACCGCTCCTACGAAACCGAGCTGTTTTACACAACGTTCCAATTCGGTTGCTGCCGCTTCGGGATTGGCAACGGGTAGTAGTGCGAAACCCGAAAACCGCTCCGGGTGTTTTTTATAAGTTCTGCCAATCCGTTGTTGGCTTCTTGACAAAGCGAAATAGCAAGTTCCTCATCTGTAATGTTTTGTGGGTTTTGGGCTCCGTAAGAAAGGATTTGTCTGTCTATCCCTGCTTCGTCCATAAACTGCAACCGCCGTGTGCCTACATCGGTAATGTCGTCCATTGTTGGTAATACGATTTTCATTAGTTTTTGCTGGGCTTCGGCATTGGGGATTTTTCCGCCGTGCTGTTTGGCAGTAAACGCCATTACCTGTGCCGAAACGGACGGAATTACAAAATGTTCTTCTACCGTAATGATTTTTTTAATAGATTTTGGCTTGCTGTTATCCGTGTGGTTTTCTGCCACTAACGGACTGATGCCGAACGTGGCTGCAACACCTGCCATTCCTGCGGTTTTCATAAATTCTTTCCGGTTCATCGTTTTTTTTTACAAATATAAAAATATTG
>JAUNTM010000026.1:0-21090 GCA_030538675.1 Capnocytophaga sp.
TTACTGATAGCAAAACGAAATAACGAGTTATCTATACTTAGTTACTAATCCCATACATTTTACTATCTGCCCGATTATTCAAACGAACGCAAAAAACTGACACGCAGCATTTTATTCAACGGATATAAAGAATTGCAAAACGTTCAAAACAAAATCAAGCAACTCAGCAAACTCAAAACGTTTCTTTTGGCATTCTTCGTGTACAGTATGGGTGTGCAAACCGTAATGCTTGTCGCTACTTATTTCGGCGAACAAGAAATCCGTTGGAAAGATGCCGAAGAACGAACTATCGGACTGATTGTAAGCATTTTAATCATACAATTAGTAGCGGCTTTGGGAGCAAAATTGACTGCTTTCGCAGCACGCCTCAAGGGGAATATTGCCACCCTGATAATCCTCAATCTTATATGGGTAGCTATCTGCATCATTGCTTATTTCATCTACGAACCCATCCATTTTTACTTCACGGCGGTATTGGTCGGGCTTGTCATGGGCGGTATACAAACGATGTCCCGCTCTACCTATTCCCGCTATTTGCCCGAAACAAAAGATACGACCTCTTTCTTTAGTTTCTTTGACGTTTCCGAAAAAATTGGCATTGTTATTGGTATGGTTACCTACGGTGCTATCGACCAATTTACGGGAAGCATGCGTAATTCGGCAGTATTTCTCGTGGTTTTCTTCCTCATCGGTATCTATATCCTTTGGAAAGTATACCGATTGGAACGGAAACAAACGTAATTTTACCAATTGTTTAAGCATTTGGTGCATTTGAATTTAGTATCTTTACCCGAAAACGAAAAGGATTATGAGATTAGGATTTTTATTCATATTGCTTGCCGGAACTTCGCTGGCATATTCACAATCGTTTGAAAACACAAAACGAGAAACCCCTCTTGTCGTTCCCATTGAGACTGCCCCCGAAATCAATGCTCCTGTGAGCAATTACAAACTGCCTTTTTCGGCAAAAAGCAACGAAACTTCATTGCTCAACAAATCCAAAAAAGAAATTGACTTTACGGGGCAAAGCAAATTGGTACGCCGCAAAGTGGATTTCAAGCCAAACTACGGCATGGTCAATGCTCATAAACGCGAAGAATACGATGTCCCGAAAGGCGACCAGTTTTTTGGTGATTTCTTTAATAACGGGAAATATGTACGGGTATATTGTCGCGACCACCAAGCGGAAGATGGTGACCGTGTGAGTATATTGGTCAATGGAAAAGTAGAAATACACGACATCTACCTTACCAATCAAGCCAAAGGATTTCAAATTACATTACAACCCGGCTTCAATAAAATAGAATTTCTGGCGCTCAACCAAGGTGACTCAGGTCCGAATACTGCCGAATTCAGAGTTATTGACGATACAGGGAATACCATTTCGTCAGCCCAATGGAATCTTGCCACCGGCTCAAAAGCTCATTTTGTCATCGTCAAGGAAGAAGTAGAAAATACTACACAAGAGGAGTAAACCCCTACGAATACAAGTAATTAACGTGAGCTCGGCGCGGTAAGTTATTGAATACCAGTTTCTTATTTTCGTAGAAGCCCTCACCCCAGCCCTAATACTTCCTCGCTTTCGCTCACATAAGGGAGAGGGGAGAAAAGGCTCAATACTATCCGAGTGGCTGAGGATGAGGGAATTAAAGCATTGATTTACAATGTTTTCTTATATCGAACTCACGTTAATTAATCGTATCGTATTCGATAATAAACAGTTCCTCATTATCACGCTTCAGATAATAGGTTTCCCTACCAAACCTTTCTTTGCCTTCAAGCGTATTGAGTTCATTGAGATTATTTCTATCTTTTTGGATTTCTTTCTGAAGGAATTGTTTTTGTTTGTTCAATTTCTTCATTTCTTTATTCAATTCCCTATGTGTCAGCATTGAATTGGTATCAAAAAACAACATCCAAACTATAAAAAATGCCGATATAACCCAATATAAATTATTAGTTTTCAGTATTTTTTTTATATTTACTTTTGATACAATCATTGATATTGTTGAGAAAAAATTCGGTTATAAACGATTGTCTTTACAATATCAATCGCTACCGAATTCCGTTTATTATTAGGAATAATAATATCAGCATACTCTTTGGCAGGCTCAATAAACTGTAAGTGCATCGGCTTGAGCGTATTTTGATATCTATCCAACACTTCTTCTACATCTCTTCCACGCTCTGCAGTATCTCTTTTTATCCGGCGTATCAGCCGTTCGTCCGAATCAGCATGCACATAGATTTTTATATCAAACAAATCCCTTACATCCGCATGCGAAAATATCAATATCCCTTCAACAATAATTACTTTTGTTGGGTGCGTTTCTACGGTTTCCGCAGTACGGTTATGCTCTACGAACGAGTAAACAGGTTGCCTTACCATTTCCCCCCGCCTGAGTGCTTCCAAATGCTTCTTTAATAAATCAAAATCTATTGAATTGGGATGGTCAAAATTCACTTTTGTTCTTTCAGAATAAGGCAAATGACTCATATCTCTATAATATGAATCTTGAGATATAACGGACACTTCCTCGTTTGAGAGTTCACTGATAATTTTGTTGACCACCGTAGTTTTTCCGCACCCGGTGCCACCTGCAATTCCGATAACAAGCATATTCCTTTGAATTTCCTGCAAATGTAGTGCAATATTTTATCATATAAAAATGAAAAAGGCTGCCAATGAATGACAGCCTTTTCTTTTTCGTATAATTTCCTAATTTCGAATTATTATTATTTCAACTCGAAAGTAGCACGACGAGCGATTTGGCGTGCTCTCGCTGAATTTTTGTTTACAGAAGTATCTTCACCTCTTCCTTCGGTAGAGATTCTTGAACCATCGATGCCTGCATCAATCAAAAGTTTTTTGACGGCCTCAGCTCTTCTGAGTGACAATGATTGGTTGTAGTTAGTACCTCCTACTTCATCTGCATAGCCAACTATGTTGATAGCTGCTGAAGAGTTTGATCTCAAATACTTAACTACGAAGTCAGAAGCCCAAGTAGAAGAAATTTGTGGTTGTGAAGAATTGAAATCGAAGTAAGTACTAACATAGCCTTTGCGGATAAGGTCAGCAGCTACGTCAGACGAATTTACGTCTACTTTACTCAAATCAGCTTTTGTAGCGTAATTATCATTCAAGTAGTTTTCAATTTCGTCAGGTACGCCATTACCGTTCGCATCGTTCATTTTGTTTTGTTTACCGGCTACTTGTTGTTGCAAGTTTGAAACATTTCCTTCCAAAGCAGCCACTCTATCTTCGATAGCATCAATTCTACTTGCTTCGTACGTCCAATCTGCATGTTTTCCGTGTTTGCCAAGAGCAATGCTAAGACCGATAGTAGCGTTCAATTTCACACCTTGAATACCTCTGCGCGTTGTAGCGCTATACGTATCGAAAGTGTTTTGTTGTTTACCGTTGAAATAAACAGAACCGTCTGCAAACAAAGTTACTCGGTTGGACAAGCGTAGTTGCGGTGTCAAACCAGCTACTACGAAAGCCACTTGGTCTGCTTCGCTAAGGTGATCGCTGTTCAATTGACCATAACCTACACCGGCGTGTGCCAATAATCCGAGGTCTTTAGTCCAAGTTTCGAAATTCAAAACACGACCAACGTTGGCAACTCCTTGCAGGTTTACGTTCCAAAGGCTTGACTCAAAAGCGCGGCTATCATCACCGTCTTTATATTTGTCGTATCCACCTCCGAGACGAAGACCGAATTTGTTGTTGAACATGTAACGAACTCCACCGTCAACAGTCCAAAGGTTAGGTGTCGATGTATTATATCCTGCACTTAATTGCGATACAGGTTTGTTTACACCTCCACTAACGTCAATAGACCACTTGTTGTAATCTTCTTCTTGCGCTTGTACACCAAACGCAAAGGTTAATGTAGCTAAAGCTAAAATGTGCTTTTTCATGTGTGTGATTTTATAAAGTTATCTTTTGGTAATTATACGGGGGCAAATGTACGGCTTTTACAGCAAATAAATGCAGTTTTTGTGATATATTTAATACTTTAACGTTTCTCTTTGTGCTTCAAAAGCATCCTTTCGAGTGGTGTTACAGAGCTATCGACTCCTTCTTCAAACGTTTTATATTGTTTTTTTACCACCAAACTCTCGCCCGGCACATGGATTTTTATTTCCACTACTTTGTTCTCTTTGGCATTTGTATTTTCCAATTTCAAATGCACATCCGCCTCTATAATGCGGTCATAGAAATTATCCAATTTGTCCAATTTCTTTTGGATGAAATCAACTAATTTTTGGTCAATCGTAAAGTTGACAGGGTGTACATGAACTTTCATACTGATAAAATTTAAAAGTTTAACAAATCATTTTTCTTTGTTGCTACGCGGATGAGCCTTGTCATACTGCTTTTGAAGCTCTTTGAGGCTCGTATGCGTATAGACTTCGGTAGAAGCTAAGCTCGAATGCCCTAATAATTCTTTCACCGTATTGAGGTCGGCTCCGTTGTCAAGCATGTGAGTAGCAAACGAATGCCTCATCACATGCGGACTTTTATCCTGCTTCGTAGTAACATCACTAAAGTACGTATTTATTATCCGATACACAAGAGTTGTGTATATCTTTTTTCCACTTTTAACTAAAAATAAGAAATCCGAACTCTCTTCGGTCGCTACTTCGGCTCGTTGCTTTAAGTATTCCGAGAGCACTTCTTCGACCGATGGCAGCATGGGAAGTATGCGTTCTTTATTTCGCTTTCCGAGTACTTTGAGTTGTTTTTGAGAAAAATCCAAATCCGAAACTTTAAGATTAATTAACTCCGTCCGGCGGATTCCTGTGCCGTACAGCACTTCTACGATAGTCTTATTGCGTATCTCATCAAAACCTCCTTTGTCGGTAAATCGCGACAACACTTCTTCTATTTCATCTTCCGAAAAAGGCAATTTCATACGTTTACCCGTCTTTAACGGTTGTAATCCGTGTGTAAACGGATTGCTTTCTATCTGCCCTGTTTTCTTCAAAAATGAATAAAACGACTTCAAAGCCGAAAGTTTTCGATTGATACTTTTGAAACTAATTGATTGTTCCGATAGTTCTATCAACCAACTTTTTATTTCCATTTGCGACACGTCAAGACTCGTAAAATCCTCCGTAGGTTTTGTTTTTTCTATATATTTGAAAAAAGCTTTCAAGTCACGCTTATATGCCTCGGTGGTATGTGCCGAATATTTTTTCTCTAAAGAAAGATAATTAACATATGGTATTATTAGCATAATTTTTACGTTTTTTTCGCCGATAAACTACTTTTCCATCTATTTTTTGAACTCAGAAAAATAAGTTTAATAACAAATCATAAATCTATAACAAATGTACTTCTAAAATTAATATTCCAGAGTTATTAAAAAGTTAAACTCACACTGTATATTAACTAATACCCTTTTGCGACATCATCGCCACGAGGGTCTGCACCGCCTTCGAGAGTGCCATCGGGGCGTACCAATATCGCATCCACTTTGCCAATAATTACAAAATCACCTTCTATAATAGCATACCCTTTTTGCTTGAGGGCATCGACTGTTTTTTTCTCAAATCCGCCGGGTTCAAGCCGTACTTCATCGGGTAACCATTGATGGTGAAAACGTGGCTTGCTGACGGATTCCTGCATCGTCATTCCAAATTCGGTTACGTTCAAAATATTTTGAAGTACCGAAGTGATAATCGTAGAACCGCCCGGCGTTCCCAGCACCATCCTGAGTTTTCCTTTTTCTTCCACGATAGTGGGAGTCATCGAGCTGAGCATCCGCTTGCCCGACTCGATAGCATTCGCGTCAGAACCTACCAAACCGTACACGTTGGGGGTGCCGGGCTTGATGCTGAAATCGTCCATCTGGTTATTGAGGAAAAATCCCGCTCCTTGTACATATACTTTTGAACCGTAATTGGTATTGAGCGTGGTGGTTACGGCTACGGCATTCCCGAAAGGGTCAACTATCGAATAGTGCGTAGTCTCTTCGCTTTCGCGGAAAGGAGTGACGTTACCGTGCGTAATCTCAGACGAAAGTGATGCTTTTTCCCAACTGAAATCGGACATTCGTTGTTGTAAATATTTTTCAGACAAAAGCGTTTTTTCAGGTACTTCCACAAAATCGGGGTCGCCCAAGTAATAGGCTCTATCGGCATACGCCCGACGCTCGGCTTCCGTAAGTAATTGAATGTATTCCAGACTATTATGAGCATATTGCCCTACGTCATAAGGTTCAAGCATTTTCATAATCTGAGCCAATGCTATGCCTCCGCTTGAAGGCAGTGCCATCGAGATTATGTCATATTTTTTATACTTAAAGATGATAGGTGTCCGCCATTGGGCACGGTACTCCGCCAAGTCGTCCATTGTGAGAATACCGCCCAATTCCTGCACGTAATCCACGGTCAGCCGTGCGGTTTCACCTTCGTAAAATTCGTCTCTGCCGTTATCTCGTATGCGTTCGAGCGTTTGAGCAAGTTCGTCATAGCGTATGATATCGCCCTCTTTCCACTGACGGTCAAATAGGAGTTGGTAGGAGTTTGCGTCTTTCATTTTCTCCTTATAACGATTGAAATAATCTGCTTGCAAAGCTGTAAGTATCACGCCATTACGAGCCAAATCAATCGCTGGTTGCATAATTTCACTCATGGGCAACGTACCAAAACGCTCGTGTACTTTGAACAGCCCGTCAATCGTCCCCGGAACACCAACCGCCATCGCCCCGAAAGTGCTTAATCCTTCTATAACGTTTCCGTCTTGGTCGAGATACATATCACGAGTTGCCGCTTTAGGTGCTTTTTCGCGGTAATCCAACGCTCCCGTTTGTCCGTCCGCCAAGCGGAAAACCATAAATCCGCCACCGCCGATGTTGCCCGCATTCGGGTACGCTACCGCCAGAGCCAGTTCCACCGCCACCATTGCATCAAAAGCATTGCCGCCTTTGCGCATGATGTCCACGCCTATTTGCGAGGCCTCTTCTTTGGCACTGACCACCATCGCATGCCGGGCAGTTATGCCTAAATCATCATCTGTAACATTTTGATTTTGTAGCGTTTTACACTGAATAAAGCACAACAAAACAATGCTAACGAATAGTATTTTTTTCATTTTTGAAATAGTTTTGTTGTACAAAGATAAAAAAATCTCCGTTCCCCGATATTTTTTAACGTATTTTCACAGCGTTCCACAACGGTTCGTTGGGCGTTGGGGCGGTTATTTCGAGTATTTCTCTTTTGACAGGATGCTCAAAACGGATTTTACGTGCGTGCAAATGGATGCTTCCATCGGGATTGGAGCGCTTCGCACCGTACTTGAGGTCGCCTTTAATGATGCAACCTATTGCCGAAAGTTGCGAACGGATTTGGTGGTGCCGTCCTGTGAAAAGTTGTATTTCTAACAAGCTATATCGGTCGAGTTTTTGGAAGAGGATATATGAAAGTTTAGCATATTTGCTATTGGCTACCTGCTTGGTGTGTGCCGTAGATTTGTTTTTCTGCGTATTGCGTGCCAGCCAATGTTCCAATATACCACTTTCGGGTTGCGGAACGGTTTCGGTCATTGCCCAATAGATTTTCTGTACGGCATCTTTATCGGCAAACAATGCATTGAGCCGAGTGAGTGCTTTGGAGGTTTTGGCAAAAACGACAACGCCCGTAGTAGGTCTGTCCAAACGATGCGTAACGCCGAGAAAAACCTCTCCGGGTTTGTTATATTTCTCCTTAATATATTGTTTGACAATCTCTGACAAAGGCACATCGCCCGTTTTGTCGCCCTGTACAATGTCGCCCGAACGCTTGTTTACGGCAATCAGATGGTTGTCTTCGTACAAAATTTCAATATTTTGGGAGGTGGAAACGTTTTTCATATTTTCGTTTTTTGGTCAGGTACGTGAAGCGAAACCCGTCGTAGAACAATCCTAATAATAATATAGCAACGGCAATCAGCAGTGTGTGGATTCCCATTTGCATCTTTGCATAAAAAAATCCGCCCGAAAGTCCTCCCAGAAAGAAAAAAACGATTACAAAAATCCGTAAACGAATGCCTGATTTGATTTTTTTCAATTGTGAAAAATAATTATTCCGCTTCAGATAAAGCAATTGCGAAAGCTCGATACCCAAATCGGTCATCAGCCCTGTGAGGTGAGTGGTGCGTACAATAGCATTGGATATTTTGGTTACAAACGAATTTTGTACACCCATCGCAAAAAGTAACAAGCAGGCTATCAAGTCTATCGGGGCTTCATCATTCCAATCGTATAAAATAATTACCGATGCCAACAAGCAGCATTCGAGTAGCGTAGGGCCAAGGAAAATATTGTGCCGCTTGTGATGATGGGCTGTTTCGATAAGCCAGCCCGAAAAAAATGAGCCTGCCAAAAATGAAAAAATGTATAAAAAATATACCGTTCCCTTCCAAAATTCCATATTGGAAACGTCATGGATAAAAAATGCAAAATGCCCCGTAACATTGGTGGTCAACTTCCCTATCGACAGAAATCCGACGACATTGACGATGCCCGCCACAAATGACAATACGGTAGCGATACGCAGGTTATGCTTGTCGGTTCTATTTTTTCCCTGATGGCGAAACACGTGCTGTGAAGTACATTAATATTGCTCTTCGTCGCTTGGAAATTCTACATTTTTCACATCTTCCACATAACGCGATACCGCTCCCGTCATAATTTCGTGAAGATTGGCATACCTTCTCAAAAATCTCGGATGAAACTCATGCGTCATTCCCAACATATCGTGTACCACCAATACCTGTCCGTCCACACCGTTGCCCGCACCAATACCGATAATAGGGATGGTCAAACTCTCTGCAATTTCTTTGGCTAATTTGGCAGGAACTTTTTCTAAAACAATCGCAAAACAGCCCATTTTTTCCAACAGAAGGCAGTCTTCTTTGAGTTTTTCGGCTTCGGCTTCTTCTTTGGCACGTACGGTATATGAACCGAATTTGTAAATCGACTGTGGCGTCAATCCAAGATGCCCCATTACGGGAATACCGGCATTGAGAATGCGTTTGATGCTTTCTTTGATTTCTTTTCCGCCTTCGAGCTTTACGGCGTGTCCCCCACTCTCTTTCATGATGCGGATAGCCGAACGCAATGCCTCTTTAGGGTCGGACTGATACGACCCGAAAGGCAAATCGACCACGACAAGCGAACGTGCCGCTCCCCGCACTACCGACGAAGCATGGTATATCATTTGGTCGAGCGTGATAGGGAGAGTTGTCTCATGTCCTGCCATCACATTGCTCGCCGAATCACCTACCAAAATGACATCTATTCCTGCTCCATCAACAATTTTCGCCATCATATAATCGTATGATGTAAGCATCGAAATTTTTTCGCCATTGACTTTCATTTCTATCAATGACTTAGTCGTTACTCTTTTATATTCCTTTTTAGCTGTTGACATAGTTCTTTTTAATTTTAAGATACAAAGGTAGTGATAATTTGGGAAATTAAAGATTTGGAAATTTGAAAATTAGGTCAAACGCAATGAAAACGCAAAGGTTTATTAATCAATCCATTCGTTGATTTTTCTTTTCACAGAACAAAATACAAATAAGAATTCATCAAAATTTTAATCTTTCATAATAGCCACCGTCCGAAATATGGTAACCCTGCCGAATAAGTTCGAAAATTTCTACATTTCGTTCTTTTTCAAATTTCTTTTCGCCCGTATATAATTGTACTTCAGGAAGATAAAAGTTTTCATCAAGCCATTGCAAACCTTCTGTTGTCGTCAAATCTATCATCGGGCGGCTTATCACTACCGACCGCATGTACATCTTGCCTATATCTATTTTTACAACACTAACCAGCTGTCTGTCAAATCGTTGTAAATATTCTACTTTCGAAAGACTTTTCTCCCAAACCATATCACTGAAAACGTCTATTTCATCTTCTGCTACTGACGGATGTTCTTTTTTCAAGCGGTGCCATTCGGCGGTATCAATTTGTTGTGCTGCCAAAAAGCGGGCAAATTCAAAACTCAATTCTTCCAACTGCTCTTTGGTTAGTCGTGTATATTTCATAGTTCAGCCGTTTTTTCTAAAGGATTATTCTCAGAAATGTCATCGTACATCTGACCTTATTTTATAAAAGGCAAAAAGGCTGTTGCTTCCCAGCTACAGCCTTTTCTCATTAAAACAAAAAATTATGAAAAAAACTAAATTACTTTCCTTTCTCCATTTTGTCCTTCAATTCTTGAAGAACGTCCAAATCTCCTAAAGTTGATTTCTCAACAGTTTGAGATACATTCGTAGCTTCTTTCACTATTTTTTCTTCTTCCTCACGGAAGATAGCTGTATGCGAAGCCACTACACGTTTAAATTCTTTATTGAATTCAATGATTTTGAAATCTGCTGAATCGCCTTTTCCTAATTTTTTCCCGTCCTCTTTTTCCAAATGACGAGAAGGAACAAAAGCTATGATATCTTCATTAAAATCAATCGTAGCACCTTTGTCCACCATTTTAGAGATTTCTCCATGGTGTACTGTTCCTACAGCGAATTCCTCTTCGTATTTATCCCAAGGATTAGCCGTAGTTTGTTTGTGTCCCAATGACAATTTGCGTCCGTCAACGTCCAATTCGAGTACTTCTACTTCCAACTTGTCGCCTACGTTTACAAACTCTGACGGGTGCTTGATTTTCTTAGTCCAAGACAAGTCTGATATGTAAATAAGTCCATCGATGCCCTCTTCCAATTCTACGAATACACCGAAGTTGGTGAAGTTACGTACAATTCCTGTATGTTTAGAACCTACCGGATATTTAGAGGTGATATCAGTCCACGGGTCGGGCGTTAATTGCTTGATACCCAATGACATTTTGCGTTCATCGCGGTCGAGGGTCAATATTACGGCCTCTACTTCATCGCCGATTTTTACAAAATCCTGAGCCGAACGCAAGTGTGTACTCCATGACATTTCCGATACGTGAATCAATCCTTCTACGCCTTCCGCCACTTCGATGAATGCACCGTAATCAGCGATAACTACAACTTTGCCTTTTACTTTGTCGCCTACGTTAAGTTCTTGACCAAGAGCTTCCCAAGGATGTTTCTGCAATTGCTTCAATCCTAATTGGATACGTGATTTGTTATCATCAAAGTCAAGGATAACTACGTTGAGTTTTTGGTCTAATTCGACCACCTCGCTCGGATGATTGATGCGCGACCATGAAAGGTCTGTAATATGGATAAGACCGTCTACGCCACCCAAGTCGATGAATACCCCGTATGATGTGATATTTTTGACAACACCTTCGAGAACTTGTCCTTTTTCAAGCTGCCCGATGATTTCTTTTTTCTGTTCTTCGATATCGGCTTCGATAAGAGCTTTGTGCGATACCACCACGTTTTTGAATTCGTGATTGATTTTCACTACTTTGAACTCCATTGTTTTGTTTACGTATTGGTCGTAATCGCGGATAGGTTTCACGTCGATTTGTGAACCTGGCAAGAACGCCTCAATTCCGAATACGTCAACAATCATACCGCCTTTCGTTCTGCATTTAACAAAACCATTGACGATTTCGCCACTTTCGTGAGCTGCATTGACACGATCCCAAGCCTTGATGGTGCGTGCTTTGCGGTGCGAAAGTACCAACTGCCCGCTTTTGTCCTCGCGAACGTCAATAAGTACTTCTACCTTATCCCCTACTTTAAGGTTAGGGTTGTAACGAAACTCGTTGAGAGAGATAACCCCTTCCGACTTTGCGTTGATGTCGATAATCGCTTCTCTGTCAGTAAGGTGTACTACTGTTCCTTCTACGACTTCGTTGTCTTGTGTATCAACGAAATTGTTCTCGACCAATTGTTCAAACTCTTTGAGTTTTTCTTCTTCTACTTGGTCAATTCCTTCTTGGTATCTGTTCCAGTTGAAATTTTCTAAAAATTCCTTCTCAGAAATAGGTTGTTTTTCTTCAGCCATTGCTGATAAATAATTTGTATTCCTTCTGAAAATCAAGAGCTTGACACGATTTCATCGGGAAGGTTAAACGTATTTTTAATAAATGCTCTTATGTGTGTCCTTCTAAAAATGTGTGCAATAGTACAAAAAAAATAATTACCACGCAAATAAATTGCTGTTTTTTTTTGCAAAAAGTCATTTTTACCCGCTTTCATTGCTCTCCAAATTCTTTTAGTATGCAGCATTATTTTATTGTACCAGTATCAAATAGCAATCGTATTGTTTATCGTATTTGCTGTATTAAAAAACAATTATACCTAATATAGTGTGAGTTCGATGTAATAAGTTATTGAATAGTAGCATCTTACTTTCGTGAAAGCCCTCACCCCCACCCTAACACTTCCTCGCTTTCGCTCACATAAGGGAGAGGGGAGAAAAAGCTCAATACTATCCGAGCGGCTCCCCCCTCCAAGGGTGAAGGGCTGGGGGTGAGGGCATTAAAGCGTTGATTTACAATATTTTCTTATATCGAGCTCTCGTTAATATATGGTAGTACATGTTTATATAGTATTATGGTATAGCTTATCTAATCATCATACTCTAGAGAACTCATTTAGATTATTTTTATCCAATACAAATCTTTGATTATCAGTATAATACAACAAACAGTAAAGAAAAAATTATTTTTTTTTCACTTCTACTATTGCAGATTAAAAAAATTGGTGTACTTTTGCAACCGCATTGAACGAAAAACATCAATGGCCCGTTCGTCTAGGGGTTAGGACGCCAGGTTTTCATCCTGGTAACAGGGGTTCGATTCCCCTACGGGCTACAATTTATTAAAAAAAGATACATAGTATAAGGTCAACAATGGCCCGTTCGTCTATCGGTTAGGACGCCAGGTTTTCATCCTGGTAAGAAGGGTTCGATTCCCTTACGGGCTACAAAAAATCGTACGTGGCTGATGCCACCTCTATAAAAATTAAAACAGGGATAAGAAAATGGCAAACCATAAGTCAGCATTAAAAAGAATTAGAAGAAACGAAGCCGCTCGCTTGCGTAACCGTTATCAACACAAAACCACTCGCAATGCCGTACGAAAACTACGTGCTACCGAAGATTTGAATGAAGCTAAGGAATTACTTCCTAAACTTGCTTCTATGATAGATAAACTTGCTAAAAAGAATATCATACACAGTAATAAAGCTGCCAACCTCAAAAGTAGCTTGGCGAAGCATGTCAATAAATTAGCGTCAGCTTAATTTTTTTTTTTCATTTTTGAGATTTTAGAATTAATATTTTGGAAAAACCGAATTGTCAACACAGTTCGGTTTTTTTATTTTTATTTTCAAAAAAAATATTTTTACAGATAATACATCTTCTTTTGATAAAAAAATAGTATATTTGAACGCTAAATATATTGTATTATTTATGAGATTTTCCGTCTGTATTATCATTTTATTATTAATGAGTTGTCAAACTCAGCAGAAAAACACTGTTAAAGAGGAATATATCCCAAAAAGTATATCGCTCGAAGATTTTGACATTCCTAAACTTTCTTCCAAGGCTACCGATAGCATCAAAGAGTGGGCTTCTTTTCGCAATCTTACACAAGTAATGGTAAGCATGGCACCTTACAAAACCCGCAATGCCGACCAAATACTACTGAATACGCCTGATTCCGTTTTGATATACAAGCGCTTGTACGCCAAAAATTCAAAAACTATCCTCGACAATATTAGTGTTGATAAAGATTGGCGAACGCTCGAACATTCCAAAGACACCATATACCGCCTGCAAAAAAGAAATGAGGTAGACAAAACGAACCTGTCATGGAATGAATATTTATTAGCAGATATTCCGTACACATTCTCTGTTTTTGTGAAAAATGTGAGTATCCCTCATCTTACAATAGCTTTTGCCGATGCCCTCCAAAACCCTGTCGCTGAACGGTCTTTCGCCTTAGATTCGCTATACGCTTCGGCAGCCGGTCCATACTCCCAAGTGGTAGAAATGAAGGATAACTGGAAAGAATTCCGACTCACTTTCACACCTACTACCGATGCAATGTATGCACTTATCATGAAGATTAACGAAGACTCTAAAGCCGGTAATAGTTTGCTTTTTTACCGTCCCACATTGCAAATTCCTCTCAAATATTTTGCTAAGATAGGGCAATCATCCGAACGTATCGTACAGGAGCAAACGGAAGTAAAAAGCTCCTATAACTCGATATATTTTTGGCTGACACAGTTGGAAGATGAAATAAAACATTTGCTTGATGAGGATGATTTTCCGAAAACGATACATAATTCTGTCATCAAATCGCGATTTCATCTTTTCAATACGCAAATACACGAGCTGAGCGATAACATCCAGAACAATCCCGAATTGACCGACCAGCAAACGAAGGAAAAAATCCGACAAATACAAGATACATATAGCAACATCATCGAACGAATTAATAAAGCATACGATAGCAATCTCGAAGAATTAATGCGAAAAATAATGCGGGAACGTGATACAATTACTACCGAAACAATGCTAATAAAAGAATAACCGCTAAATTTCCCTAACAAATGAACACAACTGTAACCACCTTTATGGAGTACGTAAAACAACGCAATCCCAACGAACCCGAGTTCCTGCAAGCCGTACGAGAAGTCGCCGAAACCGTCATCCCTTTCATCGAAAACAACACAAAATACCAAGACAAAATGTTGCTCGAACGGATGACAGAACCCGAACGCACCATCATATTTCGGGTGCCATGGACGGATGACCAAGGCAACATCAAGGTAAACCGGGGATACCGTATCCAAATGAGTTCGGCTATCGGGCCGTACAAAGGCGGACTTCGGTTTCACCCTTCGGTGAATTTGAGCATTCTCAAATTTTTAGCATTCGAACAAGTGTTCAAAAACAGCCTCACCACCCTACCCTTGGGCGGTGGCAAAGGAGGTTCCGATTTCGACCCTAAAGAGAAATCAGACCATGAAATCATGCGGTTCTGCCAAGCGTTCATGACCGAATTGTCCAAACATATCGGTGCTGATACAGATGTACCCGCAGGCGACATCGGCGTTGGCGGACGAGAAGTAGGCTATATGTACGGACAATACAAACGTCTCCGCAACGAGTTTACAGGCGTACTCACAGGCAAAGGGCTTGTGTATGGCGGGTCGCTCATCCGCCCGGAAGCGACAGGTTATGGTACTGTTTATTTTGCCGAAAGCATGTTGCAAACAAAAAATTTAACCTTTAAAAATAAAAAAGTTTTAGTTTCCGGTGCTGGAAACGTTGCCCAATTTGCTGTAGAAAAAGCTATTGAATACGGTGCGAAAGTCGTAACCATGTCCGACTCGTCAGGATACATTCTCGATGAGGAAGGTTTTGATACCGAAAAATTAGAATTTATCAAAGAACTTAAAAACGTAAAAAGAGGACGTATCAGCGAGTATATTTCACAGTATCCGAAAGCAAAATTCTTTGAAAATCAACGCCCGTGGGCAGTTCTATGCGACATCGCTCTGCCTTGTGCTACTCAAAACGAAATCAATGAAAAAGATGCAGAGACACTTCTCGAAAACGGATGTATTTGCATCGCTGAAGGGGCTAATATGCCATCAACTACCGAAGCCGTACACCACTTCCAAAAAGCCAAAATACTATATGCGCCCGGCAAAGCCTCAAATGCGGGAGGGGTAGCCACCTCCGGATTGGAAATGTCGCAAAACTCCCTCAGACTCAGTTGGACACGAGAGGAAGTTGATACCCGACTGAAAAAAATCATGTCAGATATACACCAGGCATGTACCAAATACGGCACGCAAAAAGACGGCTATGTCGATTATGTAAAAGGGGCTAACATCGCCGGTTTCGTAAAAGTTGCCGATGCGATGCTCGAGCAAGGTATCGTATAACATTTTAAAAAATCTCCTTCCGATACTATTTGGAAGGATATTTTATCTTTACAAAAGCCTCTCTGCCTGTGATTGCCTCTACCAAAGCCATCGTATTATCATCGCTAAAATATAGCGATAGTAGCCTTATAGTCAAATGTATAACTCGAGAATATGGCGCTAAAAGCTATTTACTGCAAGGCATACTTTCTAATAAAAAAGGAAATGTCAAACCCGCTTATTTTTTACCATTTACACAACTCGAGATTGTCGCAAACCATAAAAACCAAGGTACGCTCGAACGCATCAAAGAAGTTCGCATAGCATATCCTTATCAAAGCGTACATACCGACATCTACAAAAGTAGTGTCATCATGTTTTTATCCGAAATCTGTAATCACGCTTGCAATCATGAATATTCGGATATTCCTTTGTTTGATTTCATCGAAAAAACATTACAAAACTTTGATAGAAGTGATTTCAACGCTAATTTTCATTTAAAATTTCTTGTAGAATTAACCCGGTATTTAGGGATTTACCCATACATTACGGACGATGGCACCTCTCTTTTCGATATAGAAGAAGGTAAAATGCTACGTGTTGACTATTCCGAACAGCACATTGATGGTAAAATACTTGATTTTTTTAAAGAATTATTAACTACTGATTTTCAAGACTTACCGCAACTCAAAATAAGTCGTGAGCACCGGCGTTTTCTCCTTAGCAAAATCTTAAATTACTATGAATGGCATAGTCCCGGATTCCGAAAAAGTCGTTCTTTAGAAGTCCTCCATAGTTTATTTACGTAACCAATATGTTAATTTTATAATTTTGCTAAGGTATTTTTATTCTTTTCATTATCTTTGTCGTGGAAACCTTAAAATCATCTTATTTATGAATTACTTGTCTTGGATTGTATTCGGCCTTATCGCCGGATTAATCGCAAAATTGATTATGCCGGGCAAAGACCCGGGTGGAATTATCGTTACCATTTTGATTGGTATCTGTGGTGCGCTCGTAGGCGGCTTTATCGGCCGTGCCATAGGTGTTCTGGATGACACCACAAGTTTTTGGAGTCCCGCAGACTGGATATTTGCTATCATAGGCGGATTGATTATTCTTTTCGTTTACAAAAAAATAGTCGGTGGGCAAAAGAAATAGACAATCATTTTTTGACATTCCCGTAAAAAGGCATTAGCAAAATGATACCATGAAGGTCGCTACTGCCTTTTTCCTTTTTAGATAAAACATGGCACAATCATCGTTATAATCCCTCTACAAACACATTACCCTCCTAAAAATTTCCAAAACTATTAGGGTATTTTCCACAATTGTCTTACTTTTGCGGTTGCACAAATAGGCCGGAACACTATTTTTATTCTTTTATAGAAAACGTGAAGAAGTCATTTTTTAGCCGTAAACAATTGATTTTTATATAAATATAAATAATAGAAATGAAGAAAATTGATAAAAATGTGTACCTGAAATGGTATGAAGATATGCTTTTTTGGCGTAAGTTTGAAGACAAATTAGCAGCCGTTTACATACAGCAAAAGGTACGCGGATTCTTGCATTTGTACAACGGACAAGAAGCCGTATTAGCAGGTTCGTTGCACGCCATCGACCCAACGAAAGACCGTATGATTACCGCTTACCGCAACCACGTACACCCGATAGGATTGGGCGTTGACCCTCGTAAAGTAATGGCAGAACTCTACGGAAAAAGCACAGGAACTTCGCAAGGATTGGGTGGCTCGATGCACATTTTTTCAAAAGAACACCATTTCTATGGCGGACACGGAATCGTGGGCGGACAAATTCCGCTGGGTGCCGGGCTTGCCTTTGCCGACAAATATTTCGGGCGTGATTCGGTTACGCTGACCTATATGGGCGACGGTGCAACCCGACAAGGCTCGCTCCACGAAACTTTCAACCTTGCGATGTTGTGGATGCTTCCCGTAGTATTTATCGTGGAAAATAACGGGTATGCAATGGGAACGTCGGTGGCACGGACTGCCAACCACACCAACATTCACGAGCTTGGGCTTGGCTACGAAATGCCAAACGCTGCCGTGGACGGAATGGACCCCGTAAAGGTCGCCGAAGCAGTTTACGAAGCCGTGGAAAGAGCCAGAAGCGGTGGAGGTCCTACCTTCTTGGAAATCAAAACGTACCGTTACCGAGGACATTCGATGTCGGACGCACAGCATTACCGCACCAAAGAGGAAGTTGAAGAATACAAAAAAATCGACCCGATTACGACCGTTCTGGACGTTATCAAAAAGAAAAAATACGCCACCGATGCGGAAATCGAAGCCATTGACCAACGCGTGAAAGACCTCGTTGCCGAATGCGAAAAATTTGCCGAATCATCACCGTACCCAACCAAAAACGTAATGTACGATGTAGTGTACGACCAAGAAAATTATCCTTTTTTACCTCATAAATTATAAAGAAAATGGCAGAAATCATCAATATGCCAAGGCTTAGCGACACTATGGAAGAAGGTGTTGTTGCCAAATGGCTCAAAAAAGTGGGCGACAAAATCCAAGAAGGCGACATCCTCGCCGAAATTGAAACCGACAAAGCAACGATGGAATTTGAGTCGTTCTATGCCGGAACACTACTATACATAGGTCTGAAAGAAGGAGAAACTGCGAAAGTGGATACATTATTGGCTATCGTAGGAAATGAAGGAGAAGACATCTCGGCAATCGTGTCGGGTGGTGGTGCTCCAAAAACAGAAACTCCAGCCGCTGTACCCCAAGCTGAGGCTGCTCCACAAACAGCATCGCAAACTGCTATGCCGGAAGGTGTTGAGGTAGTAACAATGCCCCGATTGAGCGACACGATGACTGAAGGAACGGTCGCTTCGTGGCTCAAAAAAGAAGGCGATAAAGTTCAAGAGGGCGACATTCTTGCGGAAATCGAAACCGATAAAGCCACGATGGAGTTTGAGTCGTTCTACGCCGGAACACTATTATATATAGGTCTGAAAGAAGGCGAATCTGCCCCGGTGGATTCCGTATTGGCGGTTATCGGGAAGGAAGGAACAGACGTAAATGCTGTATTGGCGGCTCTTAAAGGCGGGGCTACTGCACCGAAAGCCGAAAGCAAGCCTGCCGAAGCGGTATCCGCACCGAAAACAGAAACTGCCCAACAGCCTGTAACTGAAACTGTTTCAGCAAATAACGAGCGGGTTTTTGCATCGCCATTGGCTAAAAAAATCGCTCAAGATAAAGGCATCAGCCTTTCGGAAATAAAAGGAAGCGGCGAAAACGGACGTGTTGTGAAAAAAGACGTGGAAAGTTTCGTCCCGTCGGCAAAACCACAAGTTTCGTCTGCCGTAACAGCTTCATCATCAATTGCTTCGGGAGTAGAAAATACCGAAGAAGTGAAAAATTCGCAAATGCGGAAAACGATTGCCAAACGCTTGGCGGAATCGAAATTTACCGCACCGCATTACTACCTGACGATAGAAATCGATATGGAAAATGCGATGGCTTCACGCGGACAAATCAACAGCCTGCCCGATACGAAAGTATCGTTCAACGACTTGGTTCTCAAGGCGTGTGCGATGGCTCTCAAGAAACATCCGCAGGTAAATACATCGTGGAAAGGCGATGTAACGGTGTACAACAGCCACATTCACGTGGGGGTTGCCGTGGCGGTTGAAGACGGATTGGTGGTGCCGGTATTGAAATTTGCCGACCAATTGTCGCTTACCGAAATCGGGGCTCAAGTGAAGGATCTGGCAGGAAAAGCCCGCAACAAAAAACTAACGCCTGCCGAAATGGAAGGAAGTACGTTTACCGTATCCAACTTGGGAATGTTCGGTATCGAAAGTTTTACGTCAATTATCAACCAACCCAACTCGGCGATTTTGTCGGTGGGGGCTATCGTGGAAAAACCTGTGGTGAAAAACGGTCAAATCGTAGTGGGTAACACTATGAAGCTGACCCTCGCTTGCGACCACCGCACTGTGGACGGAGCAACAGGAGCCCAGTTTTTGCAAACTCTTAAAGCATACTTGGAAAATCCGGTAACAATGCTGGCGTAAGTATTAAAAAGATGTAAAATTCAATAACCTAAAACTGCCTGAATGATAACTCAGGCAGTTTTTATTTTACAGAAAATGAATTTTTTAGCACATATTTACCTTTCGGGCGACGATGAACTTGTCAAAATCGGCAATTTTATGGCGGACGGCATCAAAGGAAAACAATATTTGGATTATCCGCAGGCAGTGCAGAACGGGATTTTGCTACACCGGAAAATTGATGATTTTACCGATTCGCACCCTCTTTTCCGCCAAAGCCGCAAACGTTTAGCGCCGGATTACGGACATTATTCGGGAGTGGTGACAGATATGTTTTACGATTATTTTTTGGCAAAATACTGGAAAAATTATTGCAGACAACCCCTTACTGATTATGCTGCCGATTTTTATCACTTGTTAGAAAAGAATAGCCCCCTTCTGAATGACAGAACTCAAAAAATGCTTCCGTATATGCAACAAGAAAATTGGCTTTCGGCGTATGCCACTCACGGAGGATTGCAAAAAATACTGCAACAAATGGACAACCGCACCGGCTTCCGCTCGGGAATGCGGAATGCAATTGTCAATTTGGCAAAAGACGAAAAACTATACGAAGCCGAATTTTTTGAGTTTTTCCCGCAGGTGCAGGAGATGGCAGCACGTTTTTTGGCAGTCTGAAATCATCATTTTTTTATGGTTTCCCAATATTCCCATTTTTTCACTACCTTTGTTCCGAACTTAAAATCACAAATATTATGTATCCATACGAATTGGTGAAACCTATGATAGAAGACCTTACAAATATTGGTTTTCAAGAACTTAAAACTCCCGAAGCGGTTGACGAAGCCCTCAAGCTTTCAGGAACTACGCTGGTGGTCGTTAATTCCGTTTGCGGTTGTGCCGCCGGAAATGCCCGTCCGGGCGTAGCGATGAGCCTTCACAACATTGCCAAACCTGACCATTTGACAACTGTTTTTGCCGGTTTTGATAAAGAAGCGGTAAGTCAGGCACGCACGCACATGTTGCCATTTCCGCCGTCGTCGCCAAGCATTGCCCTTTTCAAAGACGGCGAACTCGTACACATGCTGGAGCGTCATCATATCGAAGGTCGCCCTGCCGAGACTATCGCTGAAAATCTTAAACAGGCATACGACGAATTTTGTAAATAATTTTTTTAGTTGAGAGTTGAAATTTTATTTTTTAAATTTATATTTATAATTAAAAA
>JAUNTM010000026.1:21100-28552 GCA_030538675.1 Capnocytophaga sp.
ACATTTTCAACTAGCACCTCTCAACTTTCAACTCTCAACTTTCCACTAAGAAAACTATGCTGAAAAAAATCATTTCTTATCCGTTAAGTGTTTTACATTATATAGTTTACGCATTTTTATTTTTATTTTTTCATCTCTTGCAATGGATTGCCATTCATTGGATACGAAGCCGCAAAGCACACCAAGCGGTTGTGGAAACGCTCAATTTTTTCCTCGTACATTCACTGATGATTACAGGTAATAAAGTGCGGTTCACTTCTGCTACCGAAATCCCCGAAGGCGTACCGATACTCTTTGTGGCAAACCACCAAAGCATTTACGATGTACCGCCGCTGATATGGTTTTTGCGGAAATATTCCCGCTACGGATTACGGTTTGTCGGCAAAAAAGAATTGGGCAACGGCACGCCGAGTATCACTATCAATTTGCGGTACAACGGCTCGGCACTCATTGACCGCAGCCGCCCTCAAGATGCCGTTCCGCAACTCGAAGAATTCGGGCGTTCGCTACAAGCCAATAATGACGGCGGAATGATATTCCCCGAAGGAACACGAAGCCGCGATGGCGCACCTAAACCATTTAAAATAAGAGGAATAGAAGCTATTATGAAAAATATGCCCGACGGTTATGTCGTTCCCATTACGATTAATAACTCTTGGAAAACGCTTCGTTATGGAGCTTTTCCGCTCGGTATCGGCAATGCAGTTTCGTTTCACGCACACGCTCCGATTAAGATTGACACCGATGCCATACGGCGACAAATACGGGAAATAGAAAAAACGATAACCAATGACGTGGTTATTGATAACTCATAGAGAATCAACGCATTAAAAAAACGTTCCGTAAAATGAAACTTTGGGATAAAGGATTTAGTACCGATAAGAAAATCGAAATTTTTACCGTGGGCAATGACCGCGAGCTTGATCTTCATCTGGCGAAATATGACGTGCAGGCTTCCGCAGCCCACGCCCGAATGCTTGCCGAAGTCGGACTTATTTCTGCCGAAGAAGCCGATTTGCTCTGCCGAGAATTGACATTAATTGCCGATGATATTGAGCAAGGAAATTTCATTATCGAAGATTCTTTTGAAGATATGCACTCCAAAATAGAATTTCTTTTGATAGAAAAATTGGGCGACACAGGCAAAAAAATCCACACGGCACGCTCGCGTAACGACCAAGTTTTGGTAGCGCTACACCTTTATTTTAAAGAAGAAATTACCATTTTGAAGCAGTTGGTAAAGCAATTGTTTGATTTGTTGGTCGCTCAGGCTCATACGTTTGAGAGCGTATTATTGCCGGGCTACACGCATTTGCAAATTGCGATGCCGTCATCATTCGGGTTGTGGTTTTCGGGCTATGCCGAAAGTCTGATTGACGATGTGTACCTGCTCAATGCCGCCGAACGTATCGCCGACCAAAATCCGCTTGGGAGTGCTGCCGGCTACGGAAGTTCTTTCCCCATTGACCGCCAATCAACCACCGAAAAACTCGGGTTTTCAACTCTCAAATTCAACGTTACCGCCGCCCAGATGAGTCGCGGGAAAACCGAGAAATCACTTGCTTTTGCGATGAGTAGCGTGGCAGCAACGTTGTCCAAAATGGCAATGGATATTTGCCTGTATATGAGCCAGAATTTCGGTTTTGTGAGTTTCCCCGACGAACTGACGACCGGAAGCAGCATTATGCCCCATAAGAAAAATCCTGACGTTTTTGAGTTAATTCGTGCCAAATGCAACAAACTGCAAGCCGTCCCTGTACAACTGACAATGGTAACGAACAATCTGCCGTCGGGCTACCACCGTGATTTGCAATTGACCAAAGAAATTACCGTACCGGCTGTGGAAGAACTCAAAGCCTGCCTTGAAATAATGACCTTTTCGTTAAGCCAAATCGTTGTAAACGAGCATATTTTAGAGGATTCTAAATACGATTATCTGTTTAGTGTCGATACGCTCAACAATGATGTTGTCAGTGGTATTCCTTTCCGCGATGCCTACAAAAATCTTGGAAAAGCCATTGCCGACGGTACTTATGTTCCCAATAAAAACATACATCATACGCATCAAGGCAGTATCGGCAATCTTTGCTTGGAAGCTATCGAAGCGAAAATGAACGAAGTACTATAATTATTCTTTTTCCAAACATTTTTTTTGATTTTCAAATAAAATTTAAAATATTGGAAAATAGATGTTTAAAAATCTACAAAGTTTTTTGTGCGCTTGACCTAAAAAACTTTCTGAAAACATATCGCAACTCAAAAATATTCGCTATATTTGCACGCAACTAATTTCTAAGTTGCATCATGAAATCACAAACTTCAAAAATAGTAAGCGAAGGTCTTACTTACGACGACGTACTCTTAATCCCCAATTATTCGGAAGTCTTACCCCGCGATGTATCTATTGCGACACGCTTTTCTCGTAACATAACGATGAACGTCCCTGTCATTTCGGCAGCGATGGATACCGTAACCGAAGCTGCAATGGCAATAGCCATGGCTCGCGAAGGTGGCATAGGCGTATTGCACAAGAATATGACCATTGAAGACCAAGCCGCTCAAATCCGCAAGGTAAAGCGTGCCGAAAGCGGTATGATTATCGATCCCGTTACACTTTCGCTGACAGCCAAAGTCATTGATGCTAAGCAGTGTATGGCTGAAAACAGCATCGGGGGAATTCCTGTTGTAGATGCGAATGGCATCCTCAAAGGTATCGTTACTAATAGAGATTTGCGGTTTGAACATGATGGAAACAAATCTATTACAGAGGTAATGACTTCGCAAAATTTGGTAACTGCTTCCGAAGGAACTTCCATGAAAGATGCTGAAAAAATACTTCAAAACCATAAAATAGAAAAACTTCCCGTTGTCGATAAAGACTATAAATTGGTCGGATTGATTACCTTTCGGGATATTGCCAAATTACAACAAAAATCTATTTCCAACAAAGATACCTACGGACGGCTTCGCGTTGCAGCTGCTTTAGGGGTAACTGCCGATGCCGTAGAACGAGCCGAAGCACTAGTGCATTCGGGTGTTGATGCTGTTATTATTGATACTGCTCATGGTCATACCAAAGGCGTGGTATCGGTACTCAAAGCCGTGAAAGCCAAATTTTCCGATTTGGATGTCGTGGTAGGAAATATTGCCACTCCCGAAGCCGCCATTTATCTGGCAGACAACGGTGCTGATGCTGTAAAAGTAGGCATTGGTCCCGGCTCTATCTGCACAACAAGAATTGTCGCCGGAGTAGGATTTCCACAATTGTCGGCAGTTATGGAGGTGGCTGCAGCGATCAAAGGACGTGGTATTCCCGTGATTGCCGATGGAGGCATCCGTTACACAGGCGACATCGTCAAAGCCATCGCTGCCGGTGCTGATAGTGTGATGCTCGGTTCGCTATTGGCGGGCATCAAAGAATCTCCGGGCGAAACGATTATTTTCGAAGGAAGAAAATTCAAATCTTACAGAGGCATGGGGTCTGTTGAAGCCATGAAGCAAGGCAGCAAAGACCGTTATTTTCAAGATGTAGAAGATGATATTAAGAAGCTTGTTCCTGAAGGCATTGTCGGGCGTGTGCCTTACAAAGGCGAATTGCAAGAAAGCATGCACCAATTCATCGGTGGATTGCGTGCCGGAATGGGATATTGCGGTGCAAAAAATATCGAAACTCTCAAAGAAACAGGACGTTTTGTGAGAATTACAACAAGCGGAATTACCGAAAGTCATCCACACAATGTAACCATCACGAAAGAAGCACCTAATTATTCACGATAAAAATACAACCGGCTTCAGATTTTATTTTGCTAAGCATGCACAAGTGCCATTGATAAGATGTGATCCCTATTTTCCATAAAAAAACCGCCCTTTTCGGGGCGGTTTTGATTTTCGTAAAGATTGTTACGGCTAATGGTTTATTTAGCGAAAGCGTGTTCGTATTTTTTCACTTTATTCCAAGCACCTCTCGTGAAGTCCGGGATTTCAACGGGGGCACTTCCATTTTCGAGCGATATTTCAGAAAGTGGCACTAAGCACGACCATTCTGCCAAATCGTACACGTCCATATCAAGAGGCAAACCATTTTGCAGGCAGTAGACTAACCGGTAGTCCATGATGAAGTCCATACCTCCGTGCCCACCAACTTTTTTGGCTTGCTCCTCAAGTTCTATGTGGATAGGGTGTTTGTATTTCTGCATAAGGACCTCTCTTACTTCTTTTGAAACGAAACCGTGCGAATTGAGGTTTTCGTGGTTCGGGATTTCGTCAGCCGATACGTTTTCAGGACGTAGCGTAAAACCTTCAATCGGGTATTTATTGGCAAAGCCGTCGGTTCCTGTCAATTGGTACATACGTGAGTACGGACGCGGGGTCATCACATTGTGCTGTATTTGTATTGTTTTTCCGTTTTCGGTGCGAATCATCGTAATCGTATGGTCGCCATTTTTAAAATCTTTAGCCTCTCTCCCTGTAAGATTTTTGACGTTTTTAGGACCATTGAACGGTTTTGTATCTACCGAAACCAAGTAATTCATTTTGTCGCCGCGGTGGATATTCAGGGCTTGGCAAGCAGGACCGATACCGTGCGTAGGGTATACATCACCACGGTGTTTTTCGTTGTAATCCAATCGCCAGTTGTTCCAATACGAACCCCAGAAATCTTCCAAATTGTGGATGTAAGCCCCTTCGGCATGGATGATTTCGCCAAAAAGTCCTTGCTGTGCCATATTGAGGGCTGTGAGTTCGAAATAATCGTACACGCAATTCTCAAGCATCATACAGTGTAATTGTTTCTCTTCGGCTTTGTTGATAAGAGCCCAAGTATCTTCGAGCGTCATTGCGGCAGGCACTTCGATGGCTACGTGTTTGCCATGTTCCATTGCGTATAGCGCCATTGGTACGTGGTTCTTCCAATCGGTAACGATATACACAAGGTCGATATCATCTCTTTCGCAAAGAGCTTTCCACGCATCTTCCGTACCACTATATCCGGCTGCTGCCGGTAATCCTGCTTTTTCTAATATTTTTTGCGAAGCCTCTACCCTTTCAGGACGAATATCGGCAAGAGCTACAATTTTTGTTCCCGGAATATGTGTAAAACGGTCAACCGCTCCCGGGCCCCGCATCCCCAATCCGATAAAACCTACGCGGACGGTTTCGAGCTTCGGCGTTACCAAACCGACTACGTCTTTTTGCCCGGCAGGACGCTCTGGCGTATACACTTTAATAGGTAGGTTTTGACTGCCTTGACTCACGGCAGTAGTGGTTGAAACTGAGTTGCAACCTACGATGCCCAAGCAGAATATTCCTCCGATGAGCATGGTACTGATTTTCTTTAGCATGATTAAATTATTTAAAGTATGTTGATTAAAATTGATTTGTACAAAGATATTTAATTTTAGGACAACCTCAAAATGTGCTTTCGTTAATTTATTTCATCACCCACTTTTTGTTACAATTAACACAAAAGAATACCCTGATGAATTTTACATTACTTCTCTGTCAATCCAAATCTTGCTGCGGCATTGAGCTTTCCGATAAGGTTTTTGGCAACCGTATGGGTAAACGTTTTCTTTCTATATTGGCTTACGGGTTGGATGCCTGTGATGCTGTTGGTAATAAACAATTCGTCGGACTTCTGAAGTTCGAAAGGCGAAATAGACGTTTCTTCAAGCGTGAATTCGGGTGTTTTTTTGAGAATTTTGAGAATTATTTGGCGAGTGATGCCGTTCAGGCAACCATCGGCCAGCAATGGTGTTTTTATTGTATCCCCTTGTACGACAAATAGATTGCCGTTCAACGCTCCTGCAATATTCTTGTGATGATTGAGCAACAAGCAGTTATGATAATCGTTCTCTTTTGCAAAAATACTTCCGGTGATATTGATAATTCGGTTGGTGTGTTTGACATTGGCAAGCAAATCGGCATGAACGTAAAAATCCTTGTAGAGCTCTATTTCATAATGGGTTTCGGGTAATTCGTAAAACGAATTCTGCAACGGACTTACTTCTATAATGTACTCCACATCATTCGTCTGGGGTGTGTACAGACCTTTGCTTGAACGAAATACGGTCGTCCGTACTCTTGCGGTACTTGCTTGCAAATTATTCGATGCAAGCGTGTCGCTTATTTGCTGTTCGAAAAACTCTAATGTAAACGGTATAGGAATTTCCATCCGCAATATTCGCATCCCTGCCATCAAGCGTAGGTAATGTTCCTCCCAAAAGAGTAATTTTCCATTGGTGTATTTTACTGTATCGAACACAGCATCGCCGTAAGCAAAAGCTCTGTTGACAAATTGTATTTCATCGGCAGCATATAAGCGTCCGCTATAATTTATCGTCATCTAAGGTCAAGGTTTAGTTCGAACCGAGAACATGTTTCAGGTCGGTTATTTGATTCTGCCATAGCATTTTAGCTTCTTCCATATCATCTTCATCCTCGGCAAAATCGGTAATAATCAGCGATACGTCTTTGGTAATTTCATCTACCATTATTTTCATTTCAAAATACGAATCGTCTTGCACATGCGTCCAGCGAAATTTGACGGCCTCATCGTTCTTTTTTCGCAATAATTTGGCTTTTTCTTCACTGCCTTCCCACATAAATGTATAAATCTCTCCTCGCGAATTGACATTGTCGGCATACCACTCGGACAGCCCCGAAGGTGATGATATGTATTGGTATAAAAGTTGTGGCGATGCCTGAACGACAAATTCCAATTCGTATTTTATTTTTTGTTGCATAGACTTTCTTCGTTATTATTTCCACAAGGGTCGGCAATATATAATTTTTATATTAAACGTACAACCCGATACTTCGCAAAAATAATTTTTTGATTAAAATAAATATCTAACTCTTGAAAAATCAGCATTCTATGAAACTGTTAAATTTTCTCGAAAGGTCTTATTTTTTTAGTTTGTCAGTATAAAATCGGATTGAAATTTTGTAAATATTATGTTGTAAAAAGTAAATCAAAGAAGGTTTGATATTATTTTTTTATGATCTTCGATAAGCTATTTACATCGCTGAAAAACAGATTTTTACACCTAAACATTTACTTTTCGCAAAAAAAAATGTTTTTACATTTGTCAAAATCAAAAAAAATAGTACCTTTGCAACCGCAAAACGATATAGTTTTGTCATGGCGAGGTAGCTCAGTCGGTTAGAGCGCAGGATTCATAACCCTGAGGTCACGGGTTCAACTCCCGTCTTCGCTACTTTTTAAGCGTAACATTTTGATTGTCAATTTGTTACGCTTATTTTATTAAGATACGTGTGTCAAATTTGTGTCATTTGTTTGGGCTTTGAAAAATCACTGCCTAAATAAAAAAATGCCCAAAACCGAAAACTATTCTTCACGTAAAATAAAAGCCTTCGTTGATTACAAACCTGCCGAAGTGAAAATAAACACAGATTGGCTTATTGTTTATTATGCCAAAGTGCCTGCACAAG
>JAUNTM010000144.1 GCA_030538675.1 Capnocytophaga sp.
CCTAACCCCTAAAACCTAAAGACTCACCGCCAAGTTCACAAAATACGTCCGTCCGTAGCCTAAGAAATACCTTGGTCCGAATGATGGTGTACCGTTGGCATTGTCTTGCACCATGCGTCCGTAGTTGGCGGTACGCGATTGTTCAAAACCGCCCGACACGAACTCTTTGCCCAACACATTGTTCACGCTGGCGAAGAGACTCACGTATTTTCCTTTGATTCTCCATGATTTTCCGCCCATGAGGTTGACGAGGAATACATCGTCCAAACGCTGTTGCTTGAGCAGTTCGCGAGCCAAATCTTCATCTATGTTGTTGAAAATAGAACCCGTATCAGGGTCGATGAAGAAATTGCGAGTGCGGTTGATTGCCGAAATAGACACGTAGTTGCGAGCTAAGAGATTGGCTGTCGCTCCCACCCACCAATATTTAGGATTTCGGTATTCGATACCAAGCGAATACGCCTGTTGCGGACCACTCGGCACGCGGTAGTTTTTGAGCATTACCTGGTCGATTTCCACCGTCCCGATTTCGCCTGATGATACGAACAGTTTCGGGTTGTTCATGTACGTGTGCTGTCCTACGGCAACGGCTGCGGTCAGCTTGATAGTCGGTAAAATCTGAGCTTCCGCCCCCCATTCCATTCCGAAATGCTGTTTCTTGATGCCGTCAATAGTTTGTGCGACAAATTCGCTTGACACTTCATCGGTAAGCTGTACTTCGGTATAGAAGAAATTCGTTTCCGAAGTGTTCTGTATTTGAGTGTAATAGCCTGTCAACCGCGATTTGAAATACGGCATCCGCAAGATGTAGCTTCCGTCGGCGGTGTATGAAGTTTCGTTTCTCAAATTGGGCAGTAACTGATTGGAATTGCGGATGTTGGCATACGTATTACGGATGGATTGCGGTGTGTTGAAATACCCGATGTGAGCCTGCAATACGTGCCGTCCCGTAATGGCATACGTAGCTCCGGCTTTGGTACTCATTCCGTTGAAAATCTGTTTGTTGCCTTCGCCATACGAATCGGGGAAAAGGCTGTAACTGAATTTTCCTTCGCGCTGGTAATCCGTGTAATGGTAACGCCCTGCAACGAAAAGTTCCAATTTGTTGAAATTAAATTCCAACTGGGCAAACGCCTCGCCTACGTTACTTTTCAGTCCGTAATTGTACATCCATTTGTCGCCTTTTTGTTTTTGGTTATTTCCGTCAAGGCTATTGTACGAAGTGTTGGCGAAATAATCGTAATTGTTGAAGAACGTTCCGCCGAGCAGGTCGTCCACTTCGGCATAATTATCCGATTCGATGTTGCGGTACACCAAGCCGCCCACAAGTTTCACATTCGTATATATAGGTGTCGAAAAATTCACGTTGGCGGAAAAAGTCCGTTCCTCATTTATGTCATTGCTGACGATGAAAACGCTACGGCCGTCGGAGGTTGAGAGGTTGGAACGGTAGAGCGAAGCCCAGTCGAGCTGGCGGTTGGCAAGAAAATAGTCGCGTTGCAATTCGGCAGTTGCGAGGTTTGGCGGCGTTTGGTTGATGTAAAAACTCGGCAGCGAACGGTAATAATTCGGCTCGGGATTTTGGGCATTGGCATAACTGATGCGGGTATTGCCTATTTCGCCGAACTGGTAGCCTACATTTACATCGATGCGGGTATCGTTTTTGTCGTAATTATACGAAAGGATAAAAATCGGTTCGTTGACGATTTTGTTGCGTGAATTGCGTTTGTCGCCATTTTGGTTGCCCCACCAAGGGTTGTATCGGTAGCCGGCAAGGTCAATGACTTCCTGCGTAAGCGGTGATGATTTGCCCCTGCGGTTGGGTGTGTACATCGCGATGAGGTTCAAGCTGTTATGCCGGTTGAGTTCGTACTCCAACGCACCGAATACCGAGTAAGCGTTGTAGAGCGTTCCGTCCACATAACCGCCATTGGCAGCCCAGCGGCGTGAGGCCGAAATGGTGTATGCCAATCCGTTGCCGAGTTTGCCCGAATTATAGGTTGCCATCGTTCTTCCTGTATAACTCCGGTTAGAAGCCGAAGCCGAAAGCCGCAGTCCGGGGCGGTTGAGCGTCGGGCGTATGTTGATGTAGTTTGAACCGAAAACGCCTCCGAACGTATAGTCGGATTTGGTAAGCCCGAAGCGGAGTTCTTGCGTGCGGGTTACATCGTTGAGTCCGCCCCAATCGCTCCATTGGGCACGTCCGTTTTCGATACGGTTCATCGGGATTCCGTTGATAAGCACGGTCGCATCTTTGCTGTCGTAACCGCGCGGCTTGAAAAACACCGAACCGAAATCAAATGCTGCACGCCGCATGAACACGTCTTGCGAACTCTGCAACAGCCCCGACACCATATCGGCACTGCTCTCGTCGTCTTCCAATTCGCTTTCGGAAATGACCACTAACGATTGCTCGGCATCGCTAATCAAATCCGCTTCAAGCGTAATAGTTGGCAACTGGGTCTGTAGCCCCGAAGCCTCTACTTTGATTTGCTTTTCTAAATAATTGAGCAATGTAAATACCAGAACATGCTCTCCTTCAGGCACTTCCAACGAGAAAGCTCCGTTGGCATCGGTAACGGTAGTGCGCAAAGCACTTTTGGACGATACGGTAACCCCTTGCAGAGGTCTTTTGGATTGGGCATCTATGACCTCTCCAATAATGGTCTGACCAAAGGCATTCATACTGAAAAATGCCAACAGACAGAAATTAATAATTCTAAACATATATGATAGTATAAAAATTAAATGCGGACAAAGGTATTTTAAAAAGATTCAATCCTTAATATTTTTCACATTAAGGAATTGTAAAAACTGCTTAATGTAAAATTAACGTTGCGGAAAGCGTTTTTTTAATTTACAATAGCTATGTTTGCCTGATTTTTCGCCTAAGGCGGTATTCTTTTAAATATAAACATCGTATTTTTGTTACCAATAAATAACCATCTTTAAAGAGGATAAATGTATGAATAAAATAGCATTGCTCGGACTTGCGCTTATGTTAAAGTCTGTATTTTTAACAGTTGAAGCACAAGAAAAAAAATATTTAGTACGCACAATAGCGTTCTATAATGTTGAAAATCTGTTTGATACCATCAACGACCCGCTGAAGTTTGACGATGACCGCACGCCGCAAGGTGCTGACCGCTGGACCTCCGAAATATACAATGACCACGTGCAGAAGATAGCCCGCGTTATTTCCGAAATAGGAAGCGACGTTACCAAGCAGGCACCGGATATTGTCGGTCTTTGCGAAATAGAAAACGAAAATGTGGTGGTAGACCTTATTAATACGGACTATCTTAAAAAAAATAATTACGGTATCGTGCATTATGATTCGCCCGATATGCGGGGAATTGATGTCGGACTCATCTACAAGAAAAATGTTTTCACACCTACATCTACTTCGTCACTCCCGCTTATCGTCCATAACAGCGATGGCAAACGAAGCTACACCCGTGACCAACTTTTGGTAACAGGCAAGCTCGATGGCGAAACTGTCCATTTCATCGTCAACCACTGGCCTTCGCGAAGTGGCGGCGAGGCTGCCAGCCGTCCCAGACGTGAAGCAGCAGCAGCGCTTAATAAAAAGATTATTGACTCGCTCCAACGCATCGACCCGAATGCCAAAATCATCAGTATGGGCGACTATAATGACGATGCGACCAATTCAAGTTTTAAAAAAATATTGCAAACCAAAGGCAAGAAAAACCAAGTGAAAGAAGGCGAACTCTTCAACCCGATGGAAGAAATGCTCAAAAAAGGCATGGGAACGCTCGCTTACCAAGACGGCTGGAACTTGTTCGACCAGTTTTTCTTCACCCAAGAATTGCTTAAAGACGACAAATCCTCATTACGCTATTGGAAAGCAGGTATTTACAACAAACCGTACCTTACCAACCCGAAAGGAAAATACAAAGGCTATCCGTTCCGAAGCATGTCCAACGGTAATTATACGTGGGGCTACTCCGACCACTTCCCTATATATATGTACCTGATTAAGGAGTATAAATGATAAGAGTTGAAAGTTG
>JAUNTM010000145.1 GCA_030538675.1 Capnocytophaga sp.
TATCATTGTTTACAAAGAGCGGATTGACGTTGATTTGGTTTGCGGCAAGCGTACCGCCTTTTGGTGTGTTTTGGAGGATATTGCGACGGAGTTCGAGCGTCCAACCATTATAATTATAATTGTCACTATATGGGTTGAGCCTGTCTATATCGGCATTGGCGTTGGCATAAACAGTATTAGCCGTATTTCCGTAGAAAATGGAATTGTATATTTTTCCGTTTTGAACAATCTTATCCCAGATAGCAATTGCGGTATTCGTATTAAATACAAAGGTATTATTGGCAAGTTCCATTTCATCTCGGGCGGCAACAATAGCTCCACCAATGCCTGTTGCCGTATTTTTTTCAAATAAAGAATTGCTCACGCTTATTTTATCCCAAACTTTAGAAATAGCTCCGCCTTCTTTTGCCGTATTATTTCTAAAGACAATTTGGTTTAGTGTGGTGTTACCAAAACTATGGTGAATAGCACCTCCTACTAGTGCTGTATTGTTTTCAAAAATACTACGACTAATGCTAATATTACGATGATTGTTGCTTATTGCACCTCCTGATTGGGCTTCATTATTTCTAAATTCACAATTTTCAATTTTCGCAGAGTTATTATTTTTGAATATTGCCCCACCAAAATCGACAGCTTTATTTCCCGTAAATTTGCAGTTGATTATTTCGGTATTATTGCCCCATGTGTATATAGACCCACCATTTTGTCCATGGTTGTTGGTAAATGTAGAATTTTGTATCGTAAGTTTGTTACTCCAATTGTGAATTGCTCCGCCTCCATTACTTCCGTTTGGATATTGTTTGAGGTTATGTCTGTTGTTTTCAAATACGCAGTTGTCTACCAGAAAATTTCCGGAACGGAAATATATAGCTCCTGCTCCCCGACTACCTTCCGAGACATTTGCAGTAAAAGTACAATTCCTAATGGTTGATGTTGCAAATATAAAAAAATGTATAGCTCCGCCTCCTTCATTATCTCCGGTAACAAATCCTCTTTGAAACGTAATTCCGTCAAGCAATCCATTTTTTTCGTCACGATATCTCATAATCCGCACGCTATTGTTACCGTCCAAAATGGTTTTTCGGTTTTGCCAGTCTCGTTGGTTTAGGGCGGTTTCATTCCCCCGAAATCCGCCGTAGAGTTTTAGTCCGTTTTTGCTCCAGTCACCTACACCTACTTCCAATGTTTCGGTAATGCTATACGTTCCCTGCATCAGCCATATTTCTGCATTGCTGGGAGCAATCTCTAATGCCCGCTCTATGGTTACGGCATTTGCCCAACTAAGCCCGTTAGCCGTGCTGCTACCATTGGGTTTTACGTAGTAGGTTTGTGCCAATGTCGTAAAAATCCCTGTCAGCCATACGGCAACAAACAGTAAAAAAGATTTGTAATTCCAAAACGTTATTTTCATAAATCCGCAGTTTTATATCCGTATTCTTTACGGGCAAATATACTCATAATAGGATGAAAAACACCGTTTCCAAAGCATAACATCTCCCAAAAAGCGTATACATTTTGTATACAAAAGCGGTTTTGAGCCTATTGGGAAGTTTTTTTAATATTTCAGACAGGTAAAATATAGTTTTGTTTAACAGTAGGAAGAATTGCTTATTGTTCGTTTTACAGCTATATTTGTAGAAAAATCATAGGAATAGTCGGTTATGAAAAAACGCTTGTTGGTATTGTTAGTATTCGCTGTTCTGGCAACGGCGCACGCACAGGAAATTTCCCGTAAGGGCGACATCAAAGTCGGGTTGGTGCTTAGCGGTGGCGGTGCGAAAGGCTTGGCACACATCGGGGTGCTGGAAGTGCTGGAAGAGGCCGGCGTGCGTATCGACTACATCGGCGGTACGAGCATGGGGGCTATCATCGGTTCGCTCTACGCTTCGGGCTACTCGGCACGGCAGCTGGATTCTATCTTCCAAGTCATCAATTTTAACGAACTTATCCAAGACCACATACCGCGTTCGTCCAAAACGCTTTACGAGAAAAAAGTATACGACCGCTATGCATTATCATTACCGTTCAATAATTTCAAAATCGGTATCCCGATGGCGTTTTCCAAAGGGCAGAACATCTATAATAAATATGTGCAACTTTTGTATCCGGTGGCGGAAATAAACGATTTTTCAAAATTGCCAATTCCTTTTTTGTGTATCGCCACCGATGTGGAAACAGGCGAAGGCGTAGTGCTTGACCACGGCTACCTGCCCGAAGCCATTGCCGCAAGCGGTTCGTTTCCGTCGTTGTTCGATCCGGTGGTCATCGGTAACCGCCTGCTTACCGACGGCGGTGTCGCCAACAACTACCCGATTGAGGAATTGAGAGACCGAGGCATGGATATTATCATCGGGGTGGATGTACAGAGTCCGCTGGCAAACCGCGAGGAGCTGAAATCGGCGGTCAGGGTGCTGCTGCAAATCAGCAATTACTCCATGGTGGGACAAATGAAAGAAAAATCGCTCGATACGGATATTTACATCAAACCCGATGTGGACGGCTACAACGTGGTGTCGTTCGATGCCGGAGCGGTCATCATCCAAAACGGACGGGAAGCGGCAATGCAGCAGCTTGATGCTTTCAAAGAACTGGCTTCGCTGCAAAAAGTAAAACCAACGCCGCACCATTTGGCACATTCTGACACCATCAACCTCAAGCAGGTAACTTTTGAAGGGAACAACCACTATTCGCGCAGCTATCTCAAAGGAAAACTGAAAATAGAAGATTTTGACGAAAAAATACCGTTTGACCGCTTGGAGCGAGGCGTTTCCAATCTGGCAGCGACCAAGAATTTTAATTCTGTAAAATATCAAATTCACAAGCAGGACGATGGCGATTATCTTCGCTTTATGCTTACCGAAAGCCCCGAACGCACGTTTTTGAAATTGGGTGTGCATTATGACAATCTGTACAAAACGGCTTTTTTGATTAATTTTACCAAGCATAGTGCATTGCTCTACGATGACGTAGCTTCGTTTGACTTGGTACTGGGCGACAACCTGCGGTACGAGTTCAATTATTTTGTGGACAAAGGGTATTACATCAGCTACGGCGTGCGCTCCAAATACAACCAGTTTTTCCGTAAGGTAAGAGCCTCACAGGCTTCTCAGGCCGCTACGGGATTGGATTTTTCAAACATCAATAAAGTAGATGTCAATGTGTATGACACAACGAACCAACTCTACCTGCAGTCGCTTCTGGGCAATGAGTTCGTCTTCGGGCTCGGGCTGGAACACCGCCGGTTAAAGATTGATACCGAAACGCTTACAGCCTCAGCGATTGAGAATTCCCATTTCGGGAGTACGTATGCCTATTTGCGTTACGATACGCTTGACAACCGCTATTTTCCGAGTCGGGGCACTTTCTTTGACAGCGATTTCCACCTCTATTGGTTTGGTACGCACTACCCGGATTTTAACCAGTTTTCGATAGGCAAAGCCAAAATACTCAAAGCGATACCGCTACTTCCCAAGCTCTCGGCAAAACTTACAGCCGAAGGCGGATTTACATTGGGCAATAGCAATGTCAACACCTTAGGATTCATCATGGGCGGCTATGCCGAAAACCTGTTTGGGAATTTCATTCCGTTCTACGGCTATGATTTTTTGAGTTTCGGCGGGTCGGATTTTCTTAAAACGGAAGTAACGCTGGACATCAACCACCTCAAAAACCACCACATATTACTGCACAGCAATTTTTCCAATGCCGGCGATGAATTATTCAAAAGTGGCGATTGGTTCAAAAGTCCGCAATATACGGGTTACGGCATAGGCTACAGCGTGGAAACCTTCATAGGACCCATCGAACTCAAATGTACCTACTCCCCCGAAGTAAAACAAGCACTCTGGTATTTTAATATAGGGTTTTGGTTTTAGGGGATAGGAGATAGTCAATAGCCATTAGGGGATAGGGGATAGGGAATAGCGGATAGCCAATAGCCAATAGCCATTATGGGATATGGAATACAAAATTAACTACTTTGTTCCTGGTAAATCGGCT
>JAUNTM010000027.1 GCA_030538675.1 Capnocytophaga sp.
TTACATCAACCTCACGCTATTTATTTCGTTCTGATGTCAAAAATACGACGGTTAGGGTTGGCTTTGAGCTGTTTATACAATTCTTCGGAAGCATCAGGAAGGACGGCTTCAATTTTCAGCACGCTGTTTCCGTCAAGTTTTCGTACTTTATCGAGGGTTGTTTTTTTGCCGTTGATGTAAAAATCGGTTTCGCCGTCCTTTTCGTAAGCGGTAATTTTTCCATCCTTACGGACGATGACTTCCGCAACGGTATCGCCATTGCTCGTGAAGCTGGCTTTCATCCGCGAGTCATCGGGAGCGGTAATTTGGGTAGTTTTTTTAGTCGTAACCAAAACCGCACCATTCCTTGCTTTTTCGCCAAATGCGATTGCGGCAGCTTCGCCTTTTAATACAGTAACGCTTTCGATATCGTTAGGGTTCATTTCCGTTGCAAAATCCATTTCTGCAGGATTTCCGTTGATGATGTACAGCAGGTCTTCCGTCATTGGTTTTTTGGTTTCAGCATTGTCGGAAATGGCATCTTCGGAAGTTTCGTTTTCGACTGTATTGGTTTTCGTAACGATGGAAATCGCGCCGTTTTTGCCTTTCTCGCCGTAAATTTCGGTAGCGATTTTTCCGGTCATCACAGAAACAGATTTAATATCTTTGGCAGAAATTTTTTCTACCTCGGCGGTGTCGGTCGTTTCTACGCCGTCAATGATATACAATCGTTCGTCAGGCATTTTTTTGCCGTCGATATGGATGACGGAAAGCGTTTCTTTTTTCTCCGTTTTGGTCGGTTTTTCTTGAGCTTGCAGCATTTGCAAAGACGATACGCTTGCCGACAGCACTACTGCCAATGTCATAGCAGCATAGTTCCACCGGGCTTTTTTCGGGCTTTGTTTTTTAAGTGTCATTTGTATTCTTTTTTTAAGGTTATGGGATTCAAAGTGATGTGCCAATGCGTATTTTTCATCGCCTACACATCTCTTTATTAATAATTTACGGTAAGAATTAGCATTTGGTGATTGCCGGAGTGTATACGCATCGGCTTGGTATTCGTGTACGGCTTCGAGTTCTTTTTTGAGAAGCCACACGAACGGATTCCACCAAAAAACAATACCGATAAGTTGCACAAAAAGCGTGTCTGCCGAATGCCATAATTTTGCGTGAGCGGTTTCATGGCGGATAATATCATCGTTTTCGTCCGAAAGGTCATCTCTTGCAATAACGATGAACGAAAACCAACTGAACGGAGTGGTTTTTTTTGGTGCAAGATATAAAGTAGTGGTGTTTTTGTAAGAAATTTTTTCTGATTTTTGGAGAATACGAAGTAATGAAGCTAATGAAAATAAAAAACGGATACCTATCGCCAAAAGTCCCGCAGAATAGAGCCATAATAGCCATTCCCAATTAAAAAATTGAGTTGCCGGTACGAGATTTTGAGAGGGAATTTCATAAGAAACAACCGCTATTTCTGTTGGATTAACGGTTTGATTATCAATATTTTTTGACAATTCAGGAAGTGGAATTTCAGCAAACGGCAACAATAGCATCATAACAAAAGAAGCCAGCAACACGGCACGGTTCAGCCCATGAAACGTATTTCCGCTGATGAACATGCGGTAGGCAGCCCACAACAAAGCAGAAATTATTAAAATTTTGATATTATAGAAAAAAAACGCTTCCATAATTATTGATTTTGCTCGATTTCGTCCAATAGTTTACGGATTTCGTCCACCGAAAGATTTTCAGATTTCACGAACGAATTGACTACGCTGAGATACGAATTGTCAAAATATTTTTTCACGACATTGTCAATCGTTCTCTGTTGGTACTCCGTACGGCTGATTACAGGAAAATACCGATACGTAACGCCCAAATTCTCGTGCGAAAGAAATCCTTTTTCTTCCAGCGAGCGCACGTAGGTAGAAAGCGTATTGAAATGCGGTTTCGGGTCAGGGTATTTTTCGATGAGTTGCTTCACGAAAAGTGTTCCGTCTTCCCAAAAATGGGTCATTATTTCTTCTTCTTTGGCGGTAAGCGCTATCATAAATACGTTTATTTTTATTTCTTGGGACAAAGATAAACTATATTTCTTAGTTAGAACTATTTTTAATAGTTATTTAACGTTCAAACGAATATAAGCGTGCGAACGCCATTGGTAGTAATGAAACGAAGAATAGTGATTTGTACGTATTTTGCATAGCATTAAGAGAAGTATAGATAGCCTAATATATCTAAGCTGACCAAATGATTTATATTAAATCATTGAATATCAGCGGCAAATGGTATTTTAAACTTCATAACAAACCCGTAACCTTACCGTTACTATAAATAAACCTTTTAATGATAAACACATAATTTTAAGATGACTTTTACTTCACACAAATAGATGTTCTTTGCCAAAAATATTTAAGAACACTGTATGAAGTTTTATGTTTTGGTTTGTTCCCTGTTATTTACAACGGTAGGATTTGCGCAGAGCAGTTCTATCACAGGGGTGGTGAGCGATAAGGAAATGGGTAACGAGCCATTGCCGTTTGCCAATGTAATTATTAAAGGGAGTAACAAAGGTACGACAACCGATATGGACGGAGTGTACCGTATTAATAATGTAGCTCCCGGCACATATACGTTGCAATTCAGTTTTGTGGGATACGAAACTATTGAAATCCCGAATGTAAAAGTGGAAGCGGGTAAAGACACGAAAGTCAACGCTTCATTGGGGGCGGATAACGTATCGCTTTCGGAGGTGGTGGTGGAAACGACGGTAAACCGTGAGAGTGAGAATACATTATTGCTTGAGCAGAAAAAGGCAGTAGAAATTAAGCAAAATATTGGTGCACAAGAACTTAGCCGTAAAGGATTGAGTGATGTGGCGAGCGCAGTAGCCAAAACGTCGGGTATATCCAAGCAGGAAGGAACAAATAATATATACGTTCGCGGACTTGGTGACCGCTACAATTCTACTTCAATGAACGGGTTGCCCATTCCGTCAAATGACCCCGAAAAGAAAAACATAGCGTTGGATTTGTTTTCATCGGATATCGTGGAATATATTTCGATAGATAAGGTTTACAATGCCAAAATTTTTGGAGATTTTGGTGGAGGTAACGTTGATATTTTTTCCAAAAATTACAGCGGAAGCGGATTATTGGAGATTTCGCTCGGCTCAAAAATTAACACGAACGCCATAAACAAGTCAGGTGATTTCATGTTGCAGGAAGGCCCTAATGCATTTGGTTTTTCGAATTACTGGATTCCCAACAATCCGCTGAACCAATATGCTTTCACGAACAGCCTAAAGCCTGTGAGCAAATATCCGTTGGCAGGAGGATTGGGTATCAAAGCAGGCAAGTCGTACACTATAGGAGCGGTAAGCCGTTTGAATCTTTTCGCTACCGCAAACTTTGATAACGGATTCGGATATAGAGAAGGGCTCAACAGATATAGCAATGCACAAGGCTACCGTTTGAAAGATTTCCAGCACCAGAAATTTTCGTATACTACGAATACCACAGGAATGTTCAATGCCAATTTACGCTTGAACCAAAACAACCGTTTTTCGTACAACTTCCTGTTTATCAACTCTTCCGACCAATCGCGTGATATATATACCGGAAATCAGGAAGACCGTGCGCCGAACCTCTACATCCAGCGGAGTACTTATACGCAGAATACCATCCTGACCAACCAATTGTTGGGAAATCATAAACTGGGCGAGAAAAATGCGTTCGATTGGGGATTCTCGTACGGTACAGTAACGAGTAAGATGCCCGACCGCACACAGAACATGCTCAATTATTTTGAAAATGCTTCGGGAACGAATAAGTATATGTTCTCTCAAAACTCACCATCGGACAACAACCGTTTTTATCAAAAATTGGAAGAGAACGAACTGGCTCTCAACCTTGAACTCAGTCGTAAGTTAGGAAGCGATGATGTAAATCCGAAAGGGAAAATTTCGGTAGGCTACCAAGGACGGCTTAAAAAACGTGATTTTGAAGCGACACAGTTCAATTTCAATATCCCCGGAAGGGCAAATATTTACGTTGACGCCGATAATTTAGACGATTTTTTCAACCAAAGCAATTATGCAGCAGGAGCGTTTACCATCAATACTTTCGCAGGATTTCTAAATGCCGAAAAATATTGGGGAGAACAACTTATTAACGCCGGATTTGCTACGGTCGAATACCGTCTTTCCGAGCGGTTGAGCGGTATTGCCGGCTTGCGCTTTGACCGTATTTCGCAAACAGTAGAATGGGATACCCGTTTTGATTCCGAGAAAAAAGGAAGCACCTTCGAAAGGAACGAATTTTTGCCAAACATAGTACTGAAATATGAACTGAACGAAAAACAGAATTTACGCTTCGGAGCAAGCAAAACCTATACGTTACCACAGTTCAAAGAAAGAGGACGCTTTCCTTTTGAAGACATTATGGAAACTAAAATAGGAAACCCCGATTTGTATCCTTCGGAAAACTACAATGCCGACTTGAAATGGGAATTGTTCCCTAAACGGGAAGAGCTAATCTCGCTTACGTTATTCGGCAAATACATCAAAAACCCTATCAATGAAGTAGTGGTAGCTTCGGCCTCCAATGACATATCGTGGGTAAACATCAGCGATGCAGGGCACGTTTATGGAGTGGAAGTGGAAATAAGAAAACATTTGTTTGACACTGACGACAACCTCCGGAACAGACTTACCATAGGCTTGAACATGGCTTACATGAAAACCCACCAAGAGCTTGACAGTGACAAAGTACGCCGCGAAAACCGAACATCAAACCTAAGTATTAACTTGACTGACAGCTCTTCAGGATTCACAGGAGCTTCCGATTTGCTCGCTAATGCCGACCTTACCTACGCAAAGTATTGGAAAGAAAATGTAGGTATCACAACCACGCTGATGTATTCCTATTTTTCCGACAGAATATACGCATTATCGGCAGAGCAAGTGGGCAACTTTATCGACAAAGGAGTAGGAACGTTTGATTTTATCTTGAAAACAGAACTCGGCAAAAACGTAGCCGTAGACTTTAACGCACGTAACTTACTCAACCCGGAGTACAAAAGAATACAGGACAACGCCACGGGAGTAGCCGATGCCATGCGGTACAAAAGAGGAACTTCCCTTAGTTTGGGAATTACGTATAAATTTTAAACAAAGTAAACCAATTAATTAATTTTTTTAAACTCAAAAACAAATGAGAAAACAAATGAAAACCCTATTCGGACTGACGGCAATGTCGTTGGTATTGTTCACAACGTCTTGTAGTGATAACAATGGAGGAGATGACAACACATCAACTTTCGTATTGGTGCAAGATGACCTCAGAGGTGAAATCAAAGACGGAGAAGTAACTCTTAGAGCAGGAGAAACGTACAAACTCACAGGAGCATTGATTGTAAGCGACAAAGCTACACTCACTATTGAAGAAGGCGTTACTATTGAAGCTACAAAAATCACAGAAGCGCGCAAAGACGTTCGCTATATCGCCGTAGGGCAAGGTGGAACAATCAACGTAAAAGGTACTGCTGCAAGACCCGCAGTAATGACTTCAACCGAAAAAACCACAGGTGCCTGGGGTGGTTTGGTTATCTGCGGAAAAGCCCCCATCAACAAAGGTTTTCCTGCGGTAGCTGAAGTTTCAGGATTGAACTACGGAGGTACAGAAGCTAACGATAACTCCGGAACTATCAAATACTTGCGTATAGAATACTCAGGTTACAACTACAGCCCTGAGAAAGAGTTTAACGGTCTTTCTATGTTCGGTGTGGGAGCAGGTACTACTATTGAATACGTTCAAGTACACGAAGGCTCTGACGACGGATTTGAGTGGTTTGGTGGTACTGTAAACGGACGTTATTTAGTAGTAACTAACGACGCTATAGTTCCCGATGACCTGTTTGACTGGACAGAAGGATGGACAGGAACAGGCGAATACTGGTACGGAGTCCGTAAAAACGATGGTAACAGAGGTATCGAAGCCGACAACAACTCAAATGACCACGCCGCTACCCCAATATCTTCGCCAACTATCAGAAACCTTACCCTCGTAGGAAATGAAACTTCTACCGGTAATGAGTCACAAGGTATCCTTATGCGCGTAGGTACGCAAGGTATTATTGACAACGTAGTGCTTAAAGGCTGGAAAACGGGTATCGAAATCCGTAACGACAAAACTCTTGAGTACATAGGCGGCAAACTTTTGATTACGAACGTTAAGTTTGAAGACGTAGCCACCAAAATCGCAGGAAGATCAAATGCTCACCCTGAAAATGTTCCTACTGCCGAAACTCTTGCAGGAGCTTACACGGAAAATGCTGCAGCCACAGGTGCTGGAGCAGGTTCTGACGTCCCTAACTGGGCAAAAGGCTGGACGGTAGGGTTGTAATCTGTACAGCTTCTAAGAACAAAAAAGTATAAAAAAACACTAAAAAGCAAGCCGTAAGGCTTGCTTTTTTCGTATTCGGACGAAAGAAAACGTATCTTTGCACCAAAATTATAAAATTCCGTAATGAAAAAAGAAATTTTGATATACGCATTGCTTGCCGTGCTTGTGGTAGTTGCTATTGCAATGATTTACATCGGTATCACAAAAGAGATGCTGCCGCCCATGCTTACAGGCGTTGGGTTCGCCATCATCGGGATATTGTTTTTTCTTACAGGTAAAAAATAAAATCAGCAAATAAAAATCTAACAATAACTATCATGCAAAGAATACTTTTTATATCCTTTTTGGCACTTGCCGCCTGCAAAAACACCCCTGACGAAATTATCGTTTCTGCCGATGCACAAGCCAATACCGAGCGTGCCGAAGCCGAAATGCAACAGTACGCCGCTGCCGAAGCCGCATTTCATCCGTCGGCATCGGGAATACAGCTTCCGTCGTCGGGTGGCGGACAACCCAATCCGCCGCACGGACAACCCGGACACCGTTGCGACATCGCCGTAGGAGCACCACTTCCCGGCACAGCCGTTACTCCTGTACAATATACCGCCCCAACCATGACACCCCAAGTAGGCGGAAGTCCGGAGGTTGGTGCTAATGCACGCCTCAACCCCAAACACGGACAACCCGGACACCGTTGCGATATTCCTGTCGGTGAACCGCTCGACGGGGCGCCTGCAACTCCGGTAGAATACACCGCCCCAACCATGACACCCCAAGTTGCCGGAAGCGTATCGCAACCTGCCGTAAGCAGTAGTAACGCACGCCTTAATCCCGAACACGGGCAGCCCGGACACCGCTGTGAAATCGCCGTAGGAGCACCGCTTGATAGCGCTCCGGCCATTGCAGAAACACAAGCTACACAACAACAAATAAGCATCCCTGCCCAGCCCGTACAACCTGCGGCACAAACCACCGCCGAAGGATTTTCGGGCAAACCCAATCCTGAACACGGGCAGCCCGGACACCGTTGTGATATTACCGTAGGGGCAGTGTTGCCATAAGTAGTACAACCGTAACAAACTAATCTCTAAGTGATTAGTTTGTTACGCCATTAACCTTACCAAAATCTATGAAAATAGCAGTCATTCAGAAGAAATTAATGGGCGATGTACTGATGTCATCAGTAGTTTTTCAACCTTTGAAAGAAAAGTTTCCCGATGCAGAACTTCATTTTCTTATCGACCAAAAATATTTTCAAGTAGTAAAAAATCATCCACTTGTGGATAAATTCCTATTTTTCGATGATTTTTTCACCACACTACGCCAGATACGAAGAGAAAAATATGATATTGTCATTGACCCGTATTCTAAAATTGAAACAGCACTACTTTCATTTTTGTCAGGGGCAAACATCCGTTGTGGGTTTTATAAAAAATACACGCAATTCTTCTATTCACATTCTCTGGAAAGAAGAAAAGCAGCCCTTTCTTCCGTTACAACCACTGCGATAGAGCATCGGTTGCAACTTTTAGAACCTTTGGATATTCCTTTCGGGGTGTACAAGCCCAAAATTTACATCAGTGATGAGGAACGCAATGATGCACTTGCTTTATTGTCAAAATGGAATGTCGCAGACCGTCCGCTATTGATGATAAGCACTTTCGGAAGTTCCGGAGAGAAAACCTATCCGTTACACTTCATGAAAGAAGTTATACAAACGATTGTCGAAACTTCGCACAGCTACTTGTTGTGTAACTATTTGCCTTCGCAAAAAACAATGTTCCAACAACTGTACGACAGCCTCCAAGAAACCACAAAACAAAGGATTGTCAAGGATTTTGATACGGCAAACCTTCGGGAATACATCAGCGTATTGAGTTTGTGCAAAGCCCTTATCGGCAATGAAGGCGGAAGTACGAATATTTCTAAAGCATTGGGCATCCCGACCTTTAGTATTTTTTCACCTACGGTAGACAAACACGGTTGGAATTGGGGTGAAGACGGTGTTCGTACCATTTCCGTAGAACTCAGCGATTATTTAGAAAACGAATTTCGTTACGAACTTTTTGAACCTATTTTTTTCAAAGAAAAACTCATTGATTTCATAACAAAAAATGATTTATAAATCAGATTTCATCCATTTTCTTTAGAAAATCAAAAACATCCAATACGTCCGACACGTGGTCAGCGGTAACCATACGTTGCCGGTATTCTTTGAAATTAGGAATACCTTTAAAATAATTGCTATAATGGCGTCGCATTTCCAATACGCCTTGGCGTTCGCCTTTCCACTCCACCGACCAGATGAGGTGGTTGCGGGCGGCTTCCACACGGTCGGAAAGGGTAGGGGCAGCAAGTTTTTCGCCTGTGGCAAAATAATGTTTGATTTCGTTAAAAATCCACGGATAACCGATAGCCGCACGACCAATCATAATCCCGTCGATGCCGTATTTGTTACGATATTCCAACGCTTTTTCGGGCGAATCAATATCGCCGTTGCCGAAAATAGGAATGTGGATACGCGGATTTTCCTTAATCCGAGCGATGTGTGACCAATCCGAATGCCCCTTGTACATTTGCGAACGGGTACGGGCGTGAATGGAAAGTGCTTGGATGCCAACATCTTGCAAGCGTTCGGCAACTTCGTCAATAGTAATGGAATTTTCATCCCAACCCAATCGGGTTTTGACCGTTACGGGCAGATGCGTGCTGTCCACAACGGCTTTGGTCAGCCGAACCATTAAATCGATGTCTTTGAGAACCCCCGCTCCCGCACCTTTGCAAACCACTTTTTTCACGGGACAGCCGAAATTGATGTCCACCAAATCGGGTTGTGCCGTTTCCACGATTTTGGCAGAAAGCGACATTGCCTCCTCATCGCCCCCGAAAATTTGGATTCCCACAGGACGCTCATAATCAAACACATCGAGTTTCTGCCGGCTTTTGATGGCATCACGGATAAGCCCTTCGGACGAGATAAATTCGCTGTAAAGCATATCCGCTCCGTGAATTTTGCACAAACGGCGGAACGGCGGGTCGCTCACATCTTCCATCGGGGCAAGCAACAACGGAAATTCTCCTAAATTAATACTTCCTATTTTGACCATTTTTTCGTTTTTTTATATTCCCGATGTTTCACAACGGGCTGAAATGAGCCGCCCAACGTTGCACATTGGGCTGAATTGAGTCGCCCAACGTTGTACATTGGGCTGAATTGAGTCGCCCTTTCAGGGCTTTGAAACTCCGCATTTGTCAAGCCTGAAAGGCTGGCTTATTTCAGCCCAATGTGCAACGTTGGGCAATTCATTTTACCCCAATGTGCAAACGTTGGGTTATTCATCATCCTCATCGATTTCCTCAAATTCGGGATACAGGAAATTGTTGTACGGAAACCTCGTAATGTGGATTTCACGCACTTTTTCATATACCGTTTCCCGAAATTCGTTCAAATTACCCTTATTAAGTGCCGAAATAAACACCACATCTTTCCCCACTTTGTTCATCCACGTTTGCTTCCATTGCTCGAGGGTAAAGTGGCGTGAGGTGCGTTCCGTAACCAAATCGTCATCATCAATGGTTTCGTGCGAATAGGCATCTATCTTATTGAAAACCATTATGGTAGGTTTGTCGTCACTTTCAATTTCCGTCAGGATTTGATTGACCGAAGCGATGTGTTCCTCAAAATTCGGGTGCGAAATATCCACGATGTGCAGCAGCAAATCGGCTTCACGAACCTCGTCGAGCGTACTTTTGAACGATTCGATGAGTTGGGTGGGTAATTTGCGGATAAACCCGACCGTGTCGCTGAGCAAAAACGGCAGATTCCCGATGACGACCTTGCGGACGGTGGTGTCGAGCGTGGCGAAAAGTTTGTTTTCGGCAAATACCTCACTCTTGCTGATGACGTTCATTAAGGTCGATTTGCCCACGTTGGTATATCCGATGAGGGCGACCCGCACCAACGCTCCCCGATTGCTGCGTTGCACTGCCATTTGCCGGTCGATGGACGATAATTTTTTCTTCAGAAGGGCAATGCGGTCGCGGACGATACGGCGGTCGGTTTCGATTTCGGTTTCCCCCGGCCCGCGCATCCCGATACCGCCACGCTGGCGTTCAAGGTGCGTCCAAAGCCCCGTCAGTCGCGGCAAGAGATACTGGTATTGAGCGAGTTCCACCTGTGTCCGCGAATAGCTGGTTTGGGCTCGTTGGGCGAAAATATCCAAAATAAGTCCTGTTCGGTCAAGGATTTTGGCTTTGAGCGTCCGTTCGATATTTTTTTGTTGGGCGGGCGTGAGTTCGTCGTCAAAAACAACCGTCCCGACTTCGTTTTCCTCCACGAAAAGCTGTACTTCCTCCATTTTCCCCGTCCCGATAAAGGTTTTCGGGTTGGGTACGTCCATACGTTGGGTAAAGCGTTTGAGGACTTCGCCGCCTGCCGTATAGGTCAAGAATTCGAGTTCATCGAGGTATTCTTTTGATTTTTCTTCGTTCTGTATCTGGTTGATGATTCCCACCAGAACTACTTTTTCGTAGTTCAAATCGGTTCGTTCGAGCATATTTCAACAATATATCTTATAATATTAGTGTGCAAAAATAGGAATAAAGTAGCAATACAGCATCACGAATAGGAAAAAATATATTTTTTGATTGAGTGTAATGTATTGTTAATCAACGAGGTGTTTTGTTTTTTGAAAAATATTTCATTTTTTTCTTGAAAAATATTTGTCAAAATAAAAAAATGATCTATATTTGCACTCGCAATCAAGCAGTGAAATGCACACAATGGTTTGGTAGTTCAGTTGGTTAGAATACCTGCCTGTCACGCAGGGGGTCGCGGGTTCGAGTCCCGTCCAGACCGCAACAAAAACTTTCAGCTTGCTAAGTTGAAACGATAAAATTTAGTTGTGTTGTTTTGTGTAAATGTTTTACACGGGTTTATAGTAAACCAATGGAAGGCTTTCCTTTTTTAAGGAAGGCTTTTTTTATTTTTTTTAAGCAGGGATATTTCGTTTACATAATTTATTCGTATTCACACGACACGTATTACAAGGGCTATACGACCGATGCGCTACGAAGGTTGGAACAGCACAACAATAGAGAAAGTCGCTATATATCTAATTTCACGCCTTGGGATTTGGTTTATGTCGGGATAATATGATTTTTAGTTTTGGGTTGGTTTACTACTGAAAAATCGGGAATTAAGCAAAAATTTCAGCAATACGGAAAGGGAAGTGGGTTTGGCATTCAGCGATTGTTGCACCTACGGATGATAAAAATCATTTTTTTTATAAACTATAAATGTTAATTTTAGCCCCAATTTTTAATACTGTCAATTATGATTTCACAAGCAATAGCACTTTACAACCATAACAATGGTGTTTTTATGATTGGTATATTTGCTGCTGTATGCGTAGCACTTATCGCAATGTTGGTTATATTTATGACCGGCGGGAAGAAAAAATAATGTTGGAATCAGAGGCAAATATAGTACGCCTCTAATTCCTATTATTAAAATTATGTCCTGACGGCTCTTGGAAAAGTCGTAACCCAAAAGCGGGAATAATCGCAAAAATATGGTCGAATATATCGGATTGGATACGTTCGTATACTGCAAATTCTTTGGATTTGCAGAACATGTATATCTCTATGGGGATGCCTCGTCCGTTGGATTGCAATTGGCGTACGACAAACATCATGTCAAGATTGACAAGGTCTGATTTTCGGAGATAATTTTCTACATATTTCCGAAATGTACCGATATTGGTGAGCCGTCGTTGGTTGTGAAATTCGGTTTCGCCGGCATTTATTTTGCTGATTTCATCTATTTTTTCGTCAATGTACTCGCGTATGAGTTTAATTTTTCGGTATTCTTCGATTTCTTCGGAAGAAAGAAAATGGATGGATTCCATGTCGATATTCACGTGCCGTTTGATGCGCCGCCCGTCCGATTCCTGCATTCCTTTCCAGTTGGTAAATGATTCGGAGGTGAGTTTGTAGGTTGGTATGGTGGTGATGGTTCTGTCCCAATTCTGTACTTTGACGGTAGTGAGTCCTATATCAACCACGATACCATCGGCATTGTCTTTCGGCATTTCTATCCAATCGCCTACCGAGACCATTTTGTTGGCGGAAAGTTGTATGCCTGCTACAAATCCCATTATCATATCTTTGTAAACAATCAGCAATATGGTTATCATCGCTCCAAGCCCGGCGAGAATGTCCATAAAATTGCGGTTGGCAAAAATAGAGACCACTCCGATAGCTCCGAGCGAGAAAAGAACGACTTTGGCAAGTTGGATATATATCTTGAGAGCAGACATTTTCCCTTCACGATGCCGATGAATGAGTTCGTACACGGAATTGAGAAACGCATTGCTGAATATCATGAAAACCACGATAAAATACGTGCTGATAATCGACTTGATGAACCAACGCACGGGGTCGGCGGCAATAAGGTTGTAGGTGGCTAATACAACCAATCCGGGCATGAAATGTGCAAAGCGGGCGAACACTTTGTTTTTCATAAAAATATCGTCCCACGGGTTGGATGTATAGCCTATTACTGCGGGAATTATCCGCCGCATGGCGAAAGTAATGATCCTATCAACAAGCCACGCCACAACCAAAATACCGATGATGGCAATCGCTGTTTGTACAAGTACGGCTGCCGTATTGGACAGGCCTTGTTCTTGCAATATACGGATGCTGTCATCACGATATTGGGCAAGGCTTAGCAATTCAAAATTCACTGAAAAAAACATTTTTGAAAATATAATCTATTGATAAACAACATTTTACACCCTTAAAGATTATCCTTTAAGCAAAGCTTCCGTCTGTTGCCACGAGCCGCCATTATGACAATCGATGCCTTGTTGTTGAAAAAAATCCGTAGCTTGCCCGCTTCGTCCGCCCGATTTGCAGCAGAAAATAATAGGCTGCGATAACGCTTTGATTTCATCCGCCCGTTGAACAATTTCCTGCAAAGGGATGTTGATTGAATTGGTGATACGCCCGTCGTTTTCGTATTCTTCACGAGTGCGTACATCTACGATGGTAGCTTTTTTGGCAATTTCCGTAAGGTTCATATTTTTAGATTTTTTAGGAGTAAACATACTGAATAAAAGTCCGCCCATGATGGCTCCGTAAGCTGTGCTATTCCAAGGATGTGAGGTAATCGCGCAAGTACCCGACAAGCACCCGACATAGTGATAATATGCGTAGCCGCCGATAGCTCCGATAGCGATACCTATTATAGTGATTTTGTGTTTGTTAAAAAAATGCATCATATTTTATTGTTTTTCCCGTACACCATACTTTTGTGAGGAATGCCGTCTTCGAGATATTCTCCGCTATCGGTTTGAAAACCGAGCGAACCGTAAAATTCCAGCAGGTAGCATTGTGCCGAAATGCGTATGAGCGATGTGGCAAAATGTTCTTTGACAACCGCTATGCTGTGTTCCATAAGTTGTATGCCATAATTTTTCTTTCGTGATGACGGACGGACGACAACCCGCCCAATGCTTGCTTCCTCAAAGTAAGCCCCCGGCGGAAAACAGCGTGTGTAAGCGACCAACGTACCGCCGAGTTTGCCCAACACATGCAACGCACGAACATCCTTGCCGTCCAAATCTTGGTACGGACAGTCTTGTTCTACGACAAATACCTCAGCCCGAAGCTGTAAAAGTTCATAAAGTTCGGCTTTGGTAAGTTCGTCAAATGATTTTACTTCAAAATGCAACATTTTCTATTTATTGTTAAAGGTGTTCATCGTATTGGGAAGTCCTGCCAAGCCAAAGGAAAGGATGGCATCTGCCATTTTGTCAAGGCGTTCGGGCAAGAGGTTGCGCTCCTCTTCCGACCATTCGCCCAATACGTAGTCAATTTGTTTTCCTTTTGAAAAATCGGCACTGATACCAAAACGAAGTCGTGCGTATTGTACCGTATTTAACTGATTCTGAATGTCTTTCAAACCGTTGTGCCCACCATCACTTCCTTTTCCTTTGATTCGGATGCTTCCGAATGGCAAATTCAAATCATCGGTAACGACCAACAGGTTTTCCAACGGGATATTCTCTTTTTCAAGCCAATATCGCACCGCTTTTCCACTGAGATTCATATACGTAGAAGGTTTGAGCAATATAAAAGTGCGTCCTTTGTGTTTGAGCGGAGCAATATCGCCAAGTTTTTGAGTTTGGAATGTACTTTCGGTACGTTTTGCCAGTTGTTCTACTGCTTTAAACCCAATATTGTGGCGTGTTTCTGCGTATTCCGAACCGATATTTCCCAAGCCGGCGATGAGGTATTTTTTCATTAGTATTCTTGATAATAATTTCATTGCGAATAAGCAAAAAATGCTTTTCTCGAGAGGCAAATGTACAAAAATTTTACGTGAATTATTTCTTTCATGCAATGCGGATACCATCGGTAGATTACACTTACGGCCGGAGTCTTAGACGCTTTTTGACCGAAAAAAACGCCCAAACCGAAGTCCGAGCGTTTTTCATGAAAAAAGTAAGGGTTATTTTTGCAGGCAAATTAGAAAATGAATCGTTCTTTTTCGCCTTTTGAGTCGAGTAATTCGAGGGTGTTACGGCTTTGCGGTGACAGTTTTCCCACGACATTTTTGAGTTGGTCGATATCTTTTATTTCGTTTCCGTTGACCGATAACAACACTTTGCCCACCACATCAATATTGTTGAATTCGTAGAATTGTGAAGCTCCTGTAACTTTAACGCCTGTTTTTGTTTTGAACGTTTTTTTGTCATTATCGCTCAGGTTTTTGACTTCCAAGCCAAGCGAGTTGGCTACGTAAGTAATGTTTTTTTGCAAGGTAACATCGGCGGTGCGGTTGTTGCCATCACGTTCGTAGCTTACTTTGATTTTGTCGCCCGGCCTGCGGGAAGCGATGTACCCTGTGAGGTCAGAAAATTTATGGATACGGGTGTTATCAATCTGTTTGATGACGTCGCCAGCCTTGAGTCCTGCTTTGGCAGCCCCCGATTCTTCATCCACCGAAGCTACGTAAAAACCATCTGTTTGCTTGATTTTCAGTTCTTCGGCAATGGCAGCGTTGAGTGATGTACCACGAACGCCCAGCACGCCTTTTTGTACGTTACCGTATTCGATGAGGTCTTCCACTACTTTTTTAGCGATGTTGCTCGGCACGGCAAATGAGTAGCCCATATAGGTCCCTGTTGTCGAGCTGATGGCGGTGTTGATACCGATAAGGTCGCCGCTGAGGTTGACCAAAGCGCCGCCGCTGTTGCCCATATTTACCACGGCATCGGTTTGCAGATACGATTCTGTTTTTGAACCATCTTGGCTGATATTGCGGGCTTTGGCACTGATAATTCCGGCCGTAACGGTCGAATTCAAATTAAAAGGATTGCCCACGGCAAGCACCCATTCGCCAATTTTGGTGTTGTCCGAATCGGCGAAGGTCAGGAATGGCAATGTGTTTTCGGCTTCAATCTTCAGCAAAGCGATGTCTGTAGCTACGTCTGTACCGATGAGTTTTGCGGGATATTTTTTGTTGTCGTTGAGCGTAACTTCAAGAGTTGTGGCATTGGCAATTACGTGATTGTTGGTTACGATATAGCCATCAGGCGAAATGATAACCCCCGAGCCCGTGCCTACTTGGGTGCGTCCGCCGCCTTGCGAACCCGACATAAAATCAAAAATGGACGGCGTGCCACTGGACGTTGTAACATTTTTCACGTGAACAACGCTGTTGACCGTTTTGTTTGCCGCATCGACAAAGCTGTTCTCATTGAACTCGAAATTGGCACTATTGGAGAAATTTGTATGCACCAAAGGGGCTTTTTCAGTATCTAAAAATACTTGCGATGTCGCATTTTTCTCAAACATCATCTTATATCCGCCTAAAGATACCGCACCGCCTACTACAGCAGCACTCATGGCAAGTAAATAATTTTTCATATCTATTTTCTTAATTATTTATGGTTAATCTATTTTTTTAACGTTCAAAATTAATTATTCATTTCGTAATGCAATTGCTGTTTAACTTTATTTAACGCATTCCATTTTTTATTTTAACGCCGTAAAATAGTTTTTAAAAATGATAATTGTTTTATTTTCAAACAGTTTCATATTTCATTCTTTCTACATCATTTTAACAGCTGCATTTCAAACAATGTCTTTTAAGAAGAAATCTGCATTACGAATTTGATAATTTAGTTAGACAATAATTGTGCCTAAATAATGATGGCAGTGTATTTTTTATTTTCCAAGCATCAAAAGCAAACACAACAGGATGTATAAGTTTAAAAATACCCGCCCGCTATTTTTAATTGAAAATAAAAAATCATAAATTGCACTCGTTAATTTACGCCATTAAAATTTTAGTATAACCACGAAGAAACCATGAAAAATTCCGCAGGTAGCTTTTTACATCTTACTATCATTTTAGTTTTTATGAGTTGTGGAGGCTGTCCCGATAGTAGCAAAAAGAAATTTGAGGGTGAGTTGTTTTTTCTTGAGAAACGACAAATGGACATACGTTCTCCAAGTTTGGTATTGTGCAGATTGACAAATAAAAAAAATGAAACAAAAATCATAATCAAATAGCTATATCATAAAACAAACACTACTTTTAGCGTTTATTCTGCTGTTGGCAGGATGCGAATCCGACAAAAAAGAAACCAATGAAGTAACTCTCATCGGCAAATGGAAACTCACAGAAACCGCCATGAGCAATCACGGCGAAACTCCCGAATGGAAAAGCGTTGCGGACGGTCATACGCTGGTTTTTGGCAATGACAACACTTTCACAAGCACCCAATTTGACGGATGCGGTTCGGGAACGTATACCCATGCAAATGATGTTATCACCCTTGAGTATGCGTGTGCAAATCCTCCGGCGGATAAGCAATACCGGATTGTTTCCATGACGGAAAACGAGCTTGTGTTGGGAAATGTAAACTGTATAGAACAATGCGGCGACAAGTACATCAAACAATAAAAATAATTTTGTCTTTGAAAACACACCACACTTTATGAACAAACAAAAAACACAATAAAAACATTAATATAACAAGACTTACCGCAAGAAACCGTATTTTTGTAGCGGAAATAATCAACAGTCATCTATATTATGAAGAAAAAAGCACTCACTACCCCCGATTATCTTTTTGAAACAAGTTGGGAAGTATGCAATAAGGTAGGCGGCATCCATACCGTTGTTGCTACCAAAGCGTTGAGCATCAGTAAGAAATTCAAAGACAAGTACATCCTTATCGGTCCTGACCTCTGGCAGCATACGGAAAACAAGGAATTTACGGAGAATAAAAACCTCTTCAAATCGTGGCGTGCCAAAGCGGAAAGCGAAGGGCTGCGTATCCGCATCGGGAACTGGAATATCCCCGGAAATCCCATCGTGATTTTGGTCGATTTCACGCATTACGTTGCCAACAAAAACGAAATTTTGCGTTTTTACTGGGACGCATATAAGCTTGATTCGCTCGGCAGTTCGTGGGACTATATCGAGTCGGTGCTTTTCGGCTATGCGGCAGGACGTGTCATCGAGAGTTTCGTGAATTTCAACGCTGCCTCACGCGAGAACGTCATCTGCCATTTCCACGAATGGATGACCGGCAGCGGACTGCTTTATATTGAGAACACCATGCCCAAAATCGGGTCGGTGTTCACCACCCATGCCACCGTAACAGGGCGCTCAATAGCAGGCAACGGCTATCCGCTCTATAACGATATGAAGGGCTATAACCCCGACGAAATGGCGTACCGCTTCGGTGTACACCACAAGCATTTCTTGGAAAAAATAACCGCCCACACTGCCGACTGCTTTACCACCGTAAGCAACATTACGGCACAAGAAAGCCTCCATTTCTTAGGAAAAAAAGCCGACATCATCACGCCCAACGGTTTTGAAGATACCATCGTGCCGAACGCCAAATCGTTTGCCAAAAAACGGAACGAAGCCAAATCGGTGTTGCACAAAGTCGCCGAGTCGCTTGTGGGGCACAGCATTGGTGAGAAAGCCAAAATGGTCGCTATCAGTGGTCGGTACGAATTCCGCAACAAAGGAATTGATGCGTACATTGACGCGCTCGGGGCATTAAACCGAAACGAAAATAACGACAAAGAGCTCATCGCATTTTTGTTAATTCCGGCAGGACACGAAGAAGCGAATCAAGGACTGTTGCACAATATGGAGCTTCCGCAACAGGCAACCCAAAATGACAACAAATATCTTACCCACTATCTGTCGGATTATCATAACGACCAAATTATCAGGCGGTTGCACGAACAGCAGCTTTTCAACCGTAAGGAAGACAAGGTAAAAGTGGTATTTTGTCCGTGCTATTTGGACGGTACCGACGGCGTGTTCGGACTGCCGTATTATGATTTGCTCATCGGAATGGACGGTACGGTTTTCCCGTCGTACTACGAGCCGTGGGGCTATACGCCGCTCGAAAGTCTGGCGTTCCGAGTGCCGACTATCACGACGTCGCTCGCAGGCTTCGGCAAATGGGTAACAGAATATTATTCCAATACGCAAAAAGCCATTGAAGTCGTTCAGCGAAACGATGCCAATTACGGCGAAATCGTAGGCGAAATCAATAAAAATCTTATCAAATTATTGGAAATCGGGAATGACGATTTTGAAAATCTGCGGAAAGAAGCCGGCGAAATTGCCGAAATCGCTCTTTGGAAAAATCTCAGCAAACATTATTTCAAATGTTATGAATTAACGCTTACTAACATTTCGGAACGCATCGGGCAATTGCCGCTAACGGACAATGACACAGCAGTTTACCTCGAACAATCGAAAACTGTCAATACGCCCAACTGGCGGAGCGTCATTATCCACCGCTCCATTCCCGAGTCGTTGCAACCGCTTGAAGAAATCTCCAAAAACCTCTGGTGGTGCTGGAACGACAAGGCTTCGGAACTCTTCCGCAGTATCGACCTCAAACAGTGGATTGAAACCCGCAAAAACCCGATTGCCCTGCTCGATACCATTTCGCTTTCGCGCTACAAAGAGCTGGAAAACGATGCGGACTTTATGAGAAAACTCGCCGATGTATATGCTGATTTCAAAGCTTATATGGCGAAAAAAGAAGAAATGACCAGCCCGACCGTAGCGTATTTCAGTATGGAATACGGCTTGCATTCTACCTTAAAAATCTATTCGGGCGGTTTGGGAATTTTGGCAGGCGATTACCTGAAAGAAGCCAGCGACAAGGCGACCAAAATCACGGGAGTCGGTCTGCTGTACCGCTATGGTTATTTTACGCAGAAATTATCTTCCGCAGGAAACCAAGAGGCGGATTATGAGGCTCAAGATTTCAGCAAAATCCCTGTTACGCCTGTTACCGATGCTTCGGGAAAATGGGTTACGGTGTCGGTAGATTTGCCACAACGGACGCTCAACGCACGGGTTTGGCGGGTCGATGTCGGACGGATTGAACTCTATCTGCTCGATACGGATTACGAGGACAACCGCGAAGACGACCGCTCTATCACGCACCATCTTTACGGTGGCGACTGGGAAAACCGTTTGAAACAAGAAATGTTACTCGGGCTTGGCGGTATCAAAATGCTTCGCAAACTCGGCATCGATACCGATGTATATCACTGCAACGAAGGACACGCGGCATTCATCGGGTTGGAACGCCTCAGCGAATATATCCAAAACGATAATTTGTCGTTCTCGGAAGCGGTGGAAGTGGTTCGGGCATCATCGTTATTTACCACGCACACGCCTGTTCCGGCAGGACACGATTTCTTTGAAGAAGGAATGCTCCGTGCTCATATTGAGTATTATACGGACAAATTGCGGGTGAATTGGGAGCAAATCCTCGCGCTCGGAAAAATAGATTTGCACAATCCGCGTGAGAAATTCTCAATGAGCAATCTCGCGGCAAATCTCTCGCAAGAAGTGAACGGCGTTAGCTGGCTGCACGGAGAAGTGAGCAAGGATATTTTCCAAGATTTGTGGCCGGGTTATATGCCCGAAGAGCTGCATATCAGCTATGTAACCAACGGCGTACACCAACCGACGTGGACATCGAGCTTCTGGAAAGAAATCCAAAATGAAGTTTTCGGCGAAGATTTCAAATCGCACCGCTACGACCCGAAAAGTTTTGAAGGCATCTATAAGGTGTCCGACAAGCGGATTTGGGAAGTAAAATCAAAACTTCGCAGCAAGCTCGTCCGCCGTATCGAGCATAAATTACGGCAAGAGAAAAACACGCCGTATTTCTCTCCGCGCCAGTTAGTTGAGATTAAAGAAAATCTGCGTGATGATATTTTGACGATCGGGTTTGCCCGCCGTTTTGCCACCTACAAACGGGCTCATTTGCTGTTCAGCAATATGGAGCGTTTGGACAAAATTGTAAACCATCCTGAGCACCCTGTGCAGTTTGTTTTTGCAGGGAAAGCCCACCCAGCCGACAAAGCAGGGCAAGACCTTATCAAACACATCGTGGAAATATCAAAATTACCGCAGTTTTTGGGTAAAATTCTTTTTATCCCGAATTACGATATGGACCTCGCGCGGCACATGGTGCAAGGAGTTGATGTGTGGATGAACACACCGACCCGTCCGCAGGAAGCCTCAGGAACGAGCGGCGAAAAAGCAGTGATGAACGGCGTAATGCACTTTAGCGTCCTCGACGGATGGTGGGTGGAAGGCTACCGCGAAGATGCGGGCTGGGCACTGCCGATGGAGCGGGCGTACGAAAACCAAACGTATCAAGACGAAATGGATGCGGAGCTTATCTACAACATCATTGAAGATGATATTGCTCCTGCTTTTTACGAAAAAGACAAAGAGGGCGTTTCCCAAAAATGGTGCGGCTACATCAAGAATACAATCGCTAAAGTAGCGGTCAACTTCACGACCAACCGCATGCTTACCGATTACGAAAACCAGTTCTATTACCCGATGAGCCAGCGTGCCGGAAGTCTGAAAGAAGAACAGTATGCCAAAGCTATCGAAATTGCCGCATGGAAGAAAAAAGTAAGCCATGAATGGGATAACATTAAAGTAGTCAACGTAATGGTTCCTAACAAGAACAAACAGGTTATCGCTATCGGGAATACGTACCAAGGCGAAATAACGCTTGATGTAGGACAACTCAGCATCCAAGATATCGGTATCGAACTCGTGGTGGCGGAACACAAAGACGACCGCACGAAAGTATTGTTTACCAAAGAGTTCGAAGCAGTATCGCAAGTGGAAAGCAAAGTGCTGTACAGGCTTGAAGTGGTTACGGAATATCCGGGCTCATTGAATTTGGCTATCCGGATTTTCCCGAAAAACGAATTATTGCCACACCGGCAAGATTTTGCATTGGTGAAATGGCTGTAAATCAACACTTGAATCGTATAAAAAAATCGCCTCTGAAAAAAAACAGAGGCGATTTTAATTTTGTTATTCTTCTACCCGAAAGGCAATTTCGCCAGGTTCAGTAAAATTGTAATCTATCATAACTCCACAACTACCCTTGAGACTAACCGTAGGATTCAGATAATTATCAACATATACTTGTTTGGGCACAATATGTAATCTATTGGGTTTCCCTATATCTTTTAACGGCATCCAATAAAAAATACCACTCTTATAGAAAACAAATTTTACTGTACAGATATATTCATCGTTAGAAGAGTTGTATACTAATTTATAACGCGGGAATTTACGTTCTTCTTGTTCTTTCTTATAAAACATAGAATAAATGTCTTGACGCGGGTACTCACTGAAACTTAAAGATAAACTATCTGATACAGAATATTCCCTTATATTAAAAGGATATTCATGATGAAAATCAGATATGTCGGCATTAAATTCTTGTACGGTACTGTTATTGATTCTATTAGGTAAACGATAGGTTATTCGTAGCGTATCACCTACTTTATAGATTTTTTTATCAGGTTCAAAGGAGATAGAACTTCTATCTTTAAACATCACGTAAGATTCTGAACCTTCGCATTTTTCGAAATGATCCGGACAGCCTTGCAGCAAAGGGATTATCGAAAATATTAAAAAATACTTTTTCATAATCAATATCCATAAGCATTAAACAATTGTTCTATTTGGGTGCTTTGGGCAGGGTAGGTACGGATTAGACGATTTCGTAGGTCATGTCCCGTTTTTTCACCGCTGCCGAGCATTTCAAAAAGAGCCCGCACTTCGTGTTTTCCGTTACTGCCAATGAATACATTATCTGTATTATTCGCACGGGGGATAATAGCTCCCGTTTGTCCGTTGCGCAATTCCACTACATCCGCATTTCTATCCGTCAAGTCCCACATTAAGCCATGTAGAAACCACCAAATAACGGTGAGTGGCTTCCAATGGTTTTTCCAATGATTTCCCTTTGAGGTTCAGTGATTTTTCCTCTTTTTTGAGTTCGCTTCTTGATTTTTCTACATTTGCAAGCGAATACGGATTCTCTAATTTTTTGCCTAAAACAAGTTTCCCGACATCTGTTTGTAACTGCAGGTTATTAGCCGTTTCCACGCCGTCATCAAAATTTTTTTCGCATCCTGCCAATACTGTGGCAAGAACAAAAAAGCCTGATTTTAAAATTTTTTGCATCATATCAAAGTTTAAATATTTAAGATTCAAATATATGAAATACAAATCACACAAGCAAGGCTTTGTGTTAAATAAACATTATTAAATATTAAAAAATCTTTATTTATCGGTGAACACAAGTGTATTGCATTGGTGAAATAGCTGTAAAAAAGTGATTCTACAAGAAAAGGCTACTATTATCCTTTTTGTTTTTAACCATTAATCAGAAAAAAATGAGTATCTTCGTAACATTAATTCCCTATCTAACAACAAAAAGTATGGCTAACGAACATGATATTCAGCTTCTTCTGGCAAAAATCGAAGCGCTTGCACAACGGCAACAGCTTTTTGCGGACGAGATAAATACATTGAAGCAAGAGGTTGCCCAATGGCAGGAAACTGACCAAACGTCAGCGATTCAAGAGCCAATCATTGCCACTGAAACACCTAAGCCCGTTCAAGCGATTTCCGAAATAGTACCGACACCGATAAGCGAGCCTGCCGGCAGTAAAGCAGAACCGACTCTCCATACGGATATAGTTGATAATCAAGAAGTTAAATCTTTTGAAAGTCGCCAAAAAACTTCGTGGGAACGCTTTATCGGCGAAAACTTGCTAAGTAAAATTGGTATTTTGGTCATGATTATCGGCGTTTTCATTGGGGTGAAATATTCCATTGAGCATAACCTCATCAGTCCTGTGATGCGGATTACGTTGGGATACGTTACGGGTATCGCATTGCTGGCGGTGGGGATTGTTCTCAAGAGTAAATATCAGAATTTTAGTGCTGTATTGGTGGCGGGTTCGCTGACTATGTTTTATTTCATTACCTTTTTCGCATATGATTTTTACGGGCTGTTTCCTCAGTTGCTGGCATTTGTGTTGATGTTTGTATTTACCATTTTTGCAGTGATTGCGGCATTGAATTACCAACGGCAAATCATTGCTACGCTTGGTTTGGTAGGAAGTTATGCCGTGCCTTTTTTGTTAAGTAGCGGTTCGGGCGATACGGTTACACTTTTCGCATACATCGCAGTAATTAATATAGGTGTTGCTGTCATTTCGCTTTTCAAAGAATGGCGCGGGATGCGTTTGTTCAGCTTTTTTACGACGTGGATCATTTTCTTTTCGTTCTACTTTTTTTCTTTTGAAGAGAGCGAACAGATGCTATATACGGCGTTTGTGTCCGTGTCATTTTTAACGTTTTATGCTTCTTTTGTAGTTTATAAAATGAAATCCAAAACGGACGTTACCGCCGGCAATACGTTTTTAATTCTTTCCAATGCGTTACTGTATTACCTGGCTTGCGTGTTGCTCCATTCGGATGATTACGATGATAGTTATAGCCGCATCGCCTTGATTACGTTGGGCAATTCGCTGTTGCATTTTGCGGTGGCAGCGGGGTTGCATACAAAAGTGCCGATGCTTCCGAAACTGAAATACGTAGCCTTGGTACTTGCCATATCATTTGCGACACTTGCCATCCCGATACAGTTTTCCGATGCGTGGGTTACACTGTTTTGGGCTACCGAAGCGGCTTTGCTCTTTTGGCTTGGGCGCTCTAAAAACATCCGTTTTTTTGAAAACATCAGTTTTTCTATTGTTATTATAGTTTTTTTTAATCTGTTATGGCAATGGGAGTATATGAATTCTACCTATTTTATTATTCCGAAAGAGGGTGCTTATGTAGTGCCGTTTGCACATGGAATTTTTGCCTCAGGGCTTTATTTTTCGGCAGCTTTAGGGTTTATCCTTTGGTACCATTTCCGCACATCGGATAGCCAACAGCCCAAACCGTTTATGACCGTATTGCTCAGTGCCTTGTTGTTATGCGTAACGTATTTTACTTTTTATAACGAAATCGCTCTGCTGTGGAATATCCGTGGTGAACAAATAGCACGGGCAAATATTGATAGTCAAGGGCTTATATACTCCGACAGTAGTCTTTCTCAAAAGAAATTTATTTGTCTTTCCATATACAGTATGATATATGTTATACTGCTTATATGGGGCAATTTGGTATGGATAAAAAAACAAGCTCTTGCTATTTTTACATTGATAGTCAGTATATTAGCTTCATTGTCTTTCCTCGCCATAACGCTTTATCATATAAGCGAACTTCGTAGTGACTACATAGCCGGGAATGCCGAAAGTTTCTATTTTCTATTTCGATACCTTTCATTGGGTGTGTTTGGTTTGTTGCTTTATAGCACATACAGACTCTTACGTTCGCAGTACATTACTGCGGGATATCGGTGGGTCTTTGAACTGGCGTTGCATTTGGCAATTTTGTGGGTAGCAAGCAGCGAATTGTTGCATTGGACGGAATTGTTCAAAAATTACTCTGACTACAAGCTTGGGCTTAGCATTCTTTGGGGGGCTTATGCCGTGATAATGATTGTTTTGGGGATTTACCACCGCAAAAAACACCTGCGTATCGGAGCGATAGCCCTCTTTAGCGTTACGCTCATAAAGCTGTTTGTGTTTGATATCGTGCATCTTAGCACACTGTCAAAAACCGTTGTGTTTGTTTCCATAGGGGCGATGCTACTATTGGTATCATTTTTATACAATAAATATAACAAACGCATCGAATCGGATGAGAATTTTGAAAAATAATCACATGAAAAACGATAGTAAAACAGCTCCATTTTCGGTTCGTTTGCTTCTGCTGGCAGTAATTTTATTGTCAACATACAAAAGCATTGCCCAATGGCAATCATACGATTATTGGCAAGAACTCGCAGGAGTTAAGCATGGCGGTTGGTATGCTATTACATTGACTGACAGCATATACGAGCGCCTCCAGTCGGGGACAAATGACCTTCGGATAATAGGAATTACCCCCCAAAAGGATACGCTGACGGCTCCTTATCTGTTGGAAACAAAAACAGCTGACGCAATCACACGACAGATTGATTATCAGATAATAAATTCATCAAAATCATCCGAAGGGTATTATTACACCATCCGTCCCAAGAAAAAGCAAGACCTCAATCACATAGAACTACAATTGGACAATCGGAATTTTGATTGGAAAATACATTTGGAAGGTAGCAATGACCAAAAGCAATGGTTCACTTTGTTAAGCGATTACCGCATCGTGGCGGTGCATAATGCCGATGTCGATTTTCGCTATACAAGCCTGAGTATACCCACATCGGAGTATGCGTATTACCGCTTGTTTTTCCCTACGGAAGAAGTTGTAAAACTGCGTAAAGCCAACGTGCTAATGACACAATCTGTACCACAACAGCTAACGGAATATACACCGCAACAAGTTCGTTATGAGGATACTAAGCAAAAAAGAACCGTTATTGAGCTTACACTCCCGAATGTACTCCCTGTATCCGAAATACAAATCCGGGTGCCGGATACGCCGTATTATTTCCGTCAGTACTATATCGAAACTGCCAAAGATAGCAGCCATATCAACCAAAACACACGCTATCATTACTACGTAAAAAATCAGGGCGTTATCCATTCGGAAAAAGAAAATACGTTCGCTCTTGATAATTCATTAGCGAAGAAAATCCGACTCATCATACAGAATGACGACAACCAGCCTTTAAGCCAGTTACAAATATCAGTTCGAGGGAAACCATACAAAATCATCACGCGTATTGATGCTGCCGATGCGGATTATTATCTCATCTATGGTAAAAAACAGGAGAATAGTCCCCGCTATGATATTCAGAAATTTTCGGATAAAATTCCTGAGCAACCTACATCGCTTACGCTGAAGAAAACCATCCGAATGCAAGCACATCAAGACACAGTATCACGTACAACCAACCCCTTTGTGATGTGGATAGCTACTGCAATCATCGTTGTAATAATTATCTTTTTTTCGATAAAAATGCTTCGCGAAAATCCTCAAAATCAATAATACCATGAGTTTTTTTACCTATTGTCCTCATTGTGGCAGTTCCCATGTAGAATTTCCGAACCATGTTCGCTTCTTGTGTCATGACTGCGGATTTGTATATTTTCACAATATCGCAGCAGCGGTTGCCGTTGTATTCCGCCACGAAGACAAGCTTTTGTTCACCGTACGCAATCAAGAACCCGACAAAGGGAAATGGGATTTGCCGGGCGGCTTTATCGACCCAAACGAAAATGCCGAAGAAGCCGCTTGCCGCGAATGCAAAGAAGAAATGGGATTGGAGATACATCCCTCGCAATTGAAATACATCACCACACATCCGAATAATTATCCGTACAAAAACGTCCCATACCGCACCATGGATATTTTCTTCGAATGCCCGCTCGAAAGCACCCAAATATCAGTACTCGCACCCGACGAAATCAAAGATTTGCTATGGGTAAAATGCTCTGAAATTGACTTGGACAACATCGGATTTGTATCCATCCGAAACGTTGTTGAAAAATATTTTGCGATGAAGTAATTTGGGATTAGGCTTAATGTGTAGATTCAAATAACAAACGCAATTTTTACGGAGAAGACACCCATTTTTTTCGGTCAAAGGCAGGAGGG
>JAUNTM010000146.1 GCA_030538675.1 Capnocytophaga sp.
ATTTCCTGTTTGGCTATTTCCTAATAGGCTAATTCCTAATCACTAAAAGATTGCATATCCACCAATTTTTTGTACATTCCGTTACTGGCAATAAGTTCATTATGAGTACCTTGCTCCACTATTTTTCCTTTTTGCATCACCACAATGAGGTCGGCATTTTGTATGGTAGAAAGGCGGTGTGCGATGACGATCGAAGTTCGGTTTTTCATCATATTTTCCAGAGCATTTTGCACAAGCCGTTCGCTTTCGGTATCGAGGGCGGAAGTCGCTTCGTCCAAAATCATAATAGGCGGATTTTTCAGTACGGCACGGGCGATGCTTAGCCGCTGTTTCTGTCCGCCGCTGAGTTTGTTGCCCGAATCACCGATATTCGTGTCCAATCCGTCGGGCAGTTCGGCGATAAATTCGTAGGCATTGGCTATTTTCGCAGCTTCGATGATTTGAGTTTCATTCGCTTCGGGATTGCCGATGAGCAGATTGTTCTTAATGCTGTCATTGAACAAAATAGAATCTTGCGACACGATGCCGATAAGATTTCGCAAAGAGCTGATTTTTAAATCTTTAATGCTAATTTCGTCAATCGAAATATCGCCTTGTCGCACATCGTAAAAACGGGTAACGAGGTTGGCGATGGTGCTTTTGCCGCTACCCGATTGCCCCACCAGAGCCACCGTTTTTCCTTTGGGAATGGTCAGCGAAAAATTTTCCAATACGTTTTGGTCTTCGTAAGCAAAAGTAATACGGTCAAGCACGATGTTTTTTTCAAAAGATTTTTTATCTACCGCATCAGTTTTTTCGATTATCGTATCGGGATATTCGAGAACTTCCAGTACGCGTTCGGCGGCGGCATTTCCCCGACGCAAGTCGTAGGAAGCCTTGCTGATGGCTTTGGCAGGCGTTAAAATATTGTACGCCAGTCCCATAAAGGCGATAAACTGCGAACCGTCCAGCGTTTTATCTACCAAAACCATTGTTCCGCCAAACCATAACAGTATGGCAATCACTAAGATACCGAGAAATTCGCTTACGGGCGATGCCAAATTTTGGCGGTTCATCAATGAATTTGAAAAATTGAAAAAACGTTCCGTAGATTTTTGGAAACGGCGGTTGAAAATATTTTCGGCATTGAACGCTTTTACGATACGCAAACCGCTGACGGTTTCTTCGATGAGCGATAAAAATCGTCCTTGTTCCTGCTGAACCTGAGTGGATTGCCGTTTGAGCGATTTCCCGATTTTGGAAATAACCAATCCCGAGATAGGAATGAAAATAAATACGAAAATGGTCAGTTTGGTACTGATACCAAACATCACGATAATCGTGAAAATAATGGTAAGTGGCTCACGGACAATAAGTTCTAAAATAGATAAAAACGAATTTTGCACTTCGTTCACGTCGCCCGACACACGTGCTATCACATCGCCTTTGCGTTGTTCTGAAAAATACGAAATCGGTAAATGTGTGATTTTCCGATAAAGCGTATCTCGCAAATCCCGAAGTACGCCGTTCCGCAAGAACGTGATGAAGAAAACAGCTAAGTAATTGAATAAATTTTTTAACAAAAACATTGAGATGACCAACCCGATAATCAAAGCGAGTGCCGTTACTTGGTCAGTACCCGCAATTTCCGTGATTTTATAGTTGAGAAACTGCTTGGCATAGCTTCCCAGTTCGCCGTAATTGCCCGAAAAAACAGGGCGTTCGGTCGTTTGGGGAATACCGCCGAACATCGCCTCGAGCGTGGGTATCAATGCCACGAACGAGAGTGCACTGAACAAGGCGTACAGCGTATTAAAGAAAATGTTTAAAAATGCAAATTTCTTATAAGGAAGTACAAAAGGGAATATTTTTTTTAAATAGGGATTCATTTCTTATAGGTATATTTTTCAAAAAAACTGTCCGCAATATTACGAAAAAATCGCAATATATACGGACAATTATTTATTAAGGTTTTAGTGAGTACGTTTCAGTTTTCAGACCAAAACGAAATGGTTCACTATTTATACAATACTTACAACGCCAAATCTTTGATGACGGCATCGATACGTTCATCAAGTTTTTGGCTTACTTTTTCAAAGTCGGCAACGGTGTCCAAAGGAGTGTTTACACTGAAATAAAACTTGATTTTGGGTTCGGTGCCGCTGGGTCGGGCTGCAATTTTCGTTCCGTTTTCGGTATAATATATGAGTACGTTTGACTTTGGAATATCAATAGCTTCGGTTTCGCCCGTGATAAGGTTCAAGGCTTTGGAGGTTTGATAATCTTCAATCATCGTAACTTTCTCATTAGCAATCTCTTTCAACGGATTTTCACGCAGGTTTTTCATCATCGTAGCAATTTCTTCCACGCCCGAAATGCCTTTTTTCGTTAGTGAAATCAATCGTTCTTTGAAGAAACCGTAATCAACGTAGGCTTTGATGAGTTCTTGGTAAAGCGAACTTCCCGCTGCCTTTGCCGAAGCCGCAATTTCGCATGCCAGCAGGGTTGCGGTAACGGCATCTTTATCGCGGACAAAATCGCCGACCATATAGCCGAAACTCTCTTCGCCACCGCCGATAAAGGTTTGCTCCGGGAAATCCTTAATCATTTTGGCAATCCATTTGAAACCCGTAAGTCCTACTTTGCATTCGATGCCAAAAGCGGTCGCCAGCTCGTTCATCATCGGGGTTGAAACGATGGTCGATCCGATAAATTCGTTACCTTTAAAGCCTTTCTTTTGTTGCTGTTGCAGCAGGAAAAGCGTCATCATTACCATTGTTTGGTTGCCGTTGAGCAGTGTCATTTTTCCTTCGGAATTTCGGACGGCAACACCAATCCGGTCGCAGTCGGGGTCAGTCCCGATAACGATGTCGGCACCTATTTTTTCAGCCAGTTCCAACGCCATTGTCAAGGCTTCCGGCTCTTCGGGATTGGGCGATTTTACGGTTGGGAAATTGCCGTCGGGCGTGGCTTGGGCTTCCACGATATTCACATCGGAATAGCCGGCACGCTTGAGAACTTCAGGCACCATTGTAATAGAAGTTCCGTGCAATGAAGTGAAAACTATTTTCAGATTTTCTTTTCCTTTTGTGCCGAAATTAACATTATTAACCGATGCTTCCGCGAAAGCGTTGTCGATTTCGGTATCGATATATTCGATGAGCGACGGGTCGGCATTGAATTTTATTTCAGAAAAATCGGTATTTTCAATGGTTTTCATAATTTCGCCGTCTTGCGGGGGTACGAGCTGTCCGCCGTCTTGCCAATACACTTTGTAGCCGTTGTATTCCGGCGGATTGTGCGATGCCGTCAGCACGATACCGCATTGGCAACCAAGGTGTCGGACGGTAAACGAAAGTTCGGGCGTAGGGCGCAGATCCGAGAAAAGATACACTTTAATTCCGTTGGCGGAAAACACATCGGCAACTACTTTGGCAAGTGTTTTTGAGTTGTGCCGGCAGTCGTGGGCGATGGCAACTTTGATAGGCTGGTCAGGGAACGATTTCTTCAGATAATCGCTGAGTCCCTGCGTGTTTTTGCCCAGCGTATATTTGTTGATACGGTTGGTACCGATCCCCATAATGCCACGCATTCCGCCCGTGCCAAATTCAAGATTTTTGTAGAATGATTCTTTGAGTTCTTCTTGATTGTTATCGAGAAGGTCTTGTACTTTGGTTTGGGTTTCAGTATCAAATGTATCACTAAGCCATGTTTTGGCAGTCTGGATGCTGTTTGCTAACATTGTTTCCATAATAGTTTCGTATTTTCCGCAAAGATAAGGAAATTAATTTGGAAATTTGAGGGTGTTAATTTGAAAATTTGGCAATTTGAGG
>JAUNTM010000028.1 GCA_030538675.1 Capnocytophaga sp.
AGGGGAGAAAAAGCTCAATGCTATCCGAGTGGCTCCCCTCTCCTTTGGAGAGGGGTTGGGGGTGAGGGAATTAAATCCTTGATTTACAATGTTTTATTACATCGAACTTACGTTAAATGATGCCACTGCAAATGTTTTTCGTTGTTAAAATTCTTGGTAGCGATTTTGACAGCTCAAAAAAAATTGTAATTTTGTACGATTAGTATTCAAAATAAAAAAACATGGAAATACAAGGACGCATTAAATTAATAGGTGCAACACAAACATTTGGAGCGAACGGATTTCAGAAAAGAGAGGTTGTAATCACGACCGAAGACCAATATCCGCAGCACATTATGCTTGAGTTTGTTCAAGACAGATGCAGCCTGCCCGACAGTTATCGTCTGGGGCAATTGGTCAAAATCAGTTTTGATTTGCGAGGCAGAGAATGGATAAATCCGCAAGGCGAAGCCAAATACTTCAACACGCTCAACGCTTGGCGTATCGAAAACATGGAAGCAGCCCAACCACAGGCAACTACGCCGCCACCGCCGGCACAACAACCCTTCGCACCCGCCCCCAACACTGCCCATCCGAGCACAGATGCGGAAGATGATTTGCCGTTCTAATCCACATACATGTTTCTGCATGAAGACACCCCATTCCCTTCCGTTGAAGCATCTTCGCCGGAAGGGATTGTCGCTTACAGTGGTAGTTTGACAACCAAACGGCTACTCGCCGCCTACAAAAACGGAATATTCCCTTGGTACAATGATGGCAGCCCCATACTCTGGTGGTCGCCCGACCCAAGAATGGTACTATTCCCGCAAAAGCTGCACGTGTCAAAAAACATGCGGCGCATGCTGCGCAACCAAATATACGGTGTAACGTATAACCAAGATTTTGAAAGCGTAATAAACCAATGTGCCCATACCTACCGCAAAAACGAACAAGGCACATGGATACACCCTGAAATGATAGAAGCGTATACCCGGCTGCACCGTATAGGATATGCACATTCGGTAGAGGTATGGCAGCAAGGCACGCTGGTAGGAGGATTGTATGGAGTGAGAATAGGAAACGTGTTTTGCGGGGAAAGTATGTTTAGCCACGCCGACAACGCTTCACACTACGGATTTATCACTTTCGTTCAACAGCATCAGGATATAGAATTAATTGACTGTCAGGTGTATACGGAATATTTGGAACGTCTGGGAGCGGTAGAAATACCGAGAAAAGAATACATAGGCATTATCAGCAAGCAAGTGCTAAAATAGTTGTATTAAGAGCAATAAGCATTTGTTAAGAATAATTTAAAAAGAATAATTTTTTAGTTTATAATAAATACTGTACATTTGTTCACCAAATAAAATCAACTTATGGAAACCAAACAAATAATAGAAGAAAGCTTGCTGAGAAGCATCTCTTATGAGACCTATCGAAGCCTTATAAGCCAATTGGTTGCGGAAGGAAGGAGTAGTGGTCCGGTCCAATCCGACGAACTCATCGCATACACAGCGATTAACGAAAAGCGAATGAATCGTCTTGATAAAATAATCAAAATTCAAGAAGACAAAGCAGAATTTTTTGCCAATTACAAGAAGAAAGTAACTTTTTTGGTTATTACAGAATCATGGTGTGGTGATGCCGCACAGATAGTTCCTGTGATTAATAAAATATCGCAACTCAGCCCTATTATCAATACGAAAATCGTATTCAGAGATGAAAACGAAGCGTTGATGAACCTATATTTGACCAATGGCGGGAAAGCCATCCCGATAGTTGTGATACTTGACGGCGAGAACAACGTCATCACACACTGGGGGTCGCGTCCGTCAACCGCTACCCGTATGGTTGAAGATTACAAAGCAAAACATGGTAAACTCACGCCCGAATTCAAAGAAGACCTGCAAAAATGGTACAATCAAGATAAAGGTGTAACTATTATTGATGATTTCCTTAAGATTTTATTTTAGACAACTTGTATTTCTATAAAAAATTCCGCTTTTAACAAACCTTGTTAGAGCGGAATTTATAGTTGTTTAAAAATCGATTATTGAGCCTTCAATCCTGCCCGTTTGAGCAATGCTTCTGCCGAAGGCTTTTGCCCGCGAAACCTCATATAGAGCTCCATCGGATGCTCACTACCGCCTTTACTGAGGATATTTTCTTTGAAACACTCGGCAGTCGCAACATCAAAAATTCCTCGTTGTGAAAACACTTCAAAAGCATCGGCATCCAACACTTCTGCCCATTTGTAGCTGTAATATCCTGACGAATAACCGCCTTGGAATATATGCGAAAAAGCAGTTGAGGTACATATACCATCAATGGGAGGATAGAGTTCTGTCATTTCAATGGCTTGATTTTCAAATGATTTTATATCCTTTACGGAGGATGTATCTTGGCTGTGCCACGCCATATCGAGCAGTCCAAAACTGAGTTGGCGCAATGTTTGCAATCCTTCCATAAAGGCGGATGATTCTTTGATTTTCGTAACAATTTCCATCGGAATAGTCTCCTTTGTTTGGTAATGTTGGGCAAAAAGCGCAAGAGCTTCTTCTTCAAAACACCAATTTTCCATGATTTGACTTGGCAATTCTACAAAATCCCAATACACATTGGTTCCGCTCAGCGTCGGGTAAACCGTATCGGCGAGCATACCGTGCAAGGCATGTCCAAATTCGTGAAAAAGCGTAGTTACTTCATTGAAAGTCAGCAGAGAAGGCGTTGTTTTGGTGGCTCTGGTAAAGTTGCATACGATGGATATATGCGGACGTGAATTGATGCCGTTACGCTTGTATTGATTTTTGTACGAGGTCATCCAAGCCCCATTGCGTTTGCCCGGGCGCGGATGAAAATCGGTGTAAAAAACAGCGGTTTCGTTGCCGTTACGGTCTGTTACCAAATACGTGTCGACTTCGTCGTGATACGTGTCGACAGTAGTTATTTTATTGAAATTCAATCCGTAAAGCTTTTGAGCGATTTGAAAAATACCGTCCACTACGTTTTCGAGCTGGAAATAAGGTTTGAGGATTTCGTCATCCAACTGGAAACGAGCTTGTTTTAGTTTTTCGCTATAATATGCAGTGTCCCATTTTTGAAAATCATCAATTCCGTCTTTTTCAAAAGCAAAAGCTTTGAGTTCGTCCAATTGTTGTTGGGCGAAAGGCGCTGCTTTTTGCAGCAAATCGTGAAGGAAATCCGTTACCGTTTTGGGATTTTTTGCCATTCGTTCTTCCAATACGAAATGAGCGTGGCTTTCGTACCCCAACAGGGAGGCACGTTCGTGTCGTAAACGCACGATGTCTTTCACATTTTGTTGATTATCAAGCGTGTCGTTGTGAAAACCTTTGCTTGCATTGGCAAGAAACAATTCTTTGCGGAGAACTCGGTTGTCGGCATAGGTCATAAAAGGAACATAGCTGGGGAAGTCGAGCGTAAAGAGCCATCCTTGATGATTTTTGCTTTCTGCGAGTTGGGCGGCAGCTTCTATGGCGTAATCAGGAAGCCCTTTCAGTTCTTCGGCATCGGTTAGCAATAATTCGAATTTTTGAGTCTCTGCCAATACATTTTCGCCAAATCGCAGGCTAAGAGCAGAAAGTTCTTTGTCGATGGAGCGTAATTGCAGCTTTTTATCATCCGGCAAAACGGCACCATTGCGGGCAAAACCTTTGTAAGTCGTATCAAGAAGCATTTTTTGCTCTGCCGAAAATGCGCGTTCTTTTCGTTGGTCATACACGGTTTTTATTCGTTCAAAAAGAGGCGTGTTCAATCGGATATCGTTGGCGTATTCGCTTAACTTTGGCGAAATCAGTTGTGCTTCTTCTTGGATAACATCATTGGTTTCCGCACTATTGATATTGAAAAACATAGCCGTGAGTCGGTCAAGTTTTTCGCCCGTATACGCGAGTGCTTCTATGGTATTTTCAAAAGTAGGAGCCTCAGGATTGCGTACTATCGCCTCAATTTCGGCAAGGCTTTCAGCAATGGCAGCTTCTATCGCAGGGCGGTACTCTTTAGGGCTGAAGAGGCTGAATGGAGCCGTATCATAAGGAGTGGTAAATATAGATTTTTTCATACGTATAATAATAAAGGTACAAAAATACGCAAATTATTAAAATCCTTACCTTTGCATAACAATCAATCCCGATCAAAAGCGATATAATGGTTTTTATATTTTGAGAATAAGTAAGAAATTTCATGAAAGTTGTGTTGTACATAACTAAGCGAAGCAATTCCATCTTTGGAATTGCTTCGCAGGTTAGAGGTTTGAAGGCGGTTATTTTTTCAAATTTTCTTTTTTCAGAATACTGTTAGACAAAAAGTAAGAGCACAAGAAGCAAAGCACCAAGCAAAAATACATCATGGGGTTGCCAAGATTATTTTTGATTTCTTCCAATGAAAAGGGTTTGTCGCTAAAATATATGAAACAGAAAAATAGGAGCGTACCGAATAGGATATCGACCACCTTGATGATAAAAAATATTTTATGACAAAATCTTTAAAAGCCATGTTCGTTTCGTTTTATGAAATGTTAAGATTAAAAAACAGATTATTTGGCGCTTATCAGGCGAATGTAGTAATAAAATATATAAAAAACAAATATTATTTTGTTGTGTATAAAAAAAATTTTCAAAATCCTTAAATAGCTCCCAAATCCCAAAAAATTATTACTTTTGCGTAATAGCTATTGGCTGACAACTAAATAACCGACAACTATTTCAGATTATGGAAAAAAACTATTCTATGCTTGCCAAAACCCTCTTTGGCTTTGAAGATATACTGGCTGCCGAACTACGCCAGTTAGGCGCGATGAAAGTCGAGAAAGGCGTTCGCAGCGTATCGTTTGAGGGCGACAAAGGCTTTATGTACAAAGCCAATCTTTGCCTTCGGACAGCTTTGAAAATCCTAAAACCCATTGCCAAATTCAGGGTCAGAAATGAAGACGATTACTACCGTAAACTATATGATTTCCATTGGAATAGCATTTTAAATACAAGGCAAACTTTTGCGGTATCGGCTACGTTGCAGACCGAACTTTTTAACCATTCCAAGTACGTGGCGTTGCGTGCCAAAGATGCCATTGTGGACAAATTCCGCGATACGGAAGGGCAGCGCCCCAGTATAGATACCCTGCACCCGAATGTGCAAATCCACATACACGTACAGCAGAACGAAGTCATCGTATCGCTCGATAGTTCGGGGGATTCGCTGCACCACAGAGGCTACCGTTCGCTGACGAATATCGCCCCGATTAACGAAGTGTTGGCGGCTGGAATGCTCCTGCTTAGCGGTTGGGACGGGCAAAGTGATTTCCTCGACCCGATGTGCGGTAGCGGTACGCTCTTGATTGAGGCAGCGATGATAGCCTGCAACATTCCGGCAAATATCCAACGCAAAGAATTTGCTTTTGAAAAATGGAATGATTACGATGCGGATTTGTTCGACTTGATTTTCAGCAGCAGTTTGAAGAAAATCCGGGAGTTTCATCACAGCATCATTGGTTATGACAAAGCTCCGTCGGCGGTTATCAAAGCGAAAGAAAATCTTAAAAATGCCAATCTTTCGCAATATATAGAGGTGTTTCAGAAAAACTTCTTTGAAACATCAAAAGACGATAAAAACGAAAAACTGCACATGGTTTTCAATCCGCCGTATGGCGAACGCCTGCAAATCAACGTGGAAGAATTTTACAAATCCATCGGCGATACGCTCAAAAATAACTATCCCGATACCGATGCATGGCTCATCACCTCCAATATGGAAGCAATGAAGCACGTGGGGCTTCGGCCATCGAGAAAAATAAAACTTTTTAACGGAAAACTCGAAAGCCGTTTGCTCAACTATCAAATGTACGCCGGAAGCAAGAAGGGGAAATACATGCAAAGCGAATGACAGCAAGGCGGCAGCGATACATCACAAGATTATGGACGGCATGGCTCTGCTTTTGGGCAGCAGCGGTATCGGCTCAGTTTGATGCGGTTGGGTTTGTGCCGCCGGCATTCCATTTCACGCAGCGTGAGTATCACTCGGGAACGCAGAATTGGGGCGTATCGCAAACCGAAAACGGCGTGGTATACGTAGCCAACAACAAAGGATTGCTTTCGTTTGACGGCCGGAAGTGGCAGCTCCACCATGTGCAGGGAAGGAAAATCGTGCGTTCGGTGTGGGCAGATGACGAAAGCGGACGCGTATATGTGGGTTCGTTTGAAGAATTCGGATATTTTGAAAAAAAAGCAGACGGTCAGCTGGCATATCATTCGCTAAGTAGCTTGCTTTCAGCCTATCATTTTCAGAATGACGAAATCTGGACGATTGTAACCCATGCGGGCAAAATCTATTTCCAATCGTTCGCCTCGTATTTTGTATACGACGGACACAGCGTCCGGGCTTACAAGCCCGAACCGGCACCTTTCGGGATGTTTGCCGTTGGCGGAATGCTGTATATGCAGGCGATTGACGGCGACTTCTATACGTTTGAAAACGAAAAATGGACATCGGTTGTTGATAGAAAATTACTTGCGAATACCAATGTGGTGGCGGTTTTCGCTTTGGCGGAAGGCATCGGTTTGGTTACGGATAAGGGCGGAATTTTCCGGTATCTTCCCCAAGCCGGTTTCCTACAAAAAATCCGCACGCAGGCCGACCGCCAGCTCTCGGAAGCGGTGATAAACAGGGCGTTGCGTACACATTCGGGCGATATGGTGCTGGGAACGCTCACCGGAGGCGTGTACGTGTTGGATTCAGAGGGCAATATCCGTTGGCATATCGACCAGTCCAACGGCTTGGGCAATAATACGGTATTGGGTATTTGCGAAGACAAGCAGCAGAATTTGTGGGTTGCGTTGGATGACGGGGTGTCGTATATCAACTCAAATTCGGAGCTTCGGTATCATGAATTACATTCCGATATCGGGTTGGTGGAAGGCATGGAAGTCTATGATGATACTATTTATTTGGTATCCAACAAGGGGCTTTACACGCTCAATACGGAATCGGGAAATGCCGTCCGTCTGCCCGGTTTTGACAGTCAGGTGTGGTTTGCCAAGAGGATGGACAAACAGCTTTTCGTGGGGCATAATAAAGGCACTTCGGTGATCACCGGCAGTACGATAAGGGAGCTGGAACAGGTAGGCGTAGGCGGTATGGACATTAAGAAAGGCGTGATTCACGGGCAGGAAGTGTTGGTGGAATCATCGTATACCTTCATCACGATATATTTGAAATCGGCGGACGGCATTTGGTACCCGTCGCATAATATCGAGAATTTTTCCGATTTGATTGACAGGGTAGAGGTTGACCCTTCGGGGAATATTTGGGCAAATCACGTACACAAGGGCGTGTACCGCATACAGTTACAAGACGACTTGAGGCACATCCGCAAGATGGAAGAGTGGCACCAGATGGATTCGCTCGGTGGCGGTGCGTTGCAATTGCTGAGTTTGCGGGGCAATCCGGTATTTGCCGACGGCATGAATTTTTATGTATATGACCAAGAACAACAAACGGTTAAGGTATCTGAGTATCTATCGTCGGAACTCTCGGCACTGACCCGTACCAAACGCATTATTCCCGTCAGCGATTATAAGTTTTGGTTCATTACCGACAGTGATTACAATTGGGTCGTTTATGAGGGCGGACAGTACCGCACGACAGCACGCATCCCGTTCGGCAGTATTGCCAAGCCGTCCAACGAAGAGCGGGCAACGGTGTATGTGGCAGCTTCGGGGCAGTCGTATTTTTGTCTTAACGGAAGCATAGCACGGTACGTTCCCTCACAACAGCATGAAGGCTACGGATTGGCACTCGCTTCGCTGACAAGCTTCAACCGCAAGGAAGATGTGAAAGTGCTCGAACCGCTCACCAGCCCGATACGGATTGATTATTCCAAGAATAATGTAGCATTCGAATTCCAATACCCCGATTATTCCCGGCAGAGGCTGCGGTTGCGTTACTATCTGGAAGGCTATGACCGTCAGTGGAGCGAATCGGCGGAATTTACGGTAGACTATCAGCAATTGCCGCAAGGCGATTATGTCCTCAGAGCTTTCGTAATCAATAGTGTAAATGATAAACTTTCGCAAATAGAAATACCTTTCAGCATTACGACGCCTTGGTATCGTTCGGTGGTGGCTTATGTGGTATACGGTATTTTGTCGTTGGCGTTGGCGATAGGGCTGTTATCGCTTTATTTCTATTTGAAAATCCGCCAACGGGAGAAGGAATACGCACAAGAGCAGGCACGCCGCAACCGGATGCTTGAGCAGCAGGAAAAAGAAATCACGACCCTACGCAACGAAAAACTCGAAGCCGAACTGGTACACAAAAGCAAAGCACTTGCCGGAGCGACCATGATGAACGTAAAGAATGACGAATTTCTTGAAAAATTACTCATAGACTTCCAACAGTTCCTTGACACACATAAGATTGCCCGCAGGCACGGCACAGCCATTACGCATCACATTCGTGAACACATTTCAAAAGAAGACGAATGGCAGATGTTCCAAGAGAATTTTGATATGATTCACAAGAATTTCTTCCGCAATCTGAAGCTAAAATATCCTAACCTAACGGCTTCTGACCTGCGGCTGTGCGTGTTGCTACGGCTAAATTACGCCACTAAAGAAATTGCTTCCATGCAGGGAGTGTCCGTCAGAGGAGTTGAAACGGCACGATACCGCTTACGAAAGAAACTAAATCTCTCAGAAGAAGAAAGTCTGACCGATTTTTTGATTTCATTTCAGTAATTTTATTAAAAATATAATGTCTTGTTTTTCATTGTTTTATATTTTATAGACGTACTATTGGCGTAGTCATGTAAAAATTTTTATTTTTAGTGAAGTGTATAAAGATAGGTGCTGTTTTTTGTAATAATAGTATTTTTTACTTATTTTGTTGCTGAATAATCAAAATAAAGTGTTTCATACAAATAATATTATTATGAAAAGCAGATTGAGTTTCCTTTTCTTTTTGTTGCTTTCGTTTGTTTTCATCTCTTTTGGAGCGGTTGCCCAGCAGTCGGTAAATGTCAAAGGCGTTGTGAACGAGCAAAGTACGGGGATGCCTATCCCGGGAGCGAATGTCCTTATCAAGGGGACTACTATAGGTGTGAGTACCGATTTTGACGGAAATTACGCATTGGACAACGTACCGGCGAATGCCGTATTGGTGTTCAGCTACGTTGGTATGCTTTCGCAAGAAGTGCCGCTCAACGGACGCTCGCAACTGAATGTAAACCTACCGGAAGACACCCAGCAGCTGCAGGAAGTTGTCGTTATCGGCTACGGTACGGCTCAGAAGCGCGACCTTACGGGCTCAATAGCCAGCGTAAAGGCGGAAGATATTGCCGACCGTCCGCAAACCAACCCATTGGCTGCCATTCAAGGGAAGGTTGCCGGAGTACAGGTGGTCAATACCGGTAGGGCAGGGCAAGACCCCGAAATACGCATCAGAGGAACAAATTCCATCAACGGATATACGCCTCTGTACGTTGTTGACGGGTTGTTTACCGATAATATCAACTACTTGAATCCTGCCGATATTGAGTCGATGGAAATCCTCAAAGATCCGTCGTCATTGGCTATTTTCGGGGTGCGTGGTGCTAATGGAGTCATCATCATCACAACCAAAAAAGCCAAACGCGGACATACCGTAGTCAACCTCAACAGCTCATTGGGCTTGAAGGTTATCAACGACCGCATCAACGTAACCAACGCTGCCCAATTCCGTGAGTTGTACACCGAACAGTTGGCGAATATGGGAGCTGCCGCATTTGATTATACCGATTGGGGAGCAGATACTAATTGGCAAGACGAGATATTCCAACGGGCTTGGGTATCGAACCACACTATCAGCATCAACGGCTCGGGCGAGCGTAACCGCTTCTATATGGGAGCAGGCTATACGAAAGAGCAAGGGTCTATCCGCCATGAAGAACTCTCGCGCATCACACTGAATTTGAGCAGCGATTATGACGTAACGGACTTCTTGAGATTCGGTTTCCAAGTAAACGGAGCACGCACACTTCCGCCCGATGCCAAAGGCGTAACGGCGGCACTCAGAGCCGCACCGATTGCCCCTGTGTACGGAGTTGATGGCAACCTGCACACCATGCCCGATTTCCAAAGAGCCCAAGTGTGGAATCCGCTCATTGATGTCGATACCAGAGCACAGCATACCAAAGCCGTCAACCACCGCATTGCAGGGAACGTATACGGCGAAGTAGATTTCTGGAACGATTTCAACTTCCGGACCACCTTGTCATTGGATTACAGAGTGGGCGAATCGCGTACGTTCAGCCCTATCATTTGGGTGTACAATCCCGATTTGTTAGGAGCGGAAAATCTCAATGACAGCGAAAGCATCTCCCAATCCAAAGCCTCTACCGTAGCAGCCCAGCAGGATTATATCCTTACCTATAAGAAGCTGTTTGGCAAGAATAATCTGACGCTCATGGGCGGACTTACCACCAACTATATCGAATACTCGAGTTTGTCAGGCTCTCGTTATCAGAACATTAACGATATTATCTTCGGAATCCCCGAAAATGACGACAAATGGTGGATTTCGTCCATTGACGGCGTCAACTCCTCCAACGGTTCGAGCCAGTACAAACGCTTCACGATGTCATATTTAGTGAGGGCTTTGTACAATTATGACAATCGTTATTTGCTCAACGCCTCGTTCCGCCGCGACGGTGCTTCGGTATTCCGCAATTCGGGCAATACGTGGGATAATTTCTACTCGCTTGGAGCGGGCTGGGTGGTATCGGGAGAGCAATTCATGCAACAGCAAGACGTGGTTAATTATTTGAAATTCAAAGGTTCGTGGGGCGTACTTGGCAATCAGAATACGGGTGGATACAATTATCCTACCTATCCTATTTTGACCAATTCGGGCAGTGCCGTATTCGGCGACCGTGTGATTACGGGATACAGTCCGGTATATTTGGTGCAAAATCTCGGTTGGGAAAAAACCCATGCTTGGGAAGCAGGTTTGGAATTACGATTGTTGGACAACCGCCTGTCGTTTGAACCGGTGTATTATAATAAGGTGACGAAAGACCTCATCGTGCTTCTCTCGGGAATATCAGGGGCGAGCAATGCCCTCGAAAATCTCGGAAAAATCCAAAATAAAGGCTGGGAATTTTCGGCTACGTGGGCGGACAAAGTCAAAGACACCGATTTCACCTATTCCATTTCGGCAAACCTGACCACGATTGACAACAAAGTACTATCGCTCGGGCGAGGTGCCGATGATGCCATTTATTCGGGTACGGACAATGTAGCCCGCTCGCTCGAAGGCTATCCGATAGGGCATTTCTTCGGCTATAAAGTACAAGGCGTATATCAGAATTATCAAGACATAGCCGACTCGCCGACCAATACGCTGGCATCGGTTGCTCCCGGCGATTTGAAATTTGCCGACCTTGACGGTGACGGACAGATTACGCCTGCCGACCGTACCATGATAGGCAATCCCACACCCGATTACACCTACGGAATCAACCTCAGTGCAGGCTACAAGAATTTTGATTTGGGCATAGAATTGATGGGGGTCTACGGCAACGAAATATACAGGGGCTGGGGAGAGGCTTCGTATGCGATTCTCAATTACACGTCCAACAGGATGGAGCGTTGGAACGGCGAAGGCACTTCCAATTGGGAACCGATACTGAACAATGCACGCGCCATTAACCAGATGAATTCCAACTATTTCATTGAAGACGGAAGTTTCTTCCGAATCCGCAACGTACAGCTTGGTTATTCACTTCCCGATGCATTGCTCGAAAGGCTCAAAGTCAAAAAAATACGGATGTTTGCCAACGTACAAAATCTCAAAACATGGAGCAAGAACACAGGCTACACACCCGAGATAGGCGGTTCGGCACTGGCTTTCGGTATTGACAACGGCACCTACCCGATGCCGATGATTATGACATACGGTATCAATATCACATTCTAATTTTAAAAAAATTACAGAGATGAAAAAGCAGTTTATATACAGTATCGCAGCGGTGGCATTCGGGCTGTCGTTGTACGGTTGTGCCGACCTGTTAGACCAAGAACCGCAAGGGCAATGGGTGGACGGCGACCAAGGCGACGTGTCCGGCTCGTATGAAGCCGATATATTCACCATGTATGGAAATCTCAGAGGTTTCAACCTCACGGCAGGCACGCCGGCATTGGCAATACACGGCTTCCGTTCGGAAGATGCCGAGAAAGGCTCTACCGCTTCCGACGGAGCCCAGCACGCACTGATGTTTGACAATTTCGAGTACATCACCACCAACGGGCTTATCCAAAGCTACTACACCGCCAATTACAATTTGGTGCATTTGGCAAATACGGTCATATCCAAAATGGATGCCGCCGACCCATCGGAGTTGACAGATGCCGACAAAGTGAACTATTCCGAAGCACATTTCTTCCGTGCATTTGCGTATTTTAATTTGGTGCGTGCTTTTGGAGAAGTACCGCTGATTGATTTTGCCATTGTCAATGCAGAAGACGCCAACGTGCCGAAAGCTACGGTAACGGATATTTACGCTCTGATAGATGCCGACCTTGCCGTTGCCGAACAGCATCTGCCGCAAACATGGTCGCCCGTGTACGTGGGGCGTTTGACATGGGGAGCCGCCCGTTCGTTGCATGCCAAAACCTACATGATGCGAAACGATTGGCAGAACCTCTACACGGCAGCTACCGATGTCATCAATTCGGGATTGTACAATTTGAGCACACCCTATTCGCAGATTTTCAGAGAAACAGGCGAGAACAATCCGGGGTCTATTTTTGAAGTACAATGCACCGCCAACGAAACCTATCCGGGCTCGAATACCGTAGGAAGCCAATTCGCCCAAGTGCAGGGAGTACGCGGTGCCGGCGAGTGGAATCTCGGTTGGGGCTGGCATACGCCTACACAATTGCTGGCAGATGCTTTTGAGCCCGGCGACCCCCGTAAGGACGAAACACTGCTGTATTTTATCCGTACCGGAGGCGACCCCAACTCCATCCCTGCCAATACGCCGTATAACGAAAAACCCATTGCCAATGCAACCGTAGTTAATGCTTATTACAATAAGAAAGCGTACACCAATCCGGCACTCAGGGCACAGTACACCCGGGGTGGATTCTGGTACAACATCCGCCTGATACGCTACTCGGACGTACTGCTGATGGCTGCCGAAGCCGCCAACGAAATCGGTAATACAGGTACGGCACTTAACTACTTGGAACAGGTCAGGGCAAGGGCTCGTGGCGGTAACAATGCCATATTGCCCGAAGTAACGACTACCAACCAAGCCGACCTGCGTGATGCCATACGCCACGAACGCCGTGTGGAACTCGGTATGGAATATGACCGCTTCTACGATTTGGTACGTTGGGGAATTGCCCAAGAAGTGCTGCACGCTGCCGGAAAAACCAATTATCAGCCGCGACACCAATATTTGCCGCTTCCGCAGAACGAAGTAGACCGCTCGAACGGTGTTTTAATTCAGAATCCTAATTATTAAATGTAAAAACCACATCATTCTGCTGATAATTGTCGGCAGGATGATGTACAAAAATACCAATACGATGAAAAGAATATCCCGACTTACCGTCTGCACAATGGCTGTAGGAACGCTGTTCGGTTTGCAGTCTTGCTTTCAAGATTTGGATAATGACCCCGCATTTGACTATCCGGAACAGCCCGCTCCTGCCGAATACAGCCCGCGAAAACTGGCACTTACTTTTGAAGAAGAAGCCAAAGACCAAAGCAATTACAAAATACAAACGCAAGCCGTTGGCAACCCGACTTACGTAGCGGGTAAAGTAGGCAAGGCATACCAAGGCAGCGAAACGGCTTACATTCTGGCAAGCCCCAATCCGGCAGCATATCCCGGAGACATCAGTGTCCGCGATACGATTGCCAATCTGGGCAGTTTTACCATTGCTTTTTGGATGAATACACCGCAGGCAACCAAAGCAACAGGCGTATTTTCTATTTCCAACACCAAAACGTTTTGGGGCAATTTGGATATTTTCATGGAAAGCAATGCCGCCTCTGCCGACCAAGCCTTTATGAAGATGCACCTTTACAACGGCACGAACGAACGCTGGGTCGAAGCCCGCGTAGAGCAAGCCATCGGGCAATGGCTACACATGGCTTTCCGTTATGACCAGACTGCCGAAACGATGACAATCTTCAAGAACGGTACGGAAGTATACACCAGCGTTCTCACGGGATTTGGTGCTATCAAGTTCAATAATATGGGCGAAATTGCCATAGGAGCGCTTCAGTTCCAGACCAGCCCGAGCCTTACGGAAAGCGCTTCGGCACAGGATTGGGCTTCCAATTTTACAGGAATGTTAGACCAATTCTATTTTTACAACAAAGCATTATCGGATACCGAAATAACGGCGTTGGCAGCAGAAAATTGATTTTTTGAAACATAAAAAATCAAAACAATCGTAAACGAATTTTATAAAAATGAAAAAATACATATTTGTAGTATTTGCCGTGTTGGGCATGGCATTTTACGCAGCGGCACAGAACGAAGCCTACGAACGGAAAGAGTACGCTACAAAAAGTGGTGAAATGCTGAAATACAGGATGTTATCTCCAAAGGTGTTGGAGAAAAACAAAAAATATCCTTTAGTGTTGTTTTTCCACGGAGCGGGTGAGCGGGGCGATGACAACGAAAGCCAGTTACGCAACGGCGGAAGCCTGTTTTCCAATCCGTCCAACCGTGACCAATATCCGTCGTTCGTGTTGTTTCCGCAGTGCCCGACCGATACGTATTGGCCTACGGGCATACGTCCGGAACAGGGATTTCTGGACGGAAATCCTTTTGAGAAAAACTTTCCCATTTCCGTTCCCTTGAGTCAGGTCGCCGAACTGATAGATGATTTTATCGCCAACAATCCCGTTGACACGAATCGTATTTACGTAATGGGGTTGTCCATGGGCGGTATGGCAACGTTTGATTTTGTGTGCCGTTTTCCCAATCGGTTTGCGGCGGCGGTCGCTATTTGCGGAGCAGTTAATGAAGAGCGTCTCAGAGAATTTCAGGGAAAAACCAGCTTCCGCATTTATCACGGCGATATTGACAATGTGATACCGGTGTCGTATTCGCGCAATGCTTACCAAGCCCTTCACGATACAGGAAAAAAAGTAACATACACCGAGTTTTACGGAGTGAACCACGGCAGTTGGAATCCCGCTTTTAATGACGCCACACTGATGCCGTGGCTCTATTCGCAGAAAAAATAATTTTAAAATAGACAAATGAAAAACAGTATAACAGCATTCTTGTTCGTTGCCGTGTCAATACTCGCATCATGCAACGACAAGAAAAAAGAAGCCGTAGCAGAAGAAGAAAACCAAACCAACCGCCCGTTGCAATTTGCTTCCGATGACGATTTGCTTACCTTTGTACAACAAGCACATTTCAATTATATGTGGGACGGAGCAGAAGAAAATTCCGGCTTGGCGAGAGAACGCATCCATATCGACGGGAACTATCCGCTCAATGACCAGAATGTGGTAACGACAGGTGGCAGCGGCTTCGGTATTGCCGGACTGATAGTGGCGATGGAGCGGGGCTTTATCACAAGAGAACAAGGGTTGCAACGGTTGGAAAAAATCGTAGGATTCCTTGAAAAAGCCGACCGATTTCACGGAATATGGCCGCATTGGTTGGACGGCACTACCGGCAACGTCAAAGCGTTCAGCGATAAGGACAACGGTGGCGATTTGGTAGAAAGTGCTTTTCTGATGCAGGGATTGCTCTGTGTCCGTCAGTACTTCAGGGAAGGGAGCGAAGCCGAAAAACGGTTAGCCGGACGGATTGACGTTCTTTGGAAAGAAATGGACTGGACGTGGCACACGAACGGGCAAGAGGTGCTTTACTGGCATTGGAGCCCCGAACACAGTTGGGAGATGAATTTTCCGCTTGAAGGCTATAACGAATGTTTGATAACCTACATTCTGGCGGCGTCATCGCCCACGCACGCCATTCCTGCTTCGGCGTACCACAAGGGTTGGGCACGGTCGGGAGCTATTAAGAGCGAGGTAGTTACCTACGGATTGCCGCTCGTGCTCAAGCACAACGGGGCGGAAAATTTCGGAGGGCCGCTGTTCTGGGCGCATTATTCGTATATCGGGCTCAACCCCAAAGGATTGACCGATGATTACGCCGATTATTGGCAGCTCAATACCAACCACGCATTGATAAATTACAAATATGCGGTGGAAAATCCCAACAATTTCAAAGGCTATGGCGAAAACAGTTGGGGACTCACGGCAAGCTATTCGGTTAACGGATACAGTGCCCATACGCCCATGACGGACGACAGAGCAGTCATCACCCCGACCGCATCACTGTCGAGTTTTCCGTACACTCCGGCAGAATCCATGCGGGCATTGAAGCATTTTTATTTTGATTTGGGCGACAAACTTTGGGGCAAATACGGCTTTTATGATGCTTTCAGCGAAGAATACGATTGGTATCCGCAGCGTTATTTGGCGATTGACCAGCTTACGATTGCCCCGATGATTGAAAATTACCGTACCGGATTGATCTGGGACTTATTTATGAGCTGTCCGGAAATCCAAGAAGGACTTGAAAAATTAAATTTTAAAATTCAATAAGATTATGATACGACAATCCGTTGTTTTCGCATTCGCTGCCTTGCTGTTGGGCTGTACCGGACAGCAACAGCCAAAATCCGCCGCATGGCAGAGTTTTAGTGGCGACAAAGACATAGAACGCAGAGTAGACTCTGTACTGAAATTGATGACGTTGGAAGAAAAAATAGGGCAAATGGCACAATTTTCCGCCAATTGGTCGGTAACAGGACCCGTGATGCCCGATGATTTCCAACCGTATATGGAAAAAGGCTTGGTAGGAAGTATTTTCAATGCCGTTACCGTTGACGGAATCCGCAGAATGCAGGAAATAGCCGTTGAGAAAACCCGTTTGGGCATCCCGATTCTTTTCGGCTACGATGTGGTACACGGTTACAAAACGATATTCCCTATGCCGCTGGCGGAAGCCTGCTCGTGGAACTTGGATTTGATGAAGCGTACCGCACAAATTGCCGCCGATGAAGCTGCTTCCGACGGATTGCACTGGACGTTCGCCCCGATGGTCGACATCAGTCGTGACCCACGCTGGGGAAGAGTCATGGAGGGTGCGGGTGAAGACCCATATTTGGGAAGCGAAATCGCCAAAGCCCGAATTATCGGTTTTCAAGGAGGCGAAGACTGGCATTCGTTGCGGGAACTCAACACCGTTTTGGCATGTGCCAAGCATTTCGCTGCCTACGGAGCTGCCGAATCAGGACGTGATTACACCACCGCCGAACTTTCCGAACACACGCTCCGCAACGTATATCTGCCTCCGTATCAAGCCTCCGTTGATGCCGGAGCCGCTACATTCATGGCTTCGTTCAATGATGTGAACGGAGTGCCTGCCACAGCCAACCGATGGCTGATGACCGAAATATTGCGTCAAGAATGGGGATTCAAAGGATTTGTAGTAACAGACTATACAGGGATTAACGAATTAGTGCCGCACGGAGTTGCCGAAGATGAAGCCCACGCTGCCGAACTCGCTGCCAATGCAGGCATTGATATGGATATGACAGGTTCTGTTTTCATCAAGCACCTCAAGCAATTGGTGGAAAACGGCAAGGTTTCCGAAACCACGATTGACAATGCGGTGCGACGTATACTCGAGGCGAAATTCATGCTCGGACTTTTCGATGACCCATACCGCTATCTGGACGAAAACCGCTCAAAAGCCACCATACAAAAACCCGAATTTATGCAGACAGCCCGCAAAGCCGTAGCCGAATCGGTCGTATTGCTTAAAAATGACAACCAATTGCTGCCTATCCGTAAAAATAGCGGTAAAAAAGTCGCTCTCATCGGCCCGATGATTAAAGATTCCGTCAATCTCAACGGCGAATGGCAGGGCAGAGGCGACCGCAACCAAAGCGTATCGCTCTACAAAGGGTTGGCTGAGGTATATGCAGGAAGCAACGTAACGTTTTCGTACGCCGAAGGCAGCACGCTCACTACGGCTACAGACCAAAGCATACGCCAAGCAGTACAAACTGCCCAAAAAGCCGATATGGTATTGGTCGCTTTGGGAGAAGACTTCAATTGGTCGGGCGAAGCGGCTTCACTGACCGACATCCGTCTTAAAAAAGCCCAACGTGAACTCTTGCAAGCGCTGAAAAAAACAGGCAAACCGATAGCCTTGCTGGTAATGAGCGGCCGTCCGCTTGACTTGAGTTGGGAAGATGAAAATCTCGATGCGATACTGCAAGTGTGGTTTCCGGGAACGATGGGCGGTTACGGAGTCGCCGATGTGCTTGCCGGAGATTACAACCCTTCGGGACGGCTCGTGATGTCGTTCCCGAGAAGTGTGGGTCAAGTACCGGTGTACTACAACCAGAAAAGTACCGGACGCCCTGTCGATTTGAATAATCCTGACATTGATTACAGGTCTAATTACGAAGATTCATCCATTACGCCGCTGTATCCGTTCGGTTACGGATTGAGTTATACGCAATTTGCCATATCGGACGTGGCGCTTGACAAGGCTGTTTTCTCAAAAGATGAAACGCTGACCGTTACCGCCAAAGTGAAAAACGGAGGCACTGCCGATGGCGAATTGGTGGCACAACTCTACATCCGTGATTTGGTAGGAAGCGTAACCCGCCCGCTCAAAGAACTCAAGGGTTTCCAAAAAGTTGCCCTCAAAGCCGGCGAATCCAAAGAAATAAAATTCCGATTATCAGCCGGAGATTTGGCTTTCTACGGCATTGACATGAAGAAGAAAACCGAACCGGGGAAATTCAAACTTTGGGTGGCGCAACACTCGGCCGATAACGCCAACGAGGCTGATTTTGAATACCAATAAATTTCTTATGTGTTTATAATTATGTGAAAAGGTTGTCAATTGTCTGGCAACCTTTTTTTGTTATTTTTTTGTTCACTATCACAACTCTTTCTACCTTTGCGGTGCTTTTAAGAAATTCATATAGAAGCGTTTCACGGAGCTATTCATTCTTTGCGATTAACCGTAATGACAACCATCAATAAGTTACTATATTACTTAAAAATTTTCCTTCGGCTGACCACCGATAAGATTAATAATCAAAAGATTAAGAATAATCTATTTCAAGCGATTCCCTTTTGGGTCGGAGCTGTATTGACGGCGCTAATGGCAATTTTTTACACGCAATTATTTAATCTGGCGGAGCATCTGTTAGCCTCGTTGATGAATTGGCATCGTTGGGCGATATTTGTTGTTGCACCAAGCGGCTTTGTCATCTCATGGTGGTTGGTCAAGCGTTTTGCACCCTATGCCAGAGGTAGCGGTATCCCACAAGTGATGGCGGCGGTAGAAATTTCGACGCCTAAAACGTACAGAAAAATTGGTAAACTACTGAGCCTTAGGGTGATGATTGTCAAGATACTATCAAGTATGGTACTTGTGTTGGGCGGTGGAGCGGTAGGGCGTGAAGGGCCAACCATACAGATATCGGGGTCGATATTCAAAGCTATCAACGAATGGTTGCCTGCGAGTTGGCCTAAAGTTTCCAAAAAAAACATGATAATGACGGGCGCGGCGGCAGGGCTTTCAGCGGCATTCAATACGCCCTTGGGGGGAATTGTTTTTGCGATAGAAGAGCTTACACGGACTCATTTTTCGTATTTCAAAACAGCCCTTTTCTCGGGGGTCATCATAGCAGGATTTCTTACGCAAAGTATCTCAGGCTCATACCTTTACATCGGTTCGCCCGAGGTGTCAGGAGTGTCGCTTTGGGTGGTATTCCCGGTGATATTGATAGCTTTGATTTGCGGATTGAGCAGCAGTTTGTTAGCTCATTTTCTATTAAAAATATTGAAATACAAAGAACGTTTTAGCAAGACACGCCAGCATATTACATTTTTGATTATCAGTGGTTTAATAGTGGCTGCGTTAGCATTTTTTGTAAATGAATTAATACTTGGTTCGGGTAAAAACATTATGGAAATGACACTTTTCGGCGAAGATAAAACGCTGGATTGGTACGTGCCGATTTTCAGAATGTTGGGAACGGGCATTTCATTTGCTTCTGGCGGTTCTGGCGGTATCTTTGCACCGTCATTGGCAGCGGGAGCTTCGGTAGGGGCGGTTATTGCGGGCTGGCTTCAAGTTTCGGTTGCCGAAGCCAACATCATGATACTGGCAGGAATGGTTGCTTTTTTGGTCGGAATGACGCGAGCTCCGTTCACATCGGCTATTTTGGTATTGGAAATGACCAATCATCACGGACTTATTTTTCACTTAATGCTCGCAGGATTGGTCGCTTCATTGGTAGCGATGCTCGTAAGTCGTCATTCGTTTTACGATGTACTCAAAGTACGATATTTGAAGGAGTTATTCCGAGAAGAGAGACCCTGATTAGGATCATTGTTTGGCATTTCCAAAAATATTACTATCTTGCCGCAGATAACATAAACCTAATTCAAAAAATATGAGCCAAAATAAAATGACTTCACAACAGGCAATGGAACTCGAAGACCGCTATGGTGCACATAATTATCATCCGCTGCCCGTGGTGTTAAGCAGGGGAGAAGGCGTGTATGTTTGGGACTTGGAAGGCAAGCGGTATTATGATTTTCTGTCGGCATATTCGGCGGTCAATCAAGGACATTGCCATCCGAGAATTATCGGAGCGATGACGGCACAAGCCCAAACTTTAACACTGACCTCAAGAGCTTTTTACAATGACAAACTCGGCGAGTACGAAAAATATGCCGCCGAATATTTCGGTTTCGATAAATTATTACCGATGAATACGGGAGCGGAAGCCGTGGAAACCGCTATCAAAATCTGTCGCAAGTGGGCTTACGAAACCAAAAATCTGCCCGAGAATGAAGCCCAAATCATTGTTTGCGACCAAAATTTCCACGGACGCACCACCACCATAGTGTCTTTTTCTTCCGATAAAAATGCAAAAACGAACTTTGGACCGTACACATCAGGATTTATTTCTATTCCGTATGACAACCTCGAAGCCTTGGAAAAAGCCTTGCAAGATGATGCCCACATCGCCGGATTTTTGGTCGAGCCGATACAGGGCGAAGCGGGGGTTTACGTGCCTTCCGACGGATTTCTGAAACAAGCAAAAGCCTTGTGCGAGCAGCATAACGTTCTTTTCATCGCCGACGAAGTGCAAACAGGCGTGGCACGTACCGGAAAACGTCTTGCCGTTGACCATGAAAACGTAAAACCCGACATTCTTATTTTAGGGAAAGCTCTTAGCGGCGGCGTGTATCCTGTGAGTGCCGTCCTCGCCGATGATGCTATTATGAAAGTCATCAAACCGGGACAGCACGGCAGTACTTTCGGCGGAAATCCTGTAGCGGCAGCCGTGGCTATGGAAGCCCTACAAGTGGTTACAGACGAACAATTGGCAGAAAATGCCGAACGTTTGGGGAAAATATTCCGTGAAAAAATCGGGAAATATATTGAAAAATCCAATATTGCGACGCTGGTCAGAGGCAAAGGATTGCTGAACGCCGTGGTTATTAATGACACGGAAGAAAGCGATACCGCTTGGAATATCTGCCTGAAAATGAGAGATAACGGTCTGTTGGCAAAACCTACGCACGGCAATATCATCCGCTTTGCGCCACCGCTTGTCATCACCGAAACGCAATTGGACGAATGCATCAAAATCATCACGGATACGCTGACGGAATTTGAATATTAAAAATAGAAATTGAGGGTGCCCGAAAAGCCTGATTTTAGAGTTTTTTTAAATATAAAACTCTTGTTTTCAATAATTTAAAAACGACCTTTTCGGACACCCTCTTTTTTTTGTGTTATTCCCCACTGATTTTAAAATCGTTCAAATCGTTGCCCACGGCATTTGATACGGAATTAAGCTTCGGTGCGGTAAATTCGGCAGTACCGCGTGTGTTTTCGCGAAGGCGGAATTTTACGGTGTAAATAGCACCAAAAGAGCGGCAACCAAGCCGAGGAAAAGTTTCCCGATAAGGGTAAGCTGCGTTTTCCCTGCGTTCGTTTTTTCCAAAAACAGCCCCATAATTATTCTTCTTCAAGTTCGTTATAAGCGGTTATAAAATCCTCTAAGCGGTATAATTTCTTGAGCATCAAGTTGTATGATGTCGCTGAGCTGTGGTTCACTTCATACGTATCTGAAAAATCTTCGTCCAGACCAAAATTCCAAGTAAAACCTCTGGGGTTTCCGTTGTAAAATCCTTCGATGACTTTAAACGGACCGTGATAGACAACACCGTCAATCTCAAGGTCTTTGAAGAGGTTGAGGTACGCACGGTTCTGCTCGACAGGTGTGCCGGTGTACGGTACTGTCCACGTGATGTAATGGGCATTGGCAGGGTTGAGCAAACCGCTTTTGTCGTTGTCGGCTTTGGTAAAGGAAACGTTTTCGCCACTTTCAAGCGTGAGGGTATGTTCGCCTGCGGAAAGGTCGATGCGCAGGTGTTCCTTTGGCGGAATGCTGTACGCTTTGCCGTCGATGCTGAAGGTCAGCGTACGGTCGGTCGGGTTGTCGGCATACGTACGGTTGTCTTCGGTAGAACAAGAACTAACGCCTGCAAGCAAGCCGAAAAATAGGAGCATTTTCTTCATTTGAATTATATTTAGATTGTTACTAATTAGATTACAATTTGTGTTTTTTGGAAAACAGACAGCAAAGTAACGTAATCAAACCCGAAAACTAATAATTTTTAACTAATAAATAACGCAATTAAGCCAAAAACAAAAAAGTATATTTTTTGCTCAAAAGTTAAAGTTCGCTAATTCGAAAATTCTATTTCGTTTGCGGTTCGTTGCGCAATTCCCCGAAAGGGAAAACGAGGGAAAAAGGGCGTATATTTGTGGTACGTTTTACATAAAAAATTATATAATGATGAAGCATATTTTGGTATGGGCGTTGGCATTGGTGGTACAATCTCACGCTCAAGAGCTGCATTCGCCCGACGGCAATTTGCAGATGAAATTTTCGGTAGACGAAAACGGAAATCCTGCGTATTCACTTACTTACAAAGGCAAGACGGTCATCAAACCGAGCCGCTTGGGATTTGATTTTTTGGCTTCGGCAGGACAGGAATTCGGCACGGAAATCAACCCGAAAAAAATAGAAATTACCGATGCGTTCGATAGCGGATTTTCGGTTAGCGAGATAAAAGCCTTGTCGAACGACGATACGTGGCAACCCGTGTGGGGCGAGGAAAAATCCATCAGAAACCATTATAACGAGCTTGCGGTAACGCTGTTGCAAAAAGCCACCAACCGCAAATTGCTCATACGTTTTCGTTTGTTTGACGACGGACTTGGTTTCCGCTACGAATTTCCCGAACAAAACGATTTGACGTATTTTGTCATCCGTGAAGAAAAAACGGAATTTGCGATGCCCGAAGATATGACAGCCTTCTGGATTGCAGGCGATTACGATACGCAGGAATACGATTATACAACGTCAAAATTATCGGAAATCCGTGGGCTTTACCAAGGTGCCGTAACGCAAAATGCTTCGCAAACGCTGTTTTCGCAAACGGGCGTACAAACACCGCTGATGCTCAAATCGGCAAACGGATTGTATGTGAACATTCACGAGGCGGCGCTTGTCAATTATTCGGCGATGAACCTTAATCTTGATGATAAAAACTTGGTTTTCAGCACTTGGCTTACGCCCGATGCACAAGGAGCGAAAGGCTATCTGCAAGCTCCCTGCCATTCGCCTTGGCGGACGGTTGTAGTGAGTGATGATGCTCGTAACATTCTGGCTTCGAGATTGATACTGAACTTGAATGAACCGTCTGCCATTGAAGACACCTCGTGGATTACGCCGGTAAAATACGTGGGCGTTTGGTGGGAAATGATTACGGGCAAAAGTTCGTGGGCGTATGCCGACCTGCCGAGCGTACAGTTGGGTGTTACCGATTTTGCCAATGCGAAACCCAACGGAATCCACGCTGCGAATAACGAGAACGTGAAGCGCTATATCGATTTTGCCGCCAAGCACGGTTTCGACCAAGTGCTGGTGGAAGGCTGGAACGTAGGTTGGGAAGATTGGTTTGGCAAATCGAAAGATTATGTATTTGATTTCGTTACGCCGTACCCTGATTTCGATGTGAAAATGCTCAACGCTTACGCAAAAAGCAAAGGGGTAAAACTGCAAATGCACCACGAAACATCGAGTTCGGTTCGCAATTACGAAAGGCATCTTGATAAAGCCTACCAGTTTATGGTGGACAACGGTTACAATGCCGTGAAGAGCGGTTATGTGGGCGATATTATCCCTCGCGGGGAATATCATTACGGGCAGTGGATGGTCAATCATTATTTGTATGCCCTCCAAAAAGCCGCCGAATACAAAATTATGGTCAATGCCCACGAAGCGGTTCACCCCACGGGACTGCACCGCACTTATCCGAATCTGCTGGCACAAGAATCGGCTCGGGGTACGGAATATCAGGCATTTGGCGGAAGCAAACCCAACCACGCCACGGTATTGCCGTTTACCCGGTTGATGGGCGGCCCGATGGATTACACGCCGGGGATTTTTGAAATGAACATCGGCAAATTCAGCCCGAATAACAATTCGCACGTAAACGCAACGCTGGCAAACCAATTGGCACTGTACGTTACGATGTACAGTCCGCTACAAATGGCAGCCGATTTTCCCGAGCATTACGAGCAGTTTATGGACGCTTTCCAATTCATTAAAGATGTTGCCATTGACTGGGATAGAAGCATTTACCTTGAAGCCGAACCGGGACAGTACATTACCGTTGCCCGAAAAGCTAAAAATACAAACAATTGGTTTGTGGGCAATGTGGCAGGCGATACGGCATTCCGTTCTAAAATTTCGTTGGATTTTCTGGATAAAGGCAAACAATACATCGCTACCATATACAGTGACGCCCCCGATACGGATTACAAAACCAATCCGCAGGCATACAATATCCGAAAAGGTATCGTAACCGATAAAACGAAACTCGATATTACCTCAAAACCCGCCGGCGGTTATGCGATTAGTATTATGGAAGTAACGGACAAAAGCCAAGTGAAAGGGTTGAAACGGCTGTAAAAAGACGTTTTAACGTATAAAAAAACCGACAAAAAGTATTTCTCTTTTTTGTCGGTTTTTTTTGATTAACGTGAGTTCGATGTAATAAGTTATTGAATGGCAGTATCTTATTTTCGCGGGAGCCCTCACCCCCAGCCCCTATATCTCATTTTTATTATTTTAGATTTTGGTTTCGATGAATCTTCGATTTCCAAAGGAGAGGGGAGCCGCTCGGATAGCATTGGGCTTCTGGGGGTGAGGGAGTTAAAGCGTTGATTTACAATATTTTCTTATATCGGATTCACGTTATTTATTCCCTCTCAAAAAAGTGATTTCTTCGTCTTTTATGGCAATGATCCGTTCGTACAAGTTTTTTATTTCTTCGAGATTTTCTTTGTGGAATACGAGTGTTCCCGTATTTTTAGTGCCGTTATTGTTAAAATTATTGGTATAGACATTGCTGTTGTCCAATCCCAACAATTCCGAAACAGATGTTTGCAAGGTCTTGGATATTTCAAAAAGCCTATCAACCGTGAGTTGGGTTTTTCCGCTTTCGATACTGCTGTAAGCACGCTGGCTTATATCGAGACTTTCTGCCATAAACTCTTGCGTGTAATTTTTCTGTTCACGCGTTTTGCGTATATTTTCTTGATAACTGAACATAGTTTTCTACTTTTTTGGGCGAAAATACGAAAAACTTCTAACTTAGAAAAATTTCGTATAAGCATTTTACTTTTTTCTTAGAAATATTTGCAAAGTTAAAATTAAGTAAAGTTAGCATGCCTCATAAACATAAAATGCAAAAAGAAATAATTTTTTTTGTTTGACGGCACCTATGAATTTACAAATCAGAAAAATATGCATATAAGTACATAATAAATTTTACTAACTCAATATTTTTATCAATGAAGAAAATGTTATTAACCGGCATCGCGATTGTCATAGGAACGGTCGCTTTTGCACAGGAAGCGGCAACAACGCAAGAACCCGCAAAACAAAAAGTGAAATTCGGCATCAAAGGCGGTGCAAACCTTGCCACCCTGCGCTTTTCAGATGACGAAGTGGACGACGAAAAAATGCGTGCCTCATTCTATGTTGGTGCGGTTGTGGAAATCCCGCTTTCAAAAAATTGGTATTTCGAACCCGGACTGACCTATCTGAACAATGGTGCCAAACGGGAAGAAACCGTACTGGGCAGTAAAGTGGAAAGCGAAATCGCTATACAGCAGATTAACCTTCCGCTGTCGTTAAAATGGCGTGCAGGCAGGCATTTCTTTTTCAAAGGAGGCGGTTATGTGGGACACATTTCGTCTATCGAACTCAAAGGCAGTGCGTTAGGACAATCAGCTTCCGCTAAGGTTGACAAAGATTTGTACAACAATATTGATGCCGGTATATTGCTCGGTATGGAGCTGGAAACTTCGTTCGGCTTGTTCTTTGAGCTGAATGCCAACCTCGGACTTACCGATATTCCTAAAGAAAATTTCCTTGCCAAAGAAATGAAAAATACAGCCGTGCAATTGGGCGTAGGCTTTAAGTTTTAAGAAAAA
>JAUNTM010000147.1 GCA_030538675.1 Capnocytophaga sp.
GGCTTTTCAGGATAAAAACCATTAAAAATCCCGTTATTGGATTTCTTTGTTCTACCGCAATGATAGTTGGTGGGATTTCGGCATCGTTTATTTCAATGTTTCCTACGATTTTGCCATCACTCAACGAAGTTAATCCGCCATTAACCATTTATAACACTTCCACCACAGCCTACGGAATGTCGGTTGCATTGGTTTGGATTGTATTAGGATTGATTTTGGCAATGGCTTATTTTATTATTCAAAAAAGAATTTTAAATAATAAAATCGAAGATTTGATGAAAAATCAATAACGATTTGTTTGATATATCAATATAATTTTAAAAAACTCTAATCCTTCATACATTATGAAAGTAGCTCTTTTCATTCCCTGCTATATAGATGCCGTTTATCCCGAAGTGGGCGTGGCAACCCTCGAACTGCTCGAACGCTTGGGAGTGGAAGTCGAATATCCGTTGGAACAAACGTGTTGCGGACAACCGATGGGCAATGAAGGTGCGCAACAAAGTGCCGTAAAAACAGAAGAAAATTTTTGCAGAAATTTCACGGGATATGATGTAATAGTTTGTCCTGCAGGAAGTTGTGTAAAGCATGTGAAAAACCATCTCGATGCCGTAGAACAAACCGATGATGTGAAAAAAATTCGTGAAAATACCGTAGAATTGGTAGAATTTATCCACGACAGACTTGGGATTAAGGATTTTCCTTGGGCAGATTTTCCGCATAAAATCGCTATTCATAATTCGTGCAGTTCCATTCGTGGATTGCATTTGGCATCTCGTTCCGAATGGCAAGAACCGAGATTTAATAAAACTGAAGATTTATTAAAAAATATTAAAAATATCGAAATCGAACACATCGACCGTCCTGATGAATGTTGCGGTTTCGGAGGAACGTTTTGTGCTACCGACCCCGGCGTTTCTGCAAAAATGGGAAGCGATAAAGTTGCCGATTACACCCGACACGAGATAGAATACGTGGTTTCGCCCGATATGTCCTGCCTGATGCACCAAAGCGGTATCGCAAGCCGTGAGAAATCGCCACTCAAATTTATCCACGTTGCCCAAGTTTTGAATAACGGGCCTTTTTAAAAAAAGGCGTAGCTTCCAAGATGATTGGTGGCGATTAGTAGTCGTTACTCAATGATGGAAACATCAGAAAATTTTTACTGAAATTGATACTAACCCGTAATTTATTGAAAAAATGATATTTGATGTTCATAGAATTTACGATAATGACATTCCCGGAGACGATTTCCGGGTGTTGGTCGATAGGCTTTGGCCAAGAGGAATCTCGAAAGAAAAAGCCCGAATTGATTTTTGGGCAAAAGAGATAACGCCGTCGTCCCAATTGCGTGAGGAATATCATACGAATGAAATAGATTGTCGGACATTCCAGTCAGGGTATAAAAAAGAGTTGGAGCAAAATACAGAAGCTGTCGCCAATTTTTTTCAATCAATAAAAGGAAAAGAAAAAATAGTTTTGCTTACTTCGGTTAAAGATTTGGAACACAGCCACATCCCTGTACTGAAGCTTTTTTTAGAAACGTATTCTGTCAAAGGATAGAAAATTTATTTTTAATTCATCACAAAATAAAATGAATATGAGCGGTAAAGTTGATATAGTAAAAAATTCGGAAGCATTCATCAACCAAGACAATGTGCACGAACCGATGCACGACAAAAACCTTTGGAACTCCCGAATGAAGCGGGATAAAGTCGCTTCGGAAATTCCCGAATGGGAAACGCTGCGTAACCTCGCTTCGCAAATCAAAGAACATACGCTCACGCATTTGGACGAATATGTATTGCAATTTGCCGAAAATGCCGAAAAAAAAGGAATGATTGTGCATTGGGCGAAAGATGCCGAAGAGCATAACCAAATCGTTCTCAGTATTATACGCGAGCATAAGGCTTCGAGGCTCATCAAAAGCAAATCGATGTTGCAAGAGGAATGCGGAATGACGCCGTTCCTTGAAAATCAAGGAATTGATGTGTTGGAAACCGATTTGGGCGAACGCATACAGCAGTTGTCCAACGAGCGTCCAAGCCATATCGTTGTTCCTGCAATCCACAAAACGACCGAAGATGTGGCGAAACTTTTTGCCGAAAAAATAGGAACCGACCCCAATAACCGAAGCGAATCGCAACTCACCGAAGCGATGCGTAATAATGCCCGACCAAAATTCCTGAAAGCCGATGTGGGAATGACGGGAGCGAATTTCGCCGTGGCGGAAACGGGAACGTTCGTAGTTTGTACCAATGAGGGAAATGCCGACCTCACGGCAAGTCTTCCCGGATTGCACATTGCCAGTATCGGGATTGAGAAAATCATTCCGAAAGTTGAGAATTTGGGAGTTTTCATCCGCCTTTTGTCCAGAAGTGCTTTGGGAACGCCTGCTACGCAATACACATCGCATTTCAGTGGTCCGAGAAAAAATGCCGAAATGCACGTGGTTTTGGTGGATAACGGACGCTCCGAACGCTTGGGTGAAGACGATTTCTGGCATTCGCTGAAATGCATCCGCTGTGGTGCGTGTATGAACACTTGCCCCGTGTACAGGCGGAGCGGCGGATTGGCGTATGGAGCAACTTATTCGGGACCTATCGGCATCATTATCGACCCGAGTTTCAACAAATCCAAATATTCCGAATTGCCGTTTCATTCTTCGCTATGTGGCTCGTGTTCAGAGGTTTGCCCTGTACATATCGACATCAGCGACCAAATAATGAAATGGCGGAAAGTGATGATGAAAGAAAAAGAAACACCGGCATTCCGCAGGGCAATGTTCGAGGGAGCAGACCAAGTGCTGGGCGACCCGAAACTCTTCCGTGCTGCTGAAAAATTAGGACATTACGGGGAAGAATTTATTCCAAATAATTTGCTGTATATCAATACATTAAATACTTATGGAAGACATCACGATTTGCCGAAAATCAAAAAAGAAACATTCAGAGATTGGTATCTTAAAAATAGAAAAAAATGAGTTCAAAAGAAGCAATACTAAGCAATATCCGTAAAAATCTGGAAAAGAGGACAAAAACCGAGTATCCGGAGATAGAAACTTTTGAAAAAGAAAATGCCGATTTGCTGTCTTTATTTAAGAAAAATTTAGAAATCGCTGCAGGAACTTGGTACGAAGTAAATTCGGTAGAAGAAGCCCAAAAAATAATGAGCGAAAAACTACCCGATGCAAAGGTAATTTGCGCTGCAACAGACGAATGGCAAGGAAATAAATCGCTGAACGATATCGCCCATCCGCAAGATTTGCAAGATGTAGATTTAGGCGTTATCCGTGCCGGATTTGGCGTTGCCGAAATGGGAATGGTTTGGCTGACGGAGCATCTTCTCAAAGAAAATTCAATCGGGTTTTTGTCGCAACATCTCGCTATATTGCTTGACCCTGAGCAACTTACCGAAAATATGCACACAGCATACCAACGCACCGATTTTTGGGAAAACCATTACGGCTGTTTTATGATGGGACCTTCCGCCACGGCAGATATCGGAGCCACATTGGTACACGGCGCACAAGGTGCAAGAAGCCTGACGGTGTTTTTTCTTAAAGGGTGAAAAAGAAAGCACAATCCATTCCTAACATTATCAGTTAGTAATAGAGATTATTATCATATTTAAAGAATATTTAATACCGATAAATAATTAAATTTTAGTATTTTTGGGCAAACTATAAGATAAAATGCCAAACGAATACAATCCAAGAGATATAACTTGGCTTGCTTTTAATGAAAGAGTAATGCAAGAGGCGATGGATA
>JAUNTM010000029.1 GCA_030538675.1 Capnocytophaga sp.
CGCATTCTCGCAGACGCAAGTATCGGGGAAAGTCATTGACGAATTTGGCAGCCCCGTACCGTTTGCCAACATTATATTTGTGGGGTCGACCATCGGGACGTACTCTGATGATGACGGCCGGTTTTCGCTTTATGCGGAAAACCGCTACCGCGAAATAGAGGTTTCTTATGTTGGCTTTACGACCAAAAAAGTACGCCTGGAGAGCAATAATGTATCCAACCTGACAGTCATCCTTCCCGAAGGAGAAGAGCTGACAGAAGTGGTCATCGTAGGCAAACCCAAAGTTGCCCTTTCTAAAAAAGAAAATCCCGCCTACCCTATTCTGCAAGGTATTTGGAAAAACAAAAAGAAAAAAGGCATCGAAAACACAACTGCCTTTCAATACAAAAAACATTCGACAATAGAGCTGGGACTCAATAATCTTGATACTGTTTTCCTGCAAAAAACGCTTAAAAAGGAATATGACACCATTCGGAAAATTCTTTCAGAAAAAAAATATAAAGAAACTTTTTCGATGCCATTATTCTTAAGCGAAACTATCGAAAATGTGTATGGCAATAACGAACTTGGCAAAATCCGTACTGATATAGAAGCGCAGCGCACACAAGGTGTTGTCGAAAAGGGTTTTGGTTTGGAGCGAGTGAGCCGTACTTTTGATGATTTTGACATTTACAGCAATTCGTATATTATCCTCAACCGCCCGTTTGTAAGTCCGCTTTCGGAGTTTGGCTACAGCATGTATCACTACGTGCTTAACGATTCGGTGGTAGAGAATGACCGTACGTTCTACAAGGTGTATTTCTTCCCGAAAGAAGACCAAGACCTGGCATTGGAAGGCAGTTTTTCGGTTGATGAAAAGACGTATATCGTCCGCTCGATTGACATGAAAACAACGGCAAAAACCAACATCAATCTCGTGAGAGGATTGTATTTTGAAAAGCATTTTACGATCGTCAACGACAGTGTATACCTCCCTGAAAGAGAGCTCTATGAAGGTGATTTTACGGCTATTTCCAAAAAAGAAGACGAAAAAGGGCTTTACATCCGAAATGCAAATGAGTACACCAATTTCGTATTAAACCAACCTAAGCAACCCATTTTTTATGATGAAAAAGTCGTGCAAACATATAAAAACCAATTCGCAAGAAATGATTCTTATTGGAAGGAAAACGAACTTTCGTCTGACAGATTGACCAAAACCAAATCGCTTATCCAAGAGATAGGCGACAATAACAGGATTCGCTATATTACTGATATTGCGGATATTATGGGAACTGGCTACATCCGTGTGAACAAATTTCTGCAATACGGCTCGTTTTGGGAAACGTTTGCCAGCAATGAGGTGGAAGGCAACCGGGTTCGTGCCGGATTTCGTACATTTACTTCTACGGAAGACCGTTTCCGCTCGTATTTCTACGGGGCTTACGGCACGAAAGACCAAGAGTTAAAATATGGTATTAGTGCCAAATATTTGGTATTGCACCAGCCTCGTTTGACTTTTGGTTTGGCGTATCAGAATGATAATTTGCAATTAGGCAGCGTTTTATTGCACGATGATGCCAACCTCGATTTTGTCAATCCTTCCAACTTCATGTTCGCCCGAGGGGAAAATTATTACCTAACCCGCAACCGCAAAATACATGGCGTAGCGAGTATCAATTTTAATAAAAACTTACAATTTTCTGTATTTGGGATGTTCCAACGCTCAAAGCCTGCCGATAGCGACAATTTCTCGATAGGCTACCGCTCGCCATCTACCGGGGAAGAATTGTACCGCTTCAATGATTTTAATACAGGAACAATGCTCACCTATACACCCGGACGAAGCGTACACGGCTACGGAGTAGAACAACGCTACGGAGAGAATTTATTCCCAACGTACAGCATTAAATATACGCGAGGCGTAGAAGGCGTTATTGATAGTAAATTTGATTATGATAAAATACAACTATTTGTACACCAACCACTTACCATTTGGAAAATAGGCGCATTGCACACTACTATCGAAGCTGGTAAAGTATTTGGAACTGTCCCGCTTACGATGCTCGCTCCCACCCCTGCCAACCAAGCATATTCGCTCACGCCGCAAACGTTCGCCTTGCTTGATTATTATGATTTTGTGACGGATACCTATCTCAACGGCTATTTTGAGCATCACTTCAACGGATTTATCATGAACCGCATTCCGTTAGTCAAGAAAACGCGTATCCGAAGTTTGGTTTTCGCCCGCTTTGCGTATGGTACTATATCTTCCAAAAACACAAGAGCAAGCCTCTCGAATGTGGTGTACAATGCTCCCGAAAGTCTCTATTGGGAATATGGTTTTGGTTTTGAAAATATTGGTTTAGGCAATTTCCGTTTCATCCGTTTGGATTTTATTTGGCGAAGTGATTTTAACGATGTGAATGGAGTTCGCAATCCGAAATTTGGTGTGCGTGTAGGCATCGTTCCTATTTTTTAATATTTCAATTGGTTTTTTTTAAGAAAATATATCATTCGTCTGACAGTGTAAAACTTCCGTCATCCGTCGTATGAAACGTAATTCCCCGCTGCTCGCAAGTAGTTTTCCAACGGCGAATATAGCTCGGATAATTGCTTCCGTCAGCTACAATCATGTTGACCGAAATATTTGAAAGCAGGCGTTCGAGATTGATTTTGGGCGATTGCCGTAAGAGTATCGCATCGGCTTCGGTTATTCCGTAAGGCATCACCGACAAGCTGTCGATGATAAGAATGATATGCTTACCGTAAGCAAGTACTGAAGGTACCGTATCGATGTCCATTTGGCGAATGCCAACCGCTTTTGAATAACTGTCCGTCAAATACTTATCGGGAATACCTGAGGTGTATAATTGCCATTGGCTTCCTTCGAGTTTCCCTATTTGCGTATTGCCATACAAATGAAAAATAGTTATTTCCGAACGCACGGCCCGCCGGTATCGGGTGTAAAACAACACCGACTGCACAAGCAAAACAGATGCCAACAATACCATAGTACGCAGGTAATTCCGACGCGTTATCCACCACATGACAACCAGCAAAAACAGAAGAAAAACGACCAACAAGTATTCGTCAAAATAAATATTCCGAACGATGAGTTTTTCTTGAGAAGCAATCCAACGCGCGGAGCCATTTAGCCAATTTATCAAAAATTCCAATGCCGTAATTAATAATTGCGGAGGCCGGTGCATACCCGCCCAAAAAACGACAACAATGCTCAACAGCAACAACGGGAACAACATCGGAACTATCAATAAATTGGATACGAAAAACAGAATCGGAAACTGATGAAAGTAATACAAACTGACAGGCAGAACGCCCAATTGAGCTGATACACCCAGCCAAAACAATGATTTGACATACCTTAAAACCCGATACGACGGTGTCCATAAACGCTCAAAATAAGGATAGAAAAACAAAATGGAAAATACCGCCGCATAGCTCATCTGAAAACCTACCTCAAACAACAAATTGGGACTGACCAAGAGCAATAAAAGCATGGACATCATCAGGGCATCATACCGGCCTTGCCGCCTGCGGAAAGCCAGCGCTATCCCTATAAAAGTAAACATCGTTACCGCCCGAAGCACCGATGGTGAAAGCCCGGCAATAAACGCAAATCCCCACAAACTGCCCAGCATTATCACCAAACGAATCCATTTTGAACAGCCTCTTTGTGGTAAAAACCGCAATACAAAGAGCAATAGCATGGTAACCACCCCTACGTGCAATCCTGAAATAGCCAAAATATGTACCGCTCCCGAATCGATATAATCCTGATATACAGACTCATCAAGCTCACTCCGCATTCCCAGCAAAAGTGCTTTGACCAAAGCAGTATGCGTAGATGGCATGGGCAATGATGACACTAAAGATGATAAATACACACGCGTTTTGTCCGCCAAACGAAATACAGAAAACGAATGTATCGCTGCCAACGGTTCTATGTCTTGCACCTTTGCCCGCCAATAAATTCCCTGCCGTTGCATATACCGGCTGTAATCAAATTGGTGAGGATTTTTCGGAGGTGCCAGAGGTTCTACATACGCGGCAACGCACACTCGGTCTCCGTATGAGAGCGTTATTTCTTGAAATGAATTTTTGGGAAAGTAACACAGCAATTCGCCTGCCACTTGGCGTGTATCGGCGGTATGTAATTTCAGGCGGTAAGTCGTCCCGAAAGCGGTTTCGGAAACCCGCCCCGACACTTCGCCAACCAATGAATAATACGCATTGGGCGTTAAACGATGTACATAATGTTGGTCATCGGAAAGCGGATGGTGCCAAAAACTACTGCAAATCCCCAACCAAAGAGAACAAAACCACGTAATTCCCACAAACATCCAACGAGAAAAATCGGAAAACCGATAACGAAAATAAACAATAAGCAAGCCTGCAAAAGCGATAGCCGACCCTACCAAAAGTACGTCCGCAGATATCGGGCTGTACGCATACAGGACAACCCCTGCTACTATTCCCGAATGGAGTGTCAATATCGGTAGATTTACATATCTCACATAAGTACTCGTTTGGCTTTTCGGTACGCATTTTTCCAATATCCTTCGTTTAACGAAGATATTATCACGCCTCGCGAAGTTGATGAATGGATAAATTTAACATCTTGTGCCGTTTCCACCACAATACCGACGTGCGAAATCCGACTGTTCTTACCTGTTACAAAAAATAGCAAATCACCGATTTGTACATTTTTTATACTAACATCCGTCCCTTGATTTGCCATTTCGTGCGAAGAGCGGTGCAGCGAGACATCGGCAGTCTTGAAGGATACGCCAACCAATCCCGAGCAATCCATCCCTTTGCGCGTAGTACCTCCATAGCGGTACGGGGTGCCGAGATACGAAAGCGCCGTGTCAATGACAAGTTTTTGTTTGGCATCTGACGCCGGCGAGCTCTTGGTGGTCGGCTTTGTGGACGTGCCCGAAGGAGTTACCGTAACCGATTTGGCAGGAGCAGCATTTTTCTCTTCGGCTTGTGAGGCGGAAGCTGCCCTTTTATTACGGTCGATAGTAACTTTTTGCGATCTGGAAGTTACGATTTCTTCGGTTTCTGAAGTACGCTTACGAGTGCTATAGCGTTCGGCACACGACGTGAACAACAGTAATAAAATCCCTAACACCAACCATATTTTATTCATAATCAATATCTTAACTTTTAAATACAAAAATATTGTTATTATTCTTTACAATGTAAACAGATAATAACGCTCGCAAAATACAAAAATATTTTGAAAACAAATCATCCATAATCAATTCTACAACAAGACATTTCAAAATTATAACTTTGCCATTCTTATTATTTTCATAAAAAATTACCTTCATTATGTACTACATATCTGAAAAATAATTATCTTTGGACAATAATTAGCGTTTACTTTTGCTATTCACCTGAATAACAGCCGTATTTGCGCTAAAGCAAAATTTTGTAATATAAAAAATAATAAAATGACGCGAGGAATACTACAATTATTTGTATTGTTGTGTATAGTTTGGTCGGGATATTCTCAAAAAGCACCTCAAGAGTTGGTCGTATGGCAGCAAGATACGGTAACTTTACCTATGAAAAAAGGTCTTAACGGAGCATTTATCGGACAGCATAACGGTGTGGTAATTCATGCAGGAGGCACGAATTTTCCTGAAAAATCAGTTACCGAAGGAGGGAAAAAAGCGTGGTATCCTACTATTTACACTTTCCATTCGGGAAAAAATGGCTGGGAAGTACGCACCGAAACCACCGAGCTTCCCCGAGCGTTGGCTAACGGTGTCGCAATCTCTACCGAACGCGGTGTGTATTGTTTTGGAGGCGATTTTGCGGAAGGTATCTCCGATAAAGTGTTTTTGTTAAAATGGAATGCCGTTTCTCAAAAAGTAGATATCGAAACACTTCCTTCCATGCCGTATCCGTTAGCGCACATGGGGGGCGATATTAGCAACGGAACGGTATATTTGGTGGGCGGACAGCGCGCAAACGGTGAGCCTGCGACACGTTCTTTCGTAAGTTTTTCTACCACACCTGCTATCGAAAGACCTTTGCATACATGGCGGCAACTACCCGATTTTGCCGGTGAAGCCCGTATACAGCCTGTGGTCGTAGCCCAAAGCGATGGCAAAGAGCAATCCCTTTTTGTGTTTAGCGGTGCCCATAACGATGCTTCGGCTGTCATTCCTTACAAAATGTTGGGCGATGTATGGTCGTACAGCCCTAAACAGTCGGCATGGAAAGCCAAACAAAACGTGCCTTCCAACCATACACCCGGTATTGATTACGGCTACATCGCCGCTGCTCCCGCTATGAAATTGGGCGATTCGCACATTATTATATATGGTGGCGCCGGTGGCGAGCATCAGTATCTCTACCAGCGACTTGCATTACAACAACAATGGCAGGCTCTCGATGAGACAACCGATGCCGAAAAAATCCAAACGCTCCGTGAGCAATACAACAAACTGTTGGCCGATACCGAATTCTCCAAAACTATCTGGGCATATCATACCATTACAGATACTTGGGTGCAAAAAGGAGAATTCCCCGGCGCGATGCCTGTAGTAACGCAAGTCGTCCCGACAACTTCCGATACGGTACTGCTTATCGGAGGCGAGATACGCCCCGGCGAACGCACATCGCAAGTGTGGGTGGGCAAAATACAATCTTTTGAAGCGGGCTTCGGGTGGATTAATTATATAACACTTGTGCTGTATCTCAGTCTTATGATATGGATTGGATATTATTTCTCCAAAAATAACAAAAGCACTTCCGATTATTTCCTTGGCGGAGGACGCATCCCGTGGTGGGCGGCAGGATTAAGCATTTATGCGACCATGCTCAGCGCCATTACGTACCTATCGCAACCTGCCTTGGCTTATGCTTTTGATTGGCAAGCTTATCTAGGATATTTCACAATCATCCTTATCGTACCGATAGTAACTGCATTTTACCTGCCTTTTTTCCGCAAACTCAATATTACGACCGCCTACGAATATCTTGAAAAGCGGTTTAATCTTACCATCCGTTTATTCGGGAGCGCCTCTTTCATGCTATTCCAATTGGCGCGTATGGGAATCGTAGTATATCTGCCTGCTTTGGCAATTACTACCGTTACCGGAATGGATATTTATACAGCGATTATCCTGATGGGAATTTTGGCAATCGTATATACAATCATGGGAGGAATGGAAGCCGTGATATGGACTGATGTGATACAAGTCATCGTACTTATCGGTGGGCTTATCGTAAGTTTGTTCTACATCGGATACCAAATCGGCGACTTAGGACACATCTACGAAGTAGCGGTCAAGGACGAGAAGTTACGCCTGTTCGACTGGCGTTTCAGCTGGACAGAAGTCGTTACGTGGTCGTTATTCTTAGGCTCGTTCGCACTCAATTTCGCACCGTACACTACCGACCAAGCAGTTGTACAGCGCTACATGACCACCACAAGCGAAAAACAAGCTCGTAAAAGCATCTGGATGAACGCCCTTATCGCCATTCCGTCGGGCTTCCTTATTTTTACATTAGGCACATTCTTATACGTATATTTCAAAGAAAATCCGCAGTTTATCGAAGTTGGGATGCAAAACGACAGCATTTTTCCGTTCTTCACCGTAGAGCATTTGCCACAAGGCGTAGCGGGGCTGGTCATCGCCGGAATATTCTCGGCTTCGATGTCCAGCTTGGATAGTAGTATACACAGCGTATCTACTGCATTTACAGTGGATTGGTATCAGCGTTTATCCAAATCATACAACGAAACGGCAGCCTTGAAAATTGCCAAAACCTCAACTTTCGTGATAGGCGTATTCGGTACATTGGTAGCTTGCCTGATGGCGACTTATCCTGTAACGTCATTATTTTTCTTTTTCCAAGAAATCGTTGGGCTTTTCGGGAGTGCCCTGGCGGGAATTTTCATTTTGGGAATTTTCTTCAAACGCACAAATAGCTTTGGAGCAATTGCGGGAGTTATCCTAAGTGTGATTTCACTAATATTTGTAAAATATTACACATCACTTAACTTTTACATTTATCCGCTTATTGCTATTCCTGTCTGCGTCATCGGCGGATGGCTCTGTAGCCACATGAGACCAAAACATGAAAATATTGACGCTTTCGTATATAAGAAAAAATAAATATCAACTGCCTTATTTTCAAAAACGAATCCTAACGAGACTGTCCTTTCCGGGCAGTCTCGTCATGTTAATTCTCACGAAATATCTTTTTAAAATCTTATAAGAAAACACAAAAGAAATGATTTTTTAGACGTCGTTTGATATATATTTCATTACTTTGCAACGGTTTGTTTTTTAGCCAAACATGACTTTCTATTTATGACAAAAAAAATCACATTAGTACAATCGCTCATACCCGTTGTGGCATTGATTACCATGTTGGCGTACAACGTTTTATTCGTATATAACAGCCCTGACGATGATGTTTTGGCAGGCTCTAACCAGTTCGTTTTGCTGATGGGCGGCGTCATCGGGGTATTGGTAGGAATGTACCTGAAAATCCCTTTCCGGGTGATGACCAACCAAGTATTTGAAAATATAAAATCCACAGGCGGAGCGATTCTCATATTATTAATGGTAGGGGCATTGTCGGGGACGTGGCTCATCAGTGGCATCATTCCTTCGATGATATTTTATGGTCTGAAAATCCTGAATCCGACTCTGTTTTTGGCAGCCTGTGTCATCATTTGTGCGTTAATTTCCATCGCGACAGGGAGCAGTTGGACTACTTCCGCTACTATCGGGATTGCCCTAATGGGGATAGGCGATACTCTTGGCATTCCGCTGGGCATGACGGCAGGAGCCGTAATTTCGGGTGGTTATTTTGGCGATAAAATGTCGCCGATGAGCGACACGACCAATCTGGCATCGGCTATGGCCGGGACGGACATTTTTACGCATATCCGGTATATGACTTTGACTACCGTGCCTACGTTGGCAATCTCATTGTTGATTTTTTTAATCATCGGATTCAATTTACCTACCGATATTACTACTGACACAGCATTGATAGAGCAAGCCATCAGCAAAGAATTTGACACCAATCCGTTACTCTTTGTGGTGCCTCTTCTTATTTTGATAATGGTCGTTCGTAAAGTCGATCCGCTTATCGCTTTGATGGCGGGAGCATTGCTCGGCGGCGTATTTGCTATTATATTCCAACCTGACATTGTAAGAAATATTGCTAATAGTCAGACACTTACGTTCAATAGTGCATACCGGGGTGTAATGGAAGCACTGACTACCCCTATTTCTGTAAAAACCGATGACGCCTATCTTTCAGAGCTTTTTACTTCCAAAGGAATGAGCGGTATGCTTAACACTATTTGGCTGATTATCTGTGCGATGGTGTTCGGTGGCATCATGGAAGCCATTGGGGCATTGGAACGCATCACGCAATCATTGCTCACCATGTTTCATTCAATTTTTGGACTTTTTGCCAGCACGATAGTAAGTTGTTTGGCGCTCAATATTACGGCTTCCGACCAATATTTATCGATTGTAGTACCTGGCAAAATGTTCGCCGAAGCCTACAAAAAGAAAGGATTAGCCCCCGAAAATCTCAGTCGCACGCTGGAAGATTCGGCGACGGTAACGTCCGTGTTAATTCCTTGGAATACTTGTGCGGCGTACAACAGCGGCGTGTTAGGCGTACCTACGCTCGCTTACTTGCCGTATGCGTTTTTTAATCTGATAAGCCCGTTTATGACGCTGTTGTTTGCGGCTTTCCGTATCAAAATAAAAATGTTAATTTCAAAATAAAAATGGCATCATCAACACAGCCCGGAGGCAACTATCCAAAATTATCCGTCAGCCAGCTGCTCAAGGCGGCATTCAACTGCTACCAGCGCTCGTTTATAACCAATGCGACTGCCACCGCCGTCGTCGGGATGCTTGTTTTCGGTTTGTACATCTTATTATTTCCGTTTATCACGGGAACGTCGGTTGAAGGCTTTGCCCAATTGCTCAAAAATGACCCCGAAGGATTGCAAAAACTCATTTCGTCCAACCGGTTTTACATCAATACATCTGTATTTTCATTATTGATAAATTGCATCCTCGCCCCGCTTTCGGCAGGCTATTACCTTTCTTTTCAAAAAGTTAGCCAAAGCCAAACGCCTACTTTGAAAGATGTATTTTCGTATTTCAATTCGCCATACACAGCCCGCATATTAGGCTATGTATTGCTTTTGACCGCTATCAAGGAAAGTTTGTTTTGGTTGCTGACGAGCTTAGGAATGCCATCACTACACATGTCTTTGGTACTGATACTCAATTTATTATTCACCTTTACCGTACCGTTATTAATATTTCATGATTTCTCTATCTTCCGAGCGATGGGCAACAGTTCGTCACGAGCCTCAATGGTTTTATTTTTTGTTTTTTTGGCATTAGTAATCGGTTTTATCGGGGCGGCTTCGGGGCTATTGCTTTTCGGATTTGGTTTCGTTTTGACGTTGCCGTTTTTTTACGCTATCAAATACGTTTTGTACCTTATGATTTGGAAAACGAACAACTCTTAACGCCATGACATCCGACGAAAAACTGCTTTCTTACTTAGAGAATTTCATAACCGACGAACGCAAACAGCGTTTTTTGGATATTTTACAACTTCGAACCAATCATTTCACCGTGGCGGTTGAAGATGTATTTCAGGCTCACAATGCGAGTGCCGTGGTACGAACCTGTGAAGTATTTGGCGTACAGCAGGTACATCTTATCGAACGCCGGTACGGCAAACGCCTCGATGCCAAAATAGCCATGGGAGCCCAAAAGTGGGTAGATACACACCGCTATGATAACACGCTCAATTGCTTGCAAACACTGCGTGAGAGTGGGTATCAAATCGTTGCCACCACACCGCATACCGGTGCTTGTTTCCTCAACGATTTTGACATCTCGAAAAAGAGTGCATTCTTCTTCGGTACAGAGCGTTCGGGGCTTTCCAAAGAAGTATTGGACAATGCCGATGCGTTCCTGAAAATTCCGATGGTAGGCTTTACCGAAAGCCTGAATATTTCGGTAAGCGTAGCGATTATTTTGCAACATCTTACGGATAAACTACGGCATTCGGACGTTGGTTGGCAACTTTCCGAAGAAGAAAAATTATTGCTCAAAATCGACTGGACAAAAAAATCAATCCGTAGTGTGGAAGATGTGCTGAGCCGTTACGCAACAATAGAATAAAGACACAAATTTGAAATAAATCCACTACGACCGCACAACCGAACCCAAAATTTAGTATTTTTGCCAAGTTATAACCTGACGTAATATACACTTTATGGAATACTTAGATTTCGAACAGCCTATAAAAGAACTGGAAGAACAATTGCAGAAATGTGCCTTGATTGGCGATGAAAGCGATGTGGACATGACCGATGCCTGCAAAAAGTTAGAAAAAAAACTCATCCAAACCAAAAAAGACATATACAAAAATCTCACCCCGTGGCAGCGCGTACAACTTTCACGCCATTTGAACCGTCCGTATACTTTGGATTACATCCGGGCCTTGTGTGGCGATACGTTTTTGGAACTCCACGGAGACCGAACCGTCAAAGATGATAAAGCTATGATTGCAGGATTTGGTAAGGTTGACGACCAAAGTTTTCTGTTTATCGGGCAGCAAAAAGGAGCAAATACCAAAATGCGGCAGTACCGCAACTTCGGGATGGCAAATCCCGAAGGCTATCGCAAAGCCTTGCGCTTGATGAAGTCGGCTGAAAAATTCGGCGTGCCTGTTGTCTGCTTGGTAGATACCCCCGGAGCTTATCCCGGCATCGAAGCCGAAGAACGCGGACAGGGCGAAGCCATCGCTCGCAACATCCTCGAAATGTCACGACTCAAAGTTCCCGTTATCGTCATCATCATTGGCGAAGGAGCTTCGGGCGGAGCCCTCGGAATCGGAATCGGCGACCGCGTATTTATGCTTGAAAACACTTGGTATTCCGTAATTTCACCCGAATCATGTTCGTCCATTTTATGGAGAAGTTGGGAGTATAAAATAGACGCTGCCGAAGCCCTCAAGCTCACCGCCCCCGATATGAAAAAACTCAAGCTCATCGACGAAATCATCAGAGAACCCCTCGGTGGCGCTCATTCCGATAGAGAAACAACCTTTGAAACCGTCAAGAAAACCATATTGGAAACGTATGCCGAACTCAAAAAGTTACCAACAAATACACTCGTGGACAAACGAATGGATAAATACCTGAATATGGGGGTATTCAAAGAGTAAAAAATACTATACAATTTATAGAAATCCGAAGACGGAAAAGTGTCTTTGGCATAGGGAATGTGACCACAATTTTTTTCGTGGTAAAAATATTCCGAAATAACACAGATAGGAGAGGGAAAGAAAAATCCGATAGTCTCGGGGCAGTTTCCCTCTCTAAAAATAGGAAGTTTTGTTACCGACCTTTATAAATTTCTTTTCTGTGATTAACATCTACTATATATATTCTGATAGTATCTTCAAATATTTCGTAGCTAACTCTATAATCTCCAATACGAATTCTGTAGGCTTCTTCGCCTGTGAGTTTGGTATATCCGAAAGGTCTTGGGGTGTTGGCAAGAGCTGATATGGCAGTTATTATTGCTGAACGGTAAGGTTCTGATAAATTTTTTAAAAATTTACTGGCTTTTTTTATTGATGTTAATGGTGTAAATTTTATTCCCTTTATTCCCCATTTTTAGAAACATTTATTTCTTCAACAACAAGGTTAAAGAGTTCATATTCGACAGGTTCAGACTTTGCTTCCCGATACGCTTTTATATCTTCTAACATTTCTATTTCTTCGTATAATTCAGCCATTCTGACAAGTTCTCTATACTCGTTTATAGGGATTACGGCAGCGACTGTTTCTCCTTCGAAGTTTGTCAGGTACCGCGGTTGCTTGTTGTTACATTCATAAGTATCGATTTTTAAAAATTACTGGAAATAATGTATTACAAAGGCAGTAAAAATACTAACAAGTACAAGTCGATAGTATTTTATCCGACGCAATTCAGGAAGTAAAATATTGGAAATGAGTATTTTAAACTCTAAAAAGAGAATTTTTGAAACGGATACAAATAGATAATTCCAAACCTGAATTAGATGAAACCTAGCGGATACATTTTATTTTTTTCAAGAAACAACGCCCCTTGATAACCATCAAAGTATCAAGATTTTATTTTTAATTTCCATAAAAATAAAAGTTACCAACAGGGTTATTAACATCTGTTGTGCATACAAAAATCCGTTAGCACACTATTTTTTTACGTACTTTTGCGCTATGGAACAAACACAAACATACACACAGAAAGTGTCCGATACGGCACCGCAAATAAGTCTCGAAAAAGGAAAAATCCCACCGCAAGACCTCAACATCGAGGAGGTGGTATTGGGGGCATTGATGATTGACAAAAAAGGGGTCGACGAAACCATTGACAAGTTGACTCCCGAAGTTTTTTACAAGCCTCAACATCAAATGATATTCAATGCGATACAGGAGTTATTCAAAAAATCAGCCCCTGTCGATTTGCTTACCGTAGCCGAACAATTGCGCTCATCGGGCGAATTGGAAACCATCGGTGGCGAATATTATTTGATACAGCTTACGCAAAAAGTTTCCTCATCGGCACACATTGATTACCATTCGCGTATCATTATCCAAAAATTCATCCAGCGAAGCCTTATCCGCATTTCGGGTGAAATCATCGAGCAGGCGTATGACGAGACCACCGATGTATTCGATTTGCTTGATAGTGCCGAAAGCAAACTCTACGAAGTAACACAGCAGAATATCAAAAATTCCACGATGTCTGCCCGCGATTTGGTCATCCAAGCCCGAAAAAAAATAGAGGAACTCTCTAACAAAGAAGACCATTTCAGTGGTGTACCTACCGGATTCACAAAGCTCGATGAACTTACTTCGGGTTGGCAAGCCAGTGATTTGATTATCATCGCTGCCCGCCCCGGTATGGGAAAAACGGCACTTACGCTCTCTATGGCACGCAATATCGCCGTAGGGCAAAACATTCCCGTGGCTTTTTTCTCTCTTGAGATGTCGTCCGTACAGCTCATAACCCGTTTGATTTCTGCCGAAGCGGAACTTTCTTCCGAAAAACTGCGTACCGGCAAACTCGAACAGCACGAATGGGAACAGCTTAGCACACGTGTAAAAGACCTCGAAACCGCACCTCTTTTTATTGATGACACGCCTTCGCTTTCCATTTTCGATCTTCGTGCCAAAGCCCGGCGGTTGTCATCGCAATACGGCATCAAGCTCATTATTATTGATTATCTGCAATTGATGACTGCCGCCTCGAACAACAAAGTAAGTGGCAATCGGGAACAAGAAATATCGACTATCTCCCGAAACCTCAAAGCATTAGCCAAAGAGCTCAATGTACCTGTGATTGCACTCTCGCAATTATCACGTGCGGTGGAAGGAAGGTCTTCGGGGAGTGGAGCGCATAAGCGCCCGTTGCTTTCCGACTTGCGTGAGTCGGGTGCGATAGAGCAAGATGCTGATATTGTGTCATTTATATACCGTCCTGAATATTATAAAATTCCCGAATGGGATGACGAAGGAGCGACACCAACGCAAGGACAAGCCGAATTCATTGTAGCCAAACACCGTAACGGCGGATTGGATAATATTCGTTTGAAATTTGTTGGAAAATACGGTAAATTTGACAATCTTGACGATGAATTCTCGAACTCATTTGAATTTTCATCAAGCATGAACAATGATTCCGAAGCGTTCAGCTCGATACGTTTGCCCTCTGCCCAAGATGCGTTTGGCACACCGCCATTCGCTGATGATATTGATGACGGCATCGCTTTTTAAAAAATTCCCAGTCCATTTTTGGAAATATGGACTGGGAATGCATTTTTTTATGAGAACACGCCGCTATTCGGTAATTTACCGCAGAAAACTTACGTCAAAATAGGCTTCAAAAACTTTGCGGTATAGCTTTTTTTGTCGGTAGCGATTTCTTCCGGCGTGCCTTTGGCTACGATTTGTCCGCCTCCTTTTCCGCCTTCGTAGCCTACATCGATGATATAATCGGTTTTTTTTATCACATCAAGATTATGTTCGATAATCAATACCGTGTTGCCTTTGTCGACCAATTTGTCCAAGACATCGAGCAATACTTTTACATCTTCAAAATGCAGCCCTGTCGTGGGTTCATCAAGGATATAAAACGTATTTCCTGTATCGCGTTTGGAGAGTTCGGTAGCGAGTTTGATACGTTGCGCCTCGCCTCCCGAGAGTGTTGTTGATTGCTGACCGAGTGTGATATATCCCAAACCGACATCTTGTATCGTTTTGAGTTTTCGGTATATTTTCGGTATATTCTCAAAGAAAACTACGCTTTCGTTAATAGTCATGTCTAATACATCGGCGATAGATTTTCCTTTGTAACGAATTTCAAGTGTTTCCCGGTTAAAGCGTTTGCCTTGGCATGTCTCGCAAGTTACATATACATCGGGCAAGAAATTCATCTCGATGACCCGCAGCCCCGAACCTTCGCAAGTATCGCATCGGCCGCCACTGACATTGAAGCTAAAGCGCCCGGGTTTGTACCCTCTGATTTGCGCTTCGGCAGTTTGCGTGAACAGGGTCCGTATTTCACTAAAAACACCTGTATAAGTCGCCGGGTTAGAACGCGGAGTACGTCCGATAGGCGTTTGGTCAATATCAATAACCTTATCAATATACTCCAGCCCTTCGATACTTTTGTACGGCATCGGTTTTTTCAACGCATTGAAAAAGTGAGCGTTGAGTATCGGATACAGCGTTTCATTAATTAAGGTAGATTTTCCGCTCCCCGATACGCCCGTTACGCCAATCATCATCCCTAAAGGGAATTCCGCCGTTACGTTTTTTAAATTATTGCCTGTACAACCTTTGAGAATCAACGTTTTACCATTGCCTTTGCGGCGTTCTTTAGGAATTTCTATAGCTTTCGAACGGTTGATGTATTCGGCGGTAAGCGTTTGGGCTTTCATCATCTGCCGGGGTGTCCCTTCAAAAATGACTTGTCCGCCGTTTTTTCCTGCTTTGGGTCCGATATCCACAACGTAATCGGCTTCGAGTATCATATCTTCATCATGCTCTACCACGAGAACGGAATTGCCAATATCGCGTAAGGCTTTGAGCGAATGTATAAGACGCTGGTTATCACGCTGATGCAAACCAATACTCGGCTCGTCAAGAATATAAAGTACGCCCGTGAGCTGCGAGCCAATTTGCGTAGCGAGCCGTATGCGTTGCGCTTCGCCTCCCGAAAGCGACTTCGAGCCCCGCCCGAGTGATAAATATGTAAGCCCGACATCGACCAAAAACTGAAGCCGCGTACTGATTTCTTTGATGATTTCCGAAGCGATTTTCAGTTGCCGCTTTGAGATGACCGACGGAAGTTGCTGCGACCATTCCAGCAATTCTGAAATATCGTAGCCCGAAAGTTCTGATATATTTTTATTGTCAATTTTAAAAAACAGCGATTCTTTACGCAGGCGCGTTCCTTTGCATTCGGGGCAGGTCTCTGTGTCCATATATTCGCCCGCCCAACGCTTGATAGAAGCCGAATCGGACGTGTCGTATTGATTTTTGATAAAATTCACAATTCCTTCAAAATCAATGTTATAATTACGGGTTACACCCAATGTTTCCGATTTTATCGAATATTTTTCTTTGCCTCCGTAGAGGATTATATCCATCGCTTCCTGCGGAAGATTTTCGATTGGGTCGGTCATTTTGGCGTTGTACCGACTCACGATAAGTTCCAATTGCTTGAATATCCATGACGATTTTTGTTCGCCAATGGCTGCAATCCCTCCTGCTTTTATGGAAAGTTTGGGATTGGGAATTATTTTTGACAAATTGATTTCCTGTATTTCACCCAAACCGTTGCAATGCGGACACATCCCTTTGGGCGAATTGAACGAAAAAGTATTGGGCTCGGGCATCGGATAGGATACGCCTGTGGTCGGGCACATCAAATTACGGCTGAAATAGCGAACCTCATTATTCCCTTGCTCCAATACCATCAGTATGCCTTCGCCGTATTGCATCGCAGTCAAAATACTTTCGTAGAGCCGTTTTTGTGTATCGGCAGTATCATCCATGTGCAAACGGTCGATAACTACCTCAATATCATGGGTTTTATAACGGTCAAGTTTCATTCCCTTTTCGATATCGCGGATGTCGCCGTCGGTACGGACTTTCAGGAATCCGTGCTTGGCTATCTGCTCAAAAAGTTCTCGATAATGCCCTTTACGTGATTGTACCAAAGGAGCTAATATATTGATATTCTTATCTTTATATTTCTCAGTAATCAGCTCTTGTATTTGTGCATCGCTGTAACTGACCATTTTCTCTCCCGTATTGAAACTGTATGCATCGGAAGCACGAGCGTATAACAATCGTAAGAAATCGTATATTTCGGTAATCGTTCCTACCGTAGAACGTGGCGACTTCGATGTTGTTTTCTGCTCGATGGCAATCACTGGCGAAAGTCCGTCAATCTTATCGACATCGGGGCGTTCCAAACTGCCCAAAAATTGGCGTGCATACGACGAGAATGTTTCTATGTAACGTCGCTGCCCTTCGGCATAAATAGTATCAAAAGCTAATGACGATTTGCCACTTCCCGACAAACCCGTAATCACAACCAGTTGCTCACGGGGAATGGCTACATCAATGTTTTTCAGATTGTGTGCTCTTGCCCCTTGTACTTCTATAAATTCTTGCATAAAATAACTGAAAATCTTCCGCTATTGGAACATCGTCAAGGGGACAAAAGTACAAAATTACAGCGAAATTTCGAAATGAATAAACATCATAATAGGGCTAATGCATAAAAAACACAAACACCGGTTAACCAAGCATTTAATTTTATTATATCATTTCAAAAATAAAATATTCGCTTTAATGGCATTTTTAGGCTGAAAGCTCTCGCAAGCCTTATTGTTACGTGGGGTTGATGTAATAAGTTACTATTTCCTTATACCAAACCTACGCTAAATACCAGGTTCAAAAAAAGTTGTCCAACGAAAAAAGCTGTCTTTTCGGACAGCTTTTTCATTACATTTTTTAATGCTTTACTATACGTAATCATCTTCTTTGTTGGTTACCAAACGGAAACCTTCGCCGTGGATGTTCACGATTTCTACTTTCTCATCGTCTTTGAGGTATTTTCTCAATTTGGCGATATACACATCCATACTTCTGGAAGTGAAATAGTTATCATCTTTCCAGATTTTGGTAAGCGCGAGTTCGCGTGGCATAAGGTCGTTCTCGTGCAAGGCGAGCAAACGCAACAATTCGTTTTCTTTTGGTGACAATTTTACAGGCTCTTCGTCTTTGAATTTCAAGAATCTTAATTTTGAATTGAGGAAGAAGTTACCGATTTCGAATTCGAATTTTTTGCTGTCGGCTACAGTTTCTACGGTTTTACGTTGTAGCATCGAGCGGATTTTCATCAATAAAATTTCCGAATCGAACGGCTTGTTCAAATAATCATCAGCTCCTACTTTGTACCCTTTAAGTACATCTTCACGCATGGTACGTGCGGTAAGGAAAATAATTGGAATTTTTTCGTTCTTTTCGCGTATTTCTTTAGCGAGCGTAAACCCGTCTTTGTAGGGCATCATTACGTCGAGAATACACAAATCGTACGGTTCTTTGCGGAATTTTTCAAATCCTTCCATCCCGTTTTTGGCAAGCGATACGTCAAAACCGCTCATCACTAAGTAATCTTTTAAGACCGTTCCGAAGTTCGGGTCGTCTTCAACTAATAAAATCCTTTTATTGGCTGTTGTTGTTTCCATAGTATAATCTTCTAATGTTAATTAATATAATTCTTTTTTTTATTTTCAACAAAGATACAAATTTAATATTAAAGTACACGTAATTTTATAAAAAAAGTACTTCCTTTTCCTTTTTCACTCTCAGCAAAAACAATTCCGTTGTGGTCTTTTATAATACTTTTGACATAAGCAAGCCCCAAACCGTGTCCTTTTACGTTGTGCAAATTGCCTGTATGTTCTCTATAAAATTTGTCAAACACCTTTCTAAGTACAGCTTTGCTCATTCCTTGTCCTCTATCTTGAACTTTTATGATGATGTGGTTGTCCACATTCTCGGTGTAAACATCTATTTCCGGAGCTTCGGGCGAATACTTGATGGCGTTCTCTATCACATTGATCATCACGTTGGTAAAATGCGATTCGTTTGCTAATATATCCGAATTTTCGGCGTACAAATGCTGGCGTATCACGCCTCCTCTGTCGTCTACCAAAAGTTGTACGTGTGCTATGGCAGTCTCGATAATGCTGTGAGCGTCAAGCGGTTCTTTGTCTATATCGAGTTCTCCTTTTTCGAGTTTGGATATCCGCAATATGTTCTCCACCTGCGAGTGCATCCGCTTATTTTCTTCGCGTAACATTCCCACGTAGTGCATTACTTTGTCGGGATTGGACAAAGTGGCGGGGTTCTTAATCGCATCGAGCACCAGATTAATAGTTGCGATGGGCGTTTTGAACTCATGGGTCATGTTATTGATGAAATCTGTTTTGATTTCGGATATTTTCCGCTGTGTAATAAGCTGATTGACCGTGATGGTAAACGTTACGATGATAATGATCGTAAAAACAATCGACAGCGATGCGATGCCTATAATGGACGACATCAAAAACTGCTCGCGCCCCGGAACTACCAACGCCAATTCATACGATGACTCACCCGAAGCCTTAGCAAAAAGCGGCACCCGGTACTCTTTCAAATCATGTGTATCAAAGAACTTTGAACGTACATTGGACAAAACGCCTTTGGTATAAACGGCATATTCGAAATCAATATCCAATTTCCGATGCAGCAATTCCTGCCTCAGCAAAAGCTCCAATTGGGCGACTGACACTCTATCGACAATAGGCAGGCGTTCTATGCTGTTACGCAAGGTTTCTTCTATCATCATCTTATCAATCGCAGGAAGCCTCCCGATGATTTCGTAACTATCGATAGTATTCGTTCCCACATTACCATCCAAGCTACTGCTATGCACTATTTTTTGCGATTGACGGCTGATGTAGTTCCGCACCACCGTCGTATCGTCATCCCCCCCAAAATCGCCAAGTACATTGGTGGGAAGGCTGTAATCTTCTTCCAATACGCCGTGCCGGTATATGAAGGTTTCTTTTGTGTTTTTATTTTCCTGCACGAACATGAACTCCCGTAACTGTGGGTCTTTCAAATTGAGTAAGCTGTCCGCCTCCCGAAGTTCCACAATACGTGCTATATATTTATTGATTTCGTTCTGCTCCAAAGTCTCCGATACAGAGCTCAATACCTGGTGTATTGTGTACGAAAACGCTTCGTCCTTATCGTCAACCGCCGTTTTTATCCAATATCCTTGTATAATGACAATGCCGATTAAAGCAAAACTCATTAAGATAATAATAACGACAAACATTCTTTTATCCATTGGACAAAGTTAAAACAAAAAATTTTTAATAGTTCTTTTTTTAACTAAAAATTAACTCTAAACGAATACAAATTACTGATTATTCATTTTTTTAATTAATATCAAATGTATTTCTTCAACCTTATTTCTTAAATCATCAATATTTGAATTTTCAATAACAAAATCTGACAATCTGATACGCTGGCTATCCGTCCATTGATTCGCCATACGCCTGCGTACCGAATTTTCGTCTATCCCGTCGCGTTGCATTACTCGCTGCACGCGGATTGGCTCGGGCGAAGTAACGGTAATAATCGCATCGCAATCCTTATACAAACCGCTTTCAAAAAGTATTGCCGCTTCTTTTATCACATACGGACTACGCTGCCGCTCATACCATTGCAAAAAATCTTTGCCTATCGCCGGATGTACTATCGCATTGAGTTGTTGTAATTTTTCTTTGTCAGAAAACACTATTCCCGCAATGTATTTCCTGTTGTAAATCCCGCCCGTGTACGCTTGTTCTCCAAACAAATTTACCAACTTTAACTTTACTGACCCATCCTCTTCAATAATTCTAATAGCTTCTTTATCAGAAAAATACAACGGAATGCCATACTCGGCGAACATCTTAGCCACCGTCGTCTTCCCACTTCCTATGCCTCCTGTAATCCCTACTATCATTTTATTTCCCGTATTAGATAATCTATTTCTTCATCTTTGTAAAATGTGATTTTCACACCTTTGATTTCGGTACGAATGTCTAAAGACAACATGCCCGAATTCCCTCCTCGTTCGGCATAATCGGCTTCTACCACTATGTCATCTGAAGTTATATTTTTAATCAAATCAAAACTTCCCGCACAAAGTATTTCTACCGTTTCCGGATAGAGTTTTATCTGCTGCCCCGAAGGCACATTGACTGCCCGGACAACGGCTTTGATGATGCGTTCGCTGAATTTGTCAACCGTAGCTTTAACAAGTATTTGGTTGGTATCGTACTGCAATTGTGAGGTAGATATTAATTTTACAGTCTGTTCAAATGAATTATTAACCTCTTGTTTTAAGGGTAATTTCACATATACGGCATGCATCGTGTCTATTTCGTTGCCAAACCCTCTTACCTGCACTGTATCGGGCATTACTTGGAGTCCGTTTAGGCGGTATCCGCGAGCAAATTGAGCATTCAAATCCACCCTGACAGGTATTTTTTTGGTGTAATTTTGATGCATCGTCAGATACAATGTATCGGAATTTGATTTTTCAATATCCAATCCCGCATCTTGCTGCCTTTTAGTTACCGCATTTTGCCCGATACGGTACATCCCCTCTCCTATCGGTTGTAAATCATTGTAATCTACCGTAACAAGAGGATTGTTCAAGTAATATTTTAGTAACGAATAGGCACTTCCTCTGACCGTTACTTGTACGTAATTTTTATTTTCGCTTTCAAAAGAGAGCGCTTCCGGTATATTGACCACTTGTACCTGTACGGGGATTTCTTTACGATTAATTTTGGAAAATTTGACCGTAGTCCAAAAAAACAAAGCACAAAATACACAATATATAAAGGTAAGCAAATTCTTATTAGCTGCAAATATCTTATACATTTTAGCCATTCTGAAAAAATACGTGTTTCTTTCTATCATAAAGCAAGATGCCGCTATTGAACAACTCCTACATCTCACGTTATTATATTAATTTGTTTTCAAAGATATTCCTTTTTATCAGAATAAACAACTATTTTTTTCAGAATGAATAAAATATCTTAAATCTCATCAGAAATTGTTTTACAAAAGCAACCCGCAAACCAATGGAGAATAATCTGCGTAAAGCTTGCGGTTTATAAGAAAACTCCTTTTTAATTATCGTTCCTGTCTTATTTTTTGGTTAAAAAAATACTTTTCTAAAAAGTTTACGTATCTTTGCGGAGGCTTTGAAAGCTTATTTCTATAAATTTAAAATACTAAAAATCAGCAGTTTAAAAGAAAACAATTATTTATTACAAACAATGAACAAGTCAGTTTATATCATTACACCCGACTCGTACAGTGGCAAATCGTTGGTCAGTTTGGGCGTAATGCAGATGATTATGCGAAATACTGCCAAAGTAGGCTATTTCAAACCCGTTTTGGAAAACAAAACACAAAAAGACAATCATATCGCTACGATGTTATCCCACTTCAACATTGATATGGAGTACGATGAAGCTTACGTATTTACTCGCAATCAGGTGCTGGCTCTCAAAAATAAAGGCAAAATCGACGAAGTGTACGATACTATCATCAAACGCTACAAAGCCTTGGAAGAAAAATTTGATTTCGTATTGGTCGAAGGAGCGGATTTGTTCGAAGAAAGCAACGTTTTCGATGTCAATTTCAACGCATCACTCGCACAAAGCCTCAATATTCCTGCCTTAATCGTACTTAAAGACAGCTTTTCAACCGAAGAAGAACTCATCGACCACGTCCATATTGAGATTAACGGACTGTTGGACAGCGAAGTGCAGGTGCTTGGTGTGTTTGTCAATAAAACAAAAAGCGCTTCGGAAGGTACGCAAGCATTGCTCGAAAAACAGTTCCCGGGCATCCATTTTACGATCATCCCTAACGAAAATGCACTCGGGCGTCCGACTCTCAAAGAGATTGCCGACGAACTTGGGGCGCACTTCTTGTACAAAGGCGATAATATCAACGTAACCACTCAAAAAACGATTGTAGGGGGCATGCAACTGCATCATTTTCTCGACCATATTTCGGAAAATTGTCTTGCCGTAATCCCTGCCGACCGCTCTGACCTAATTGTCGGGACTATCACGGCAAGCATTTCGTCCAACTATCCGAGAGTGGGCGGCATCGTTCTCTATGGCGGATTTACTCCCGAAAAATCGATCGTAAAAATCCTCGACGGAACGCACAAAATCATGCCGATTATGCTCGCCAAAAGCGGTACGTTTGAAACCGCCAACCGCATCGGCAACATCAAATCAAAAATATATCCTGAAAATACGGACAAAATACGGTTGAGCATCCAAATGTTTGAAAAATACGCTAATATTGATGACCTCAACAAGCGCATTTCATCGTTCAAATCCGATGCTATTACACCGCGCATGTTCCAATACAGCATGGTTCAAAATGCTCGTAAAGCTCAGAAACACATCGTGTTACCTGAAGGTACGGACGACCGTATCCTGATAGCGGCTTCGCAATTAGCTGCCGATGAACTCGTATACCTGACTGTTTTGGGCAATACTGAAAAAATCACCGCCCGCGTAAACATACTCGGACTGAAATGGGACGAACGCCGTATCGCTGTGGTCAATCCCATAGAAAGCCCGAAATATAAGGCTTACGCCGAAAAACTATACGAATTGCGAAAATCCAAAGGAATGGAACTCGCTCAAGCTGAAGATTTTATGCTCGATGTGTCATACTTCGGGACGATGATGGTTTTCCTTGGCGATGCCGACGGAATGGTGTCGGGGGCGGTGCATACGACGGCTCATACCATACGTCCGTCATTGCAATTCGTGAAAACTAAAGCGGGCGTGAATACAGTGTCGTCTGTATTCTTTATGTTATTGCAAGACAGGGTATTAGTATACGGCGATTGTGCCATCGTGCCGAACCCGACTGCCGAACAACTCGCCGAAATCGCCATCACCTCAGCCCAATCTGCCAAAGCATTCGGTATCGAGCCCAAAGTAGCGCTGCTGTCATACTCGTCAGGAAGTTCGGGAAGCGGTGCCGATGTGGATAAAGTGCGTACAGCAACCGAAATCGTCAAAGAAAAATACCCGGAATTGCTCGTGGAAGGCCCCATCCAATACGATGCCGCCGTTGACCCGAAAGTCGGCAAAAGCAAAATGCCCGACTCAAAAGTTGCAGGACAGGCTAACGTATTGATTTTCCCTGACTTAAATACAGGAAACAACACCTACAAAGCCGTACAGCGCGAGACAGGAGCACTCGCTATCGGCCCGATGCTGCAAGGTCTGAAAAAACCGGTAAACGACCTCAGCCGAGGAGCAACTATCCCCGACATTTACAATACGGTGCTTATCACGGCGATACAGGCAGTAATGGAGGAGTAAAAAATCAATGTCTGATGTATACAATTTTTATTACTTTTGTAATATCTTTGAAAATCAATCATCTAAATAAAATGAATTTTATATGAAAACAGCTGAACAAACAAGTTATGTGATACGTGGGGAAATAAGTAACCTCTCTGAAATATCTGTAATTAAAGCTATTATGAAAAAATTCAACGTGAAAAATTTCACTTTTGAAGAAAAAGAGCCGATGATAAAAATGAAAGACAAGATGACTGAAAAAGAATATTTTACTATGCTTGACGAATCAAAAAATAGTGGTATTGTTGATATGAGTCTTGAAGAACTTGAATTTTATATGAAGAGCTAAAATGGAAAAAGAGCAAGATATTCCTTCTGAATATATCTTTCAGTTTACAAAAAAAATATCTATTCCACATCGAATTGCATAAAAAATCAGGGAAAACAAAGCTCATCAATAAAATCATTGATTTTCATAAAGAAATAAAAGAGCATCCCAAAAAAGGAACCGGGCAAATAGAGCAACTCAAAGGATATAAGGAACGTTCTGTTTGGTCTCGAAGGACTGACCAGAAACATCGATTGACCTATGAAGTATTCGAAAGCGAAAAAAGAATAGTATTACTGTCAGCGTATGGGCATTATGAAGATAAATGACTTAAAAATGCGCCTTTAAATCTTCAATATAATAAATAGTTAAAAATAAAACATGGAAATATTAATCATCAATTCGGGAAGTTCGTCACTTAAATACCAGCTGATTGACACTAAAACCGGATTGTCCAAAGCTAAAGGAATCGTAGAACGCATCGGCATCGACGGAAGTTTAATCAAATACACCGCTATCAAAAACGGTAAGGAAGTAGACGTAAAAAAACAGCTTCCTATCGCCAACCATGAAGAGGGGATGAAGCTCGTTTCCGAACTGCTTACCGACCCTAAAGTAGGCGTAATCAATCATCCTGACGACATCGAAATGATAGGACACCGCATCGTGCATGGCGGTGAGGAACTCGTACAACCTACTCTCGTCAATGAAGATGTCATCAAAAGTGTTGAAAGACTCATCCCGTTATCGCCTTTGCACAATCCGGGCGGTTTGGTCGGTATCCAAGTAGCGCAAAAAATATTCGCCAAAGCTAAACAAGCGGTGGTTATGGACACGGCATTCCACCAAACAATGCCTCCCAAAGCATTTCGCTATGCCATTCCCAATAAATATTATGAAGAAAACGGCATCCGCGCCTACGGATTTCACGGCACAAGCCACAAGTATGTAGACAGGGAAGCACGCAAGTATTTTAAAAATAATTCTATAAAAAATATCACTATCCATTTGGGGAACGGCTCAAGTATGGCAGCCGTCAATCAAAATGGCGAATGTATCGACACGAGTATGGGGCTTACGCCGCTTGACGGACTTGTGATGGGGACACGTAGCGGAACCATTGACCCGTCGGTGATTTTCTTTTTTATGGAAGAACTCGGGATGAGTTTGGAAGAAGCCAAAAACGTCCTTAACAAACAAAGTGGAATGCTCGGACTTACAGGCAGTTCCGATGCACGTGACGTCTCTGACAAATATTTTCAAGGCGATGCCAATGCTATCCTCTGCTACGAGATGTATGCTTACCGCATCAAAAAATTCATCGGGGCATACGCTGCCGCCCTCAATGGACTTGACTGTATTACGTTTACCGCAGGTTTGGGTGAAAATGATGATTTAATCCGCCTTTTAAGCTGCCAAGAACTTGATTTCTTAGGAATTATATTAGACGAAAAGAAAAACAAAGAACTCAACCGCCCTAAGCAAGTCGTTGAAATACAAGCTGAAACAAGCAAAGTAAAAATAATAATCATCCCAACCAACGAAGAACTACAAATCGCTAATGAAATAACTAAAATTTGAAAATTTGGAAATTTGGAAA
>JAUNTM010000148.1 GCA_030538675.1 Capnocytophaga sp.
AAAATCTACCGTGAAATGGTCGATGATTTGGGCGGACAGTTACGCTACGCCATCGAACAACTCAATGAAGCCAAGCGGGTCATCAAAGAACTGGAAGCGACCATCGAAAAGCTAACCGATGAACTGACCAAATACAAACAACTCAACGGAAAGGTCGGCAATTCCGATAGGCAAAAACAATGAAAATAACCGCATTACATAACCAATCGCTATTTGATATCGCCCTGCAACACACCGGCACGATTAACGGCGTGTTTGAACTGGCAACGGCAAACGGCAAAAGCGTTACCGATGACCTTTCGGCAGGGCAGATTTTGACTGTTCCCGAAAACATCCTAACGGATAACGACATCAAAAAGTATTACACCGCCAAAGCGATATTGCCCGCCACGGCATTCACTTCCGAAGATATTCAGATTATCGAACGGCAGGAAGGCATCAGCGTTTGGGCGGTTAATGTGGATTTTGTGATAAGGCAATAGCCATTAGCCAAATAGCCAATAGGGCTAAGCCAACCGTAAGAGTAAGCCCCTAATGGCTATTGGCTAATGCCTAATCCCTTTAACAAGAGTAAGCCCCTAATGGCTATTGGCTAACGCCTAATCACTTAAACCTAAATAAAATGGCACGAACAATACAAGACATCCAACAAGAAATCATCCGCACGAAGGAAGCAGAACCCGCCTTGGCGGAACTCAATTCGACCTCCAAAACCGCAGTTTGGCGGCTGTGGACATACATTACGGCAGTTGCCATTTGGTCGCTTGAAAAACTGATGGACATCCACACCGCCGATGTGGATTACAAACTTTCGCAACTCAAACCGCACACGGCACGCTGGTACAGAAACAAGGCACTGGCGTTCCAATATGGTTTTGATTTGCTGGAAGATAGCGACCGGTTTAACAATGCCGGCAAATCTTCCGAAGAAATTGAAAATTCAAAAATCATCAAATATTCGGCGGTTACGGAAGACGAAAACCAAACACGGCTCATCATCAAAATTGCCGGCGAAAAAGACGGCAAACTCGCCCAACTCGCCCCCGAAGTGGAGACGGCATTCCGGGCGTATATGGCGGAAATCAAAGATGCGGGCGTACCGATTACCGTCATCAATTACCTGCCCGATGAGTTGAAGCTCCACATCCGCATCGTGCGTGATGCGTTGGTATTGGATGCGGGCGGAATGGATATTCTCACGGCAAAACGCCCCGTTGATGAAGCCATTCAGCAGTTTATGAAAGAACTTCCGTTTGACGGCGAACTTTCCTTACAAAAACTGACCGACAAAATCCAAGCCGTGCCGGGTGTGCGTGATGTGTCGCTTGACCTCGCCCAAAGCCGTTGGATTGACGGCACGGCAGGAAGTTACGGAAATTGGCAGTCTGTCGACATCAGTACCGTACCTGTGAGCGGATATTTTGCGGTCGATTTTGAAGGAGAAAATAAATCAGAAGTAACATATATATAGGCATTCTTTAATAGGGAATAGGGAATAGGGAACAGCGGATAGTTCCGAACCGCAAGAGTAAGCCCTTATCCGCTGCCCGCTATTCCCTATCCCCTAATGCCTATTGGCTAATCACTTAAAAAATGAAAATTTTTGAACTGGACATTAAAAAATTATCGGTGCTGTTGCTTCCGACCTTTCTGCGGAAGCGGAAAATGACCGCGTGGGTACAATCGTTGGTTGCACCACTGGTTACGTTGCAGTACGGTTTCGTCCAAAAACGGAAAACCGACCTTTATAAAATCGCCCACAACGGACAGGTCTGTTTTCTGAAAAAAGCCTTAAACGATACTTTTGATACGCAAAAGCGGCGTATTACAATCGTGGGCGGCAACCAATACAGCCGGTTTTACATTTACACGCAAGGCGAAAACAAGACGGTTTTTTTAGGGAAAAAATATCTAAGAAACCGTACCGATTTCGCTGATACCGGAGTAGACTTCATTGTGGAAGTTCCCGTAGAAACCTACCAACAACACGAAATGGAGTCTCTTATCAATTTTTACAGATTAGCGGCAAAACGATATAAAATAGTACAGATATGAACCGATTACAATTAGACAGCACGGGCGGTTTTCCGTTCGACACGGACACGCTTGAGTTTATGCAAAAAAGCTACGGATTATTTAACGCATTAGGCGAATTGGCAGGCAATCTTGCCATTATCAAAGGCTGTACCACAACCGGAACGAGCGTGTCCGACGGCATAGTTTTTATCAAAGGTGAACTATTACCGTTCAAAGGCGGCACGGCATCGGCTAACGTAATTGTCAAGGAAGAACGAAAATCACTTCCGTTTGAAGACGGACAAAATAAAGACGTGGAAATAGTACGGTATGCGGTGTTCGGCGTTGGTTCGGAGAGTTTCGCTTGGGCGGATTTTAAGAGGATTAATCCACTACGTGAGTTGCAACGGGCGGTTGTTCCTAAAGGAATGATAAGTATGTGGAGCGGAGAACTGAGCGCTGTGCCTGTTGGTTGGCAACTCTGCGACGGCACGAACGGCACGCCCGATATGCGGGATAAATTCGTGCTTGGCTGGCAACATGAACAAGCCCAAATCGGTAGTATCGGCGGAAGCCATACCAAAAAATTAACCATAGGGCAACTTCCAAAACACAATTTTACAGGCACCACGTCTTCTGCCGGAGGACACACGCATTCCGTGAGTTCAATCACTTCAAGCGATGACAGAGATAGCCATTATCTTGGTAAAGGAATCAATACCTCTGACAGGGAGTTGTCAACCGGACGGAGGTCTGATATATTTGAAGTGTCAACGGCAGGTACTCACTCGCACAGCTTTAGCACCGGCTATATCGGTGAGGGTAAAGATATTAATATTATGCCCCGATACATTGAACTTGCTTATATAATGTTTATGGGATAAAGGCGAACACGCGGGTTCGCCCCTATAACCTAACCCCTATAACCTAAAAATCATGACCCCAAAAAACACTCTTAAAAATTGGTTTAAAAACCTTTTAAAACCCACGCAGGAACAGTTCTGGGCGTGGATGGACAGCTATTGGCACAAATCCGAGAAAATTCCGAGTGCTAATATTGAAGGCTTGGAGAAAATTTTGCAAGGCGTAGCAACTGCCGAAAGCGTGGAGGCTAAAGCCGACAAAGCCCACACGCACGGCATTGATGACATAACCGGATTGCGTGGCGAATTGGACGGCAAAGCGCCGGCGGAACACACCCACGAGGAATATGCTACTTGGGGCGGACTGGAAACCAAAGCCGACAAAGAACATACGCATACTGATTTAGCCTCTAAAACCGAACTTTCCAACAAAGTCGATAAAGTAACGGGCAGACAACTTTCTGAAGAAAATTTCACGCCTTTTGAGAAACAAAAGCTCGCAGGCTTACAGAACTACACCTTACCGCCGTTGTTATCCTCAATTACGCAGGGCAATAAGGAGGATTGGAATATGGCTTACGCCAAACGCCCCGTAAGCATGGCAGTTACAGGGAGTGCTTCTAAAACCATTGTTTTAACGCTAAATGACGGAACTACGGTAGAAGCCAATTTTACCGATGAGCAAGGCGTACCCGTTGATATTAAACTAAACTCGGTAAGTTTCAATAAGGATACAGGTATTTTCTCCGCCGTAAATTCAGACGGACAGACTATTACAGCCAGTTTTGACGGT
>JAUNTM010000149.1 GCA_030538675.1 Capnocytophaga sp.
ATCAAAACCACCTCAAATAAAAAATAAAAATGAGAAAAACAAAAATATTGATGGTCTGCTTGGGCAATATTTGTCGCTCACCACTTGCAGAAGGCGTATTGCGGGCAAAACTTGACGCAAAGCATTTTGAAGTAGATTCGGCGGGAACATCCAATTATCATATTGGCGATGCTCCTGACTATCGTTCGGTAGAGGTAGCCCGTAAAAATGGGATTGATATATCACAACTTAAAGGACGGCAGTTCGGATTAGAAGATTTTGAAGCGTTCGATTATATTTTTGTGATGGATGAGAGTAATTATAAAAATGTATGTTACCTTACTGATAATGAGGGCTATATAGAGAAGGTTCATTATTTGACAGATGCGCTTACCGATACTGCTCACGCCGAAGTGCCTGACCCGTATTACGGCGACAAAAACGATTTTCGGGCAGTATACACGATGATTGATAAGGCTTGCGACTCAATAGCAAAAGAACTAACATTGCGTCAAAAAAAATGAGCACACAAGGTACGTTATATCTTATCCCGACTTTTTTAGGAGACAGCATTCCGCAGGAAGTTTTGCCAGCAAAAGTAGTGCAAACAGTAGCATCGCTTACGCATTTTATTGTTGAAAATGAAAAGTCGGCACGCAAATTTATCAAACAAATTCTTCCCGAAAAACCACAAAGCGAATTGGTGCTTTATCCTCTTAACAAGCATACGAAAACCACCGAAATTCCTACATTTTTAGAGCCTTGCCAACGCGGTATTTCGATAGGAATACTTTCAGAAGCAGGCTGTCCGGGCATTGCTGACCCCGGTGCGGAAATAGTGCGTTTGGCGCACCGCAACCACATCAAAGTAGTGCCGTTGGTAGGACCGTCGTCCATACTTTTAGCGATGATGGCAAGCGGTATGAACGGGCAAAGTTTCGCATTCAACGGCTATCTTCCTATTGACAGACAAGAACGCCGAAAAGAATTAAAGCAATACGAACGAAAAGCTATAGAACAGTCACAATCCCAGATTTTTATCGAAACACCGTACCGGAATGACAAATTGCTGATAGAATTAACCGAAGCATTACAACCCAACACCCTGCTCTGCATCGCATGCGACATCACACTCCCCGGTGAATGGATACAGACACATCCTGTTTCGCAATGGAAAAAAACGAAAATTGATTTACAAAAACGCCCTGCCATTTTTATAATAGGGCGGTAATCATCTAAAAAAAATGTCCGAACGTATTGAGCGCTCGGACATTTTTTCTGTCTATTTGAAAAAACTATTCAATAACCGTCATCTCATCAACGATGTGTTTTGCATTTGAGAATTTATCAATCACCCAAAGTACATAGCGGATATCAACATTGATGGTACGTTGTAGTTCGGAATCAAAAATCACATCGCTTGCCATCGCCTCAATATTTCCGTCAAACGCCAGCCCGATGATTTCACCGTTACCGTTCATTACGGGTGAACCTGAATTTCCACCTGTTATATCATTGTCCGTCAAGAAGTTGATGTGGAGTGAGCCGTCTTTATCAGCATAGCGTCCGTAGTCGCGGGCATCGTGTAGTACAAACATTTCCGTAGGCAAATCAAACTCGTGGTCGTCTTTTTTGTATTTGGCGAGCATTCCCTCGAAAGTGGTATAATCATTCGTTTTGGCGTCATTGCGAGGGTTGGCAGGCAGGGCACGAACCGTTCCGTAGGTCAGGCGGAGCGTTGAGTTTGCATCAGGATACAGAATCGTACTTAATTTGGAAGCTCTCAAGCCTTTCACGAATTTGCGGTAGGCTTTGGTATATTTTTCAGAAGCTTCGTCAATCGCCGGCGATGATTGCAAATATTGTGTAATGATACTTTCAGAAAGTTTTGTAAGTCCGTCATTCTGAAGAGCTTCTGCATCAGGATTGTCGAGGAATCCGGCAACACTTTCTTTAGATGCGTAGATACTGTTCGCTACAAGATTTTCAACATATTGGTCAAAATTACCGTTGTTTTGTTCAGCGATTTCTTTGATATAAGGAGCTATAGGATAAACGGATTTGCTACTGTAGAGTGCCAATTGTTTTTTGAGGGCTTCTTTTTCGATAGGGATGTACATATTATCAAAGAAGCGGTCAACAGCAGCTTCTGTTTCGCCTCTTAGTTGCGAACGGAATTGCGGTTCAGCATTGGCGTAATTAGAAAGATTTCTTCCCAAACTGCGGGAGATGCCTGCATAGTTGGTCGTACGCAACATGGCGAACAAATAATTATCGTGTTTCGATTTTTCATTCGTCAAGTCAAAATAGTTGTAGATGTCGGCAAGAGCCGTTCCATATTCGGCACGTTGGGCTTTTTTGTTCGCCCATTTTTGAAATTTAGCCTCCGTAACACGCTTTATATCAGCAGTTTTGTGAGCTTTGAGAGCATCAATCATCCCTTGGCGGTTTTTCCAATAATTTGCCACTTGGGCATATTTGGAGGCGTACATCAATCGGATAGCATCATCCTCATTCATATATTTTTCCATCGCATCCATACCCACTCTTGAGCCTTCTACCCACGCAGGATACGCATATTTCACGTGCTGGTCTACCCAAGCCGAAGTTTGCCAACGATTGGTACGCCCGGGATAACCGAGAATCATCGCAAAATCATTTTCATAAACACCTTTGATGTTCACGTTAAGATATTTTTTAGGGTTCATTGGAATATTTTCCGCCGAATACGGAGCAGGATTCCCATTTTGGTCGGTATAAACCCGGAAAATTGAAAAATCGCCCGTGTGGCGCGGCCATTCCCAGTTATCGGTATCACCACCGAATTTCCCAATGCTCTCAGGCGGTGTTCCTACCAAACGAACATCATTAAAGTCTTGATACACAAAATAATAATATTCATTTCCTTGAAAAAACGGACGTACCGAAACCGTGTATTTTCCACCCTCGCTATTCTCCTTTTGGATTTCGGCAGTTTCACGATTGATAGCCGCTTCACGTTCTTTTTCAGTCATTTTATCATTTACTTTCGATAAAATTCGTTCTGTAACATTGTCCATCCGCACAAAAAAACGAACGTACAAACTCTTCGGACTCAGCTCTTCAGCCTTCGTTTTTGCCCAAAAGCCGTCCCGCAAATGGTTACTTTCAGGCGATGACAATTCCGCAATCTGTCCGTAACCACAATGGTGGTTGGTCAGCACTAATCCTTGGTTGGAAATAATACTAGCCGTACAGCCACCGTTGAACTGCACGATAGCATCTTTCAAGCTGTTATTATTGATACTGTAAATCTCTTCGGCGGTCAATTGCAATCCCAATTTCTGCATATCACGCTGATTCAACCGCTCGATAAACATCAAAAACCACATTCCTTCATCGGCACGCAAAGCGCTGGGAATGAATGACATAATAGCGACAAACGCCACAATAATTCTCTTCATATGACTATAATTAAATTTTTAAACGGATAAAAATATGTTTTTTAACGGTAAGCACAAAAAAAAGAAAATATTTTAATAAAAAATTAACTTCATATCTTTTTTTATTTAGGGCGTTCCCCCAATTTTTAATGATTGGGGGCGGGCTTTCCGCTACAATACACTTGCGAAACGCTTTTTTTGCACGCACTTCGGTGGCTTCCGCTGGTCGCCCCCGCAGTGTCGGCAAAAAATAGCGTTTCGCTTCG
>JAUNTM010000030.1 GCA_030538675.1 Capnocytophaga sp.
CTATAAAAAAATCCCTATCTTTGCACCATACAATTTATACACCTATATTATATGGAAGCAATAAACCCAAAAACCATTGGCGAATACGTTGCGGACGATTTCCGCACGGCTGCCGTTTTCAAAAAACATAAAATTGATTTCTGCTGTCGTGGCGGAAGAGTTTTACAAGAAGTTTGCAACGAGAAAGGTATTGATTATGAAGTAATTACCGAAGAACTCGCACAAGCCTCACAAAAAGCAGATTCAGGCATCGACTTTAACGTTTTCCCGCTCGATTTGCTCGCCGATTATATCGAGAAAACGCACCACCGCTATGTGAAAGAAAAAACGCCGGTTTTGTTACAATTCCTCGACAAACTGTGCCGTGTACACGGCGACCGCCACCCCGAGCTTTTCGCCATTAACGACCATTTCAAGGCATCGGCAACCGACCTTGAAGAGCATTTTATGAAAGAAGAGCAAATCCTTTTTCCGTTCATCCGAAGTATGGTGGAGGCAGGAATAAGCGGCGAACCGCTGGCACGGCCGCATTTCGGGACGGTAGAAAATCCCGTTTCCATAATGATGGACGACCACGATGCCGAAGGCGAACGGTTTCGCATTATCGCCTCACTGACAGATAATTACACACCGCCAGCCGATGCTTGTAACACCTACCGCGTAACCTATGCGATGTTGCAAGAATTTGAAGATGATTTGCACAAGCACATTCATCTGGAAAACAATATTTTATTCCCGAAAGCCATCCGTTTGGAAAAACGCTTCCAGGAGATAAATATATAATAATCATATAGTTGGCTTTCGGATATTCTTCTTTATTCAACAAACCCAAACCGTTTTTCGTATATAGGGAAAACGGTTTGGGTTTATTTTGTTCGTATGATGAATAAATTTGTTAAACCATTTTGAAAAATTTGTTTTTACACGATATATTTTTTTCGTGTTTTTATCTTAATGGATATTTTTTTACATTTGTACGATTTCTGATACGATAGTAAAAATCATTTTCTTAAAAGCAATATCAGACATCAATTATCTAATTATTTCATTCATATACAGATATTTATGTACAGAACACATACCTGCGGCGAGCTCCGCACCGAACATCTCAATCAAAAAGTAACCCTTTCGGGCTGGGTTCAGAAATCAAGAAACAAAGGGTTTATGATTTGGGTCGATTTGCGGGATCGTTATGGCATCACCCAATTGATTTTTGATAGCGACCGCACCGACAAATCCATTTTTGACCTGGCAGAATCGCTTGGTCGTGAGGATGTTATCCAAATCACGGGAACGGTCATCGAGCGTGAGTCGAAAAATAAAAATATCCCTACGGGGGATGTCGAAATCCTCGTATCGGAGCTCGTATTGCTCAACAAATCGGAATTGCCGCCCTTCACTATCGAAAACGAAACCGACGGTGGCGAAGACCTCCGAATGAAATACCGCTACCTCGACATCCGCCGAGCGCCCGTGCGTAACAATCTCATTTTCCGCCACCAAGTGGGAATGCAAGTCCGCAATTATCTTTCTAACGAAGGATTTATCGAAGTCGAAACTCCGTATCTGATAAAATCAACTCCCGAAGGCGCGAGAGATTTTGTAGTGCCAAGCCGGATGAACGAAGGTCAGTTTTACGCCCTTCCGCAGTCGCCGCAAACCTTCAAGCAACTGCTGATGGTCGGCGGAATGGACAAGTATTTCCAAATCGTGAAATGTTTCCGCGATGAAGACCTCCGTGCCGACCGCCAACCCGAATTTACCCAAATCGACTGCGAAATGGCGTTCGTAGAACAGGAAGATATTTTGCAGACTTTTGAAGGATTGACACGCCATCTTCTCAAAGAAATAAAAGGCGTCGAAGTTGGCGATTTCCCACGGATGACCTACGCCGAGGCGATGAAAACCTACGGAAACGACAAGCCCGACATCCGTTTCGGGATGAAATTCGGCGAACTGAATGACATCGCCCAACACAAAGATTTTAAGGTTTTTAACGATGCTGAACTCGTGGTCGGAATTGCCGTGCCGGGAGCAAACGCATACACACGCAAAGAAATCGATGCTCTTATCGAATGGATAAAACGTCCGCAGGTGGGAGCTTCGGGAATGGTGTACGTGAAATGCAATGACGACGGTAGCCTCAAATCGTCCGTTGACAAATTCTACGACGAAGCCGATTTACGGCAATGGGCAGAACGAACCAACGCCAAGCCGGGCGACCTTATCTGTATTCTTTCGGGCAAAACCGACAAAGTCCGTACCCAGCTCAGTGCCTTGCGTATGGAACTTGCCCAACGTTTGGGGCTTCGCAAATCCGATGAGTTTGCACCGCTTTGGGTTGTTGATTTTCCACTCCTCGAATGGGATGAGGAAAGCGGACGCTACCATGCAATGCACCATCCGTTTACTTCGCCCAAGCCTGAGGATATTCCGCTACTTGCGGCAGAGCCGGGCAAAGTACGTGCCAATGCGTATGATATGGTGCTGAACGGCAACGAGATAGGCGGCGGTTCTATCCGTATTTTTGATAAAAATTTGCAAGCCCGGATGTTTGAACTTCTTGGATTTACACCCGAACAGGCAGAAGCCCAATTCGGATTTCTGATGAATGCGTTCCGCTACGGTGCACCTCCACACGGCGGACTGGCATTCGGTTTCGACCGATTGGTCGCTATTCTCGGCGGACAGGAAACGATACGCGATTTCATTGCCTTCCCTAAAAATAATTCGGGAAGAGACGTGATGATTGACGCTCCGTCGCCATTGGAAAAAGAGCAATTGGACGAATTGCACATCGGGATTGTTGCTTCTGAAAAATAGAAAATAACGCATTGTATAAAAACCGCCCGAAATATCTGATATTTCAGGCGGTTTCTCTTTATGCGGTAATCATTGCAAACCTCACCGGATATATTCTAAGTAGGCTTTTTTCGACTTTTGGATTAATAACACACGATAATTTTCGGTGGCTATTGGCATATTTGAGTCTGCTACATTGTATGCTGTAAATATTTTTTTGAGGTCTTGGCGGATGATGTTGGCAGTATTGCGATTTTGCAATCCGTGAATGACAAGCCATTGTTCTTCAGCATTGTAAATGTCATTTGTGAGAACAAGACGGTCGGAAATATCGGCAAGTTCTGCACGGATTTTGTCTGTTAAATCCTCTTTAACTTCTGTAGGGATGTCGTAAATGACAATTTTCCACGAACGGGTTTTCTCGTCAGGTACAAAACCTTCTTCTTGCGATTTTTGCAATTCTTCGATGAGCGCTTTTGCTTGGGTACTTTCGTCCGTATCAGGATATGTTACCGAAAGATTTTCAAGGGCTTGCAAGTACGTGTTTACGCCATAAAGTCGCCCATTGATTTGCGCTTTGAGCAATTCTATTTTTGGAGCAGCCGAGGTTTGTTTGTATAATGTGCTTTCTTCTTCTATCCGCTGCGATGCTTCAACAATTTTCCCTTGTACAAAATCATTTTCCAATTCTGCAAATAATAAATTAGCTTTCTGATTTCTAATGTTTTGCGAAGTTTCTCCGCCTCGGATTAAATGTGCGTAATCCGAATTGGGATATGCGGTAATCAATTGATTTTTAACCTGTTCGGCTTTCTCGGGGAGGGTTACTTGCAGATTGCGGTGCCATTCGTACAATGCGGCAGGTTCGAGCTGGGCATCGGGCTGTGAAGCTATCAGTTTGCTCAAGCGTTCGTTTGCTGTATCATGGTCGTTGAATTTCGTCCGGTATAAGACACCCAACTGGTAAAGAGCCTGATTGCGTTGGGTGCGTAAGGCTGCGATTTCGGCATCATTTGCCGGCAATTGGTTGAGGTAAAATTCAGGCGTAAGTCCTTCATCTGCAGCATCATCCAAAGGTTGTCCGTCCGAAATATTGTCCGTAAGGAGTTGTGAACCTACGGACGCCCAACGCCAATTATCTTCGAGTTTGCGTCCGCCCCACAACTGTCGGAATTGCTGTTTGCCATAAGCGACCGTTATCGGATTGTAAAAATAAAAGCGTCCGCCTGTATCGGGTTGGTTTTGCAGCGTTACCCCCGAGCCTTGGAATGTATCGGTAGGCGATACCGATGCCCGTTCGGCTACGCGGTTAAGTGAGTCAATATGTTGTTGGAAATACGCTCGCTGTTGCCCGGCGCTCATGTTGCTGATGCGCAATACGCTATCATTTTCCCGTACCGTGTATTCGAGTTCGGTAATTTTAGCAAGATTTTCTTTTTTCCGTTCGAGAAACAATCGCTCGAATGTATGTTCGGGAACGTACACCAACGTGCTGTCAAAGTGGTGATATGCACCGACATAATCGCGTTTTTCAAAATAAAGTTCCGCCAAACGCTCGTGAGCTTTTCCTTTAAGGCGGTCATTCTGGACGTTGTTACGCAATGAGTTTTTATAATATTGAATCGCCGGCGAAGGTTGCTCATCGCGGATAAGTGTACCGTGCAGATAATAAAGAGCATCGAGGTAATCTTTATGCTCATACCGGTTTTCGAGCTTTGTCAGATACGCGATGTATTCGGCTTTTTCTTCAGGAGTGAATTCCGTATTGCGTACCTTACCTGCTTGTGCTTCCACCCATAGTCTACGTGAGATTTTCCAATTGAGTTTGATAACTTTTTCAAAAGCTACGGCAGCCGAATCCTTCATCCGCTGTTGTTCATACAATTGTGCCGCTATGAAATAATAACGTCCCCGCAAATTCTTGTTGGGGGTATATTTGGCTGCTTTGTAGAGCGCATCGGCAGCTTCGTTATATTCCTCTTGATTGATGTATGCTTGCCCGAGTGTGGCATATGCTTCAGCCCTATCTTTTTTCCGCAAACGGGTGTTATCGAGAATTTGTTGCAGATTGGCTATCGCAATTTTATCTTTGTGTAACCGCAAATTTGTTTTTTGAGCCCATACGGCAGCTTCGTTGATGCGTTCGCTTTTACCATAATTGGTCAGCATGTGATTGAAGGCTTCGAGTGCGGGGATGAACCTTTCGTTGTAATAGCGGGCTTCACCGAGAAGTAAGTACGCATCGTCTATTTTATAGTTGCGTTGTACGCCGTCATACACCATCGAGTGGCGCTGTATCGTCTTGATGGCTTTCTCTTCGGCACGCTCAAAATTCGGATTGCCCATTCCGTCGAGTTGTACCTCGCCGCTCATACGGATAGGTTCGACGGGAAGAATTTCATCATAATTATCCTCGTATTTTTCTTGCAATTCTTTTCGCCCTATGTCAAACGCTTCTTCCCCATTGAACAGCACATTGTACTTGGTTACAATAGGTTGCATCTGCCGATTGTAATACGTATTGGCATTGGGTGTACATCCCAAAAAGAGGATAACAACCATTACTGAAAATACAAAAAATGATAGTATATATCTCATAACCAAATAATTATAACAATGGATTCTAAAAATAAAATACCTTGATTACAGTTTCGCAATATAGTGATTATTTTTGAAATTAAATACATCGGATATCTTTGGCGTACAACAAACTGCTGTATGCAGCCTCATTTTTTCACTATTTTCATTCCCACGCTTCGCCACCCCATCTAAATATATTATTAAAATGACGTTTATTTAATATGTTTTTGAAAGAAAATTATACAGGAAATTTGTTTCGAAACTAACAAACAGGTTTAATATAAACAATTTTTCACATAACAAAATGCTCATTTGTTCCAAAAAAATAAAAATATATTTTATTTTCTCGTGAAAAATAAGAATAAAATCTCATTATTTCTATTTTTAAAAGTCCGTGTTAATTATTTTGCAAATACAATCCCGTTTGTTTACTTTTGACTATGTTTTAGAACAAAATAGAATTCATTTTAACTTATTCAACTTATGAAAATTACAAAAATTGCATTTGCAGTATTGTTGTTTGTAGCCTTTCTGCATCCGCTGATGGCTCAAACGCAGCAAGTTACGGGTACGGTTACTGACGAATCGGGCAGTCCGCTACCGGGTGTGAGCGTGGTCGTTAAGAATACGGTACGCGGTACGTCCACCGATTTTGACGGAAAGTACGCTTTGGAAGCGGCTTCCGGCGAAATTTTGGAATTTAGCTACGTGGGGTACGCCACCCAAGAGCGGACGGTAGGAGCCGCCCCGAGCATTTCCGTGACGATGCGGGAAGATACCCAGCAGCTCGGCGAAGTGGTCGTTACGGCATTGGGCATCCGCCGTCAGGAGAAAACGCTGACGTACGCCCAACAAAAAGTGGATGCCGAAGAGATTACCAAAACCAAAGACATCAATTTTGCCAATACCCTTTCGGGGAAAACGGCAGGGTTGCAACTCAACCGAAGCGGCTCAGGAGCAGGCGGTTCTACACGCATCGTGCTTCGGGGGAACAAAAGCATCGTGGGCGTGAGTTCACCGCTGTACGTTATCGACGGCGTGCCGGTCTCAAGCGAAACCCCGAATGCCAATTCGGACAGCTTCTTTGAATCGCGCGACCGAAGCGATGCGCTTTCGCTCATCAATCCCGATGATATTGAGAGTGTTACGGTGCTTAAAGGCTCAAACGCTGCTATCCTCTACGGAAGTCAAGGAGCGAACGGTGTAATTATGATTACCACCAAAAAAGGTAAAGAAGGCAAACTATCGGGTAGCTTTTCAAGCAGTTTGGTGATGGAAAGCGTTCTGGAACTTCCCGATTTGCAATACCAATTCGGTACGACGGTAGCAGGAAGCGATGAAAACTGGAGTACCACCGCCGGAAATTACAACGATTCTTTCGTTAAAGATTTCTTCAATACGGGCTACACGACGGTTAATTCCGTATCGCTTTCGGGCGGAAACCAGAATAGTACCACGTATTTTTCATATTCCAATACGAGTGCCAAAGGCGTTATCCCAAATAACGAATACGTCCGGCATAATGTTACTATCAACCAGCAAAACCGTTTTTTGAACGACAAACTCAACATTTCCGCCAAAATAATGCTGACCGACGAGCAAATCGACAACAAACCTGCGATGGGCTACTATTTCAATCCGCTAACGGGCTTGTATTGGTTTCCCCGAAACTTGGATATGAATGAGTATCGTAATGATTATCAAGTGCTTGACCCGAGCCGTAACATCATGACGCAGCATTGGCATATTTATAATGTGGACAACCAGCAGAATCCGTATTGGGTCATCAACAAAAATACCAATTCGTACAACCAAAAACGGATGCTTGCCAACATCAACTTGGGCTACCAACTGACCGAGCATCTCAATTTCCAAGTCCGTGGTAATTACGATTATATGCCGTCCGTTTACGAGCGGAGAGTGATGGCAGGCACGACTTCGGTGCTTTCGCATGCCAACGGGCGTTGGAACTACATCAATACGCTCTCTACGCAAATGTACACCGATGCGATACTCACGTACCAAAACCAATTCGGCAAGTTTGACCTGAACGTTATCGCGGGAACGAGTTACGAGAAGAAAAACATCAATGACGGAATTTCGGTTGATTCGGAAGTGTCGCAAGGGCTGAAATACGCCAACGAATTTATGTTCCAAAACCTCAACGATTTGGTATTGGTACAGAATGTTCTTGACTCCCGCTCAACCAAGCAGAGCGTATTCGGCAACGTGCAGTTGGGCTACCAAGATATGCTTTACCTTGATATTTCGGGGCGTAACGATTGGGCTTCTACGCTGGCTTTCACATCTAATTATTCGTATTTTTACCCTTCATTCGGGTTGACGGCATTGCTCAACAATATGTTCCAAATGCCGGAATACGTTACACTTGCCAAACTGCGGGCTTCGTATTCGTCCATTGCCAATGAAGTGCCGGCATTCATCACCAATCCGCTGAGCAGCATCGGGCGTAACAGCATCAATGCCAATACCACCCGTCCGTTTACGGAACTCAAACCCGAAAAACAGCAAAGTTTTGAAATCGGGGCTGATTTGCGGTTTTTCGCAAACCGTTTGGGCGTGGATTTCACCTATTATAAAATCGATACCAAAGACCAATATCTGGATTTGACAGCTCCGTCAGGTTCGGGTTATACGAGGTATTACGTCAATGCCGGGCATATCCGTAACCAAGGGATAGAATTGTCGGTCAATGCAATTCCTTTGCGTACTACCGATTGGACTTGGAACTCTACGGTCAATTATTCGTTCAACCGAAATAAAATCATCGCACTCCATGCCGACCTGCAAGGCAGATACCAGCTCAATGACACCGAAGGCTATGCGTTGTACATCACCGAAGGCGGTTCGTTTGGCGACATTTACGCCTACCAGTTCGAGAGAGATGCCCAAGGGCGGATTCTGATTGAAAACGGAAGACCTGTCCGTACTAACAACAAAGGTTATGTGGGCAATTCGCAACCGAAATTCCTACTCGGTTGGAACAACTCCGTTGCGTACAAAAACTGGACACTCAGTTTCCTCGTTGACGGAAAATTCGGTGGCGAAGCGGTTAGTTTGACAGAATCTATCCTTGATTTCAAAGGCGTATCAAGTGCCTCGGCAGAGGCAAGGTTTAACGGCGGCGTAACGGTCAACGGGGCTGATGCAAGCGGTAATGCCATAACCACCGTCGGGGCGGAAGATTACTACAAAGCAGTAGGCGGTCGTGACGGAATTATTGAAAATTACGTATACGATGCCACCAACGTCCGATTGCGGCAGGCGGCATTGGCGTATGATTTTGATTTGAGCGGGAAATCGTCTTTCTTCAGCAATCTCAATGTATCGCTGATTGCCAATAACTTATTTTTTATTTACAAAAAAGCACCGTTTGACCCCGACCTCTTGATGAGTACCGGTAACCGTATGCAGGGCGTTGACCTCTTCGGTGTGCCGTCAACCCGTACTTACGGACTTAATGTAAAACTTAATTTTTAGAAATGATGAAAAACACTATATTCAAAAAAATAACCTTGCTGGCAACGGCTGTCTTGGCAGTACAATGTACGGGCGATTTCGAAAACGAAAACACGAATCCTTACGGAATTTCGGAAGAAAGCCTTACACAAGATTTTAACGACATCGGGGCTTCGATTCCCAACATCACCCGAATGATTGTCAATACGACGAACTACCGCTACCAGATTGCCCAAAACCTGTGCAGCGATTCGTGGGCAGGCTACCTCGCACCGCCAACACCCTTCGCCGGAGGTGCCAACAATACCACCTACCGGATGACGTGGCGTGACCACACCTGGCTTTCTACGTATGAGAGCATCATGTCGCCTGCCAAGCAGGTCATTGATAAGGCAGAAGCCCAAGGCAGGGAACAATTCGTGGCGTGGACGAAACTCATCAGAATCTACGGAATGCAACGGCTGGCGAGTCTGCATGGGCCTGTCATCTATTCGCAATACGGACTTTCGGCCACTACTTCGCAATACGACAGCGAGGAAGTGCTGTACAACCGATTTTTCACGGAACTCGATGAAATCCAAGCAGTTTTAAAACAATATGCAACAGGTTTTGAAGGATTTGCAAAATTCGATGCGGCGTATGGCGGCAATGTATCCAAATGGCTTCGGTTGTCAAATACGTTGCGTTTGCAGCTTGCGATGCGTATCGTGAAAGTCGCTCCGGCACTGACTCAAGCCCAAGCCGAAAAAGCATTTGCCGACAGCTACGGATTGATTACCACCAATGCCGATAACTTCAATGTTGACCTTGGCGGCGAAGTGCATCCGCTGTACACCATTGGCGAAAGCTGGGGCGATACCCGGATGTCTGCCACGATGGAATCGTTTCTTGTAGGATACAAAGACCCACGCGTTGGTGCGTTCTTTTCGCCTGTGAGCGATGATGTTGCTGCCGAATTGGTTTCCGACCATCCTGATTTTCCGTATAAAGGCATCAAAAACGGGGCAACCCTCGTAGCCAAAGATTTGCGTACTTCGTATTCAAAAGTGGGGGCGTTTTTCACGACCACCAAACATCATACGCTGGTCAATGCCGCTATGGTCAATTTTATGCTTTCGGAAGCGGCACTCAGAGGCTGGAACGTAGGCGGTACGCCAAAAGATTACTATGAGCAAGGCGTAAAACTTTCATTTGAGCAATGGGGCGTATCGGGTGCGGATGCGTACTTGGCAGACAGCAGTCTTACTCCGATTGGCTACACCGACCCCAAAGCGGCTGCCGGCGTGAACGCTTTTGCGGCTCAGACCAATATCACTATTGCTTGGAATGACAGCGATGTCAATGAGAAAAAACTCGAACGCATCATGACTCAAAAATGGATTGCAGGCTTTCCCGATTCGTATGAAGCGTGGGCAGATTTCCGTCGCACAGGGTATCCTGCCGTAGAGCCTGTATATCAAAATGACAGCAATTCTACCGATGGAATTATTCCCGCCGGCGGACACATCCGCAGGATGAGTTTTGTACTAAGCGAATACGACTCGAACCTTGGCGGCGTAACCGATGCCGTACAGAAATTGGGTGGCGAAGACAAAATCAGCACCCGCTTGTGGTGGGATGTAGATGCGCCGAATTTTTAAAAGTATTTTTTTACTACTTGTAAAAGGCTGTCCGAAAAATTTGGACAGCTTTTTTACGTCAAAAAATAGCGACATGTACGTTTCCAGCAGTGTCAATCGAGGCTCGGTACATTCCTTTGGTATTAAACGTTTGAGAAATAGTTCCCTTTTTGTCAATAGCGATGATGCCACCGTTTCCGCCCATGGTATTTATTTTTTCAATAGTTTCATTACAGGCAGCTGTTAGTGATACATTTTTATATTGCATCAACGCCGAAACATTGAATGCTGCCGCAGCACGGATAAAATATTCACCCCAGCCTGTACACGATACGGCACAACTGTTATTATCAGCATACGTACCCGCACCGATAATAGGAGAGTCCCCTATACGACCCCATTTTTTGTTGGTCATGCCTCCTGTTGAAGTTCCTGCTGCCAAATTGCCATAGCGGTCAAGAGCCACACATCCTACGGTACCGTATTTTTCCGAATTTTGAACTTTTGTAAGTGATTCTTTCCGCTCATCGGTATGGAAGTATGACGGCGGCACTATCTCCACGCCTTGTTCTATTGCAAAATATTCTGCCCCTTCTCTGCTGAGCATTACATGCGGCGAATGCACCATCACTTCGTAAGCCAGACGTATCGGGTTTTTTATTGTCGTAACGCCTGCTACGGCACCTGCGTTGAGTGTCTTGCCATCCATGATAGAGGCATCGAGTTCATTCTTGCCTTCGTGAGTGAATACGGATCCTTTACCTGCATTGAAATAAGGAGAATTTTCTAAAATAACTATTGAGGCTTGCACGGCTTCAAGGCTTGTACCTCCTTTTTTAAGGATTTGATGACCTGCTTGTACCGCTTCATAGAGTACTTTCTTGATGGCTTCTTGTTTTTCAGGAGGTGTGTTTTCAGGTGTAATATCGCCTGCTCCGCCATGGATGACTATCGCGAAAGGAACTTCAGCGTCATACGGTAATCGCGTCGATTTGCAACTCACTATCAGTAAAGTCATCAAAAAAATAATTATTATTCGCATATTATTTCTTTTTTTGAGGGTAAATATACATCTTTTCAAGAAATAGTTTTCGTCTAAAAGATTCTTTCAGCAGATTACTACACTTATCAAAAAAGCTTTTTGTATCTTTTTTTACTAATACGTAAATTATTACATCAATGGTATTAGAAAATATTTTATTCGAACGTGTTTAAAAACGGAATCGCCGTCCTTATTTAAAATCAAGATAAATAGCGAGTTTCGTGTGCAAAAAAGACTATTTTGTCTTGCAAGAAAAAAAATCTCTTAGTAAATTTGCGACTATAAGACATTAATATCTTTATACGAAAAAATCATGGCAACGGATACTCAAGAAAAAAAACCGAAACGAGGGAAATTCTTCAAGTACCTCATCCCGTCATTGATGGGATTGATGCTCGGTATGGTGGCTTTTTTGTTCTATATATCAAAAGCCCATTCGTACCTTTCCGATGACCCCAAAGCGTGTGTGAACTGCCACATTATGGCACCTGAGTACGCCACCTGGCTGCACTCGTCGCACGGGCGGAATGCGGTGTGCAACGACTGCCACGTACCGCATGACAACGTATTGCGGAAATATTACTTCAAAGCCGCCGACGGATTGCGACATGCCACGATGTTCACCCTCCGTATGGAACCGCAGGTCATCACGATGCACAGCCCCGGGCAGATGGTGGTACAGGAGAACTGTATCCGCTGTCATGACCAGCTCAACAGCGTAGTCGGGACAGGGCAGGTTACTGCACAAATGGCTCACGCCGGCGAAGGCAAACTCTGCTGGGACTGCCATACCGATGTGCCTCACGGCGATGTACGCGGGCTGAGTTCCGCCCCCAACGCACGTGTCCCCCTCGCTTCCGAGCCTGTACCCGAATGGCTGCAGAGCCTCATCAAAGTAGAGAAAAAAGAAGATTCAAAAGAAAAATAGAACACATATATAATAGAACGGAATAAAAAACAAAGTAGCGATGAAAACGAAAAACTGGTTAATTGTAGGAATTTTGGCAGTCGTAACATTCTTGTTGGGAATGTTAGCGAACTCCATCGTAGGGCGTAAAGCCGAAGCACAAATCATATCGAGAGCCAATACTAACATTGGCGACTTCGAGTCCCGCAATGAGGTGTGGGGCGATTATTACCAACGCGAGTACCAATCATGGGCTCGCACGGCAGATACCACTTTCCGCTCCAAGTACATGAGCAGTAACAACGATGACTTGCTCGAACAGCGCCCGGAAATGGTCATTCTTTGGGCAGGATACGCCTTCTCGAAAGATTATACCGCTCCGCGCGGACACATGCACGCCATTGAGGACGTAACCCACACGCTCCGTACCGGCGCTCCGGGAGAAACCGACGGCTCACCACAACCCGGTACTTGCTGGGCTTGTAAAAGTCCTGATGTGCCAAGAATTATGGAGCGTGACGGTATAGAAACGTTTTATAGCTCTAACTTCGCACATTATGGAAACGAAATCGTGAACCCCATTGGCTGTGCTGACTGCCACGACCCTAAAACGATGAATTTGACTATCACGCGTCCTGCTTTGGTAGAAGCGTTCAATCGTCAAGGAAAAGATATTTCAAAAGCCACCCACCAAGAAATGCGTTCGCTTGTGTGTGCCCAATGCCACGTGGAATATTATTTCAAAGGCGACAAAAAATACCTGACGTTCCCTTGGGACGAAGGCATGAAAGTGGAAGACATCGAGCGTTATTATGACGAATCAAACTTTACGGATTACGTGCATACGCTCAGCCGTACACCTATCTTAAAAGCACAACACCCTGATTATGAGTTATTCCAGCTCGGAATCCACGCGCAACGGGGCGTATCGTGTGCCGATTGCCACATGCCGTACAAATCCGAAGGCGGCGTGAAATACACCGACCACCATATCCAAAGTCCGCTTGCCAACATCAACAATACCTGCCAAGTGTGCCACCGCGAACCCGAAGGCGTATTGGCTCAAAACGTGTACGAACGCCAAGATTACGTGTTCAACCTCCGCAACAAATTGGAAAAACAGCTGGCGAAAGTACACTTTATGGCGAAATTCATGTGGGATAACGGTGCAAACGAAGCCGATATGGCACCGGTTTTGGCGAACATCCGCAAATCACAATGGCGTTGGGATTTCATTACGGCATCGCACGGCTCGGCATTCCACGCACCTATCGAATCGCAACGCGTACTCGGCGACGGGCTGTACTACGCCATGCTTGCCGAGCAGGATATGAACCAGCTGACCAACAAAATGAATATCGCTGCAACGTTTGAAATGCCCGACATCAGTACCAAAGCCAAAGCTCAGAAAATCATTGGTCTTGATATAGAAAAAGAAGAAGCTGCCAATAAAGAATTTATCAAAAACGTAATTCCTGTATGGGTGCAGCAAGCTAAAGACAAAGGACTGATCGTGTCGAAATAAAATTTTACAAATCACTAACTAAGTTTATGAATTTCGACAAAGAATTTAATAAAAGCAACCAATACAGATATTCGATTATTATCGCTGCCGTATCTGTGTTGGTTGGCTTTGTGTTGCAATATTTTTTGGGAAGTATTTCCAAAGCGTGGTTCAGTTTCCCGAACAACATCATCGCCGGATTTGTTTTTGTAGCGGTTAACACACTGATTTTCTTTTTGTTTAAGAAGACCAATTTCGTCAACCTGCATTCAAGTTCGCCTTTTGCGATTGTAACGACCGTTGTTCTGGGCGTACTGACTATCGGTTTGGGAAGCATCAATTTAGATGTAAACGACCCGAATACAAGCCCTTGGATGTTTCAAATGGGGCTTGGCGATATTACCAAAACGTGGTATTTTGCCATTATTTTCTTAATGGCACTGACCAATTTGTGGCTTGCCATTTTGAAGCGTTCCATCGTTTACCAACGGAAAAACATCACTTTCCTGCTGAACCATTTCGGGTTGTGGCTCGTGCTGTTTGCCGGTGTGTTGGGGCAAGGCGATTTGGTACGGTTGCGGATGGATTTGCACAAGGACAAAGTAGAATGGCGTGCCACCGATGACCACGGCAATATCATCGAACTGCCGATTGCCATTGAGCTGAAGAACTTCAATATCGACATCTATCCGAACAAACTGTTCGTCATCGACACCTCTGGAAGTGCCTTGCCCAAGAGCAAACCCGAAGGATTTTTATTGGAAAAAGACAGTACGGGCATGACCATTCTCGATTGGCGGATTACGCAGTTGCTGTATTTGGAAAATGCCATTCCCGCCACCGACAGCACCTATATCGGGCACCCGATGTGGGGAGCGACCAACGCCGCACTCGTTACTGTCCGCAACACAAAAACCGACGAGCGGAAAGAAGGCTGGGTGGCATCGGGGAACTTCCAAATGCCGCCAAGGGCATTGGTACTTGACGATGTCCATACGCTGGTCATGGCACCGCCCGAAGCACGGAAATTCGAATCGGAAGTAGTTATTTACCAGAAAGATAGCGATGAGATACGGCACGAACACATTGAAGTAAACCACCCCGTGAAAGTTGACGGTTGGAAAATCTACCAAGTCAGCTACGACGAACGTATGGGGCGGTGGTCTGGCCTCAGCGTAGTAGAACTCATTCTCGACCCTTGGCTGCCGGTGGTGTACACAGGGATTTTTATCTTGATGGCAGGCTGTATCGCCTTTTTATTCACTAACAGAAAATAGCTATGTGGCAGTATTTCAACTATATAACGTATATCACACTGATACTTTGGCTGTGTTCGAGTATCCTCATTTATTCAAAACAAAAACCCTTACGGGGAATTGCCATCGGACTGCATCTGACGGCAACGCTTGTCATCGGGATATTTATCACAATACTGTGGATTACGCTTGAGCGTCCGCCACTGCGAACTCTTGCCGAAACCCGCATCTGGTACGCTTTCTTTATGGGAGCTATCGGGCTGGCAATCTACCTGCTGTACCGCCATAAATGGATGCTGAATTACGCCGCTTTGATGAGCATAGTGTTTTTGCTCGTTACCTATTTCCGTCCCGACACAATGAACAAAACCTTGATGCCCGCCCTGCAAAGCGTGTGGTTCATCCCCCACGTTATCGTGTATATTTTTGCCTATGCGATGCTCGGAATGGCAACGCTTACAGCCGGTTACGGAATTTATTTGTACAAAAAGAATAAAGATACCGCACGCATTTCGCACGTTACCGACCAGCTTATCAAGGTCGGCTACGTGTTCTTGACACTTGGGTTGCTCTTCGGGGCGTTGTGGGCTAAGGAGGCGTGGGGACACTATTGGACTTGGGACCCGAAAGAAACCTGGGCATTCATCACGTGGCTCGGTTATTTGGTATACATCCACTACAAATACAAGCACAAAGAAAAAAATGCACTGAATAATTATCTTATCGTAATTGTAGCATTTTTGCTTTTGCTAATATGTTGGTTTGGAGTAAATTACCTACCGACGGCACAGATGAGCGTGCACACCTATTCAGGTTGATTTTAATTTGAAAATTTGGCAATTTGAAAATTTGAAAATGGTTTGATAGCTTCGCTGTTTGAAAATGGTTTGATATTGTTTGAAGCCTTCGGCGTTTGAAAAATTGAAAATAAGTGATTTGACCCTAATGGCTATTTGGCTAATTCCTAACCCCTAAAACCTTTTGAAAAATTGAAAATAAGTGATTCGACCCTAATGGCTATTTGGCTAATTCCTAATCCCTAAAACCTATGGTTTGATATTGTTTGAAGCCTTCGGCGTTTGAAAATTTGAAAACAAATTACTAAAGACTAACAGCTACTGGATTTGGGATGATTTTAATTTGGAAAATTGAAAATGGTTTGGTAGTTTCGCCGTTTGAAAATTTGAAATTAACTCACTAAACCCTAATAGCTAACCCCTAAAACCTAACCCTAATGACTTCTATAAAAAAAATAATCGTACTGATTTTGATTGCCCTTACGGGGAATGTATGGTCGCAAAGTGCAACCGAAAAAGAAAATGAATTGACGGTATCGGCACAAATCCGTCCCCGTTTTGAGTATCGCAATGGAGCATACCGTCCGTTGCAATCGGGCGAAGCACCTGCCATTCTGGTCAACAACCGCATACGGCTCAATCTTGATTATGCCCACAAAGATGATTTTTTGAAATTGCACGTATCACTACAAAACATCAATATTTGGGGACAGGCAGCTCAAGTACAAGTGAATGACAAAACAGGCGGTCTGTCGGTATTTGAAGCCTATGCCACGATGCGTGTCTGGGACAGATTCTACGCACGTGTGGGGCGGCAGATGATTGCATTGGACGATGACCGCATTTTCGGATCACTCGACTGGCATCCTGCCGGACGAAGCCACGATGCCCTTGCTTTTTCGTGGTTGCCCAATGCGAGAACAGAACTGCGAAGCTACTTTGCGTACAACCAAAATTATACCGTAACCAATAATGTAAACAATCCTGTCGGACAATATTTTGACCCGGCCAACGCACAGCCGTACCAACACATGGAAACGGTTTATTTCTACCGCGATTTGAGCGAAGGTTCTAAAATCTCGTTGCTTTTTGCCAATCTCGGTTTCCGTAATGATGCGGCAGCTCCTTCCGCCAAAACCAATAATATGCAGACAGTCGGCGGTGATTGGACACACCGCTTCGGGAAAGTCAATACGCAACTTACGGCATACTATCAAGGGGGCAAAAGTGCTGCTGGCGTGAAAAAGGACGGATACATGGCGGCTGTCAAGGTTTCCGCACCGGTATCATCAGTAATAAGCGTGCATGCAGGTTTTGATTACCTTAGTGGAGATGATTCGTTCGATGGAGTTTCGGCAGGGAAGGGATATTTTGATCCGTTTGCCGGGACGAACCACAAATTCTACGGATTTATGGATTATTTTTATGTAGGCAATTGGGCGAATTCGGTAGGGCTTATGGATGCCTACGCCGGAATAAATGCCAATGTAAGCCGTAAAACGCAATTGGCGGCGACCGTCCACAGCTTTCATTCACCGTCAAAAATATACATCGGCAACGAAACACAAAAAAAAGGTCTCGGTACGGAAATCGACCTGACATTTAACTACAAAGCCTCGCAATACATAGGTCTGCAGGGCGGGTATTCCACATATTTCCACACCAATACGCTCAAGCATCTAAAAAATACGCCCAATGCCCGAAACTATCAGGATTGGCTCTGGGTTAGCTTGAACGTAAACCCGAGAATATTTGGCATGAAATTTTAAAAGATATTTTTTTTACGACCTAACAAACAATCCGTTTTCAAGAGCATTCCCCTGAGAACGGATTGTTTTGTTATTACAGTTTACGGTTATTTTTTTCTTTATGCACAAATACGTAGTACAACTGCACGAATATCAGAAACGCATTGGGAAGAATGATAGGAATATTTTCGATGAAAATTCCGTAAATGACAAACAGCACGCAACCTATCATGTTGATAATGCGTATGGTAGTAACGTGATTTTTTATTAAAAAACTCAGTACAATAAAGAAAGAGGCAGCATAGCCTATGAGGTCAATCCAATTCATATAACAATTGATTATGAAATTAATTTTTGAGTAATCCGTGAAGAAGCCGCCCACGAAGCCAGCAACCCAAGTCCAAATATAATACAAAAAACAGCTACCGTATTGCCCCATTCGATAGCTACAGGGTAGGGGAGATTACGGCTAATCATCACTAAATGAAATGATTGCTGGAGTGCCACGATGCATATTCCGAGCAGTACGCCCGCCAAAGCTCCGCCAAACGAAATCATCGCCCCTTGTAAGAAAAATACGCGCCGCATATCTCTCACCGACATTCCCATGGCATGAAGTGTGCGGAGGTCTTCCCGCTTATCAAGCAGCATCATAATGATAGCACCAACCAAATTGAACAACGCCACAATAAGCACCAACGTGAATATCAAATATACAGCAATATTCTCTGTATTGAGCATCCGGTAAAGAGCATCATTGAGCTGCATTCTATTTTTCACCTGTATTTTATCGCCCAAAGCTTCCAGTATCGCTTGTGTAGCTTTATTTATGTCGGTAGTCGGCGAAATTTTTATCGCTACGGATGAGATTTGTCCGTCTTCAAGTCCAAGAATTTCTCTACTGGTTTCGATAGAAGTAAAGACATATTTTTTGTCAAGCTCTTCCGTAATCTGATAAACACCTGCCACAACCGCATACGCTTCCCGATACGGTTTTCCCGATTGGGTGATGCTTCCTTTTCCCGACTTAGGCACAACGATTTGCAAAGGAGAAGAAGCGTCCAAAAACCCCAATCCGAGCGTATTGAAGATAGTCGCTCCAACAACGGCATTAGGCGCATGCACATTCCACATGCCAAGAGCCATAATACTATCTACAGGACATACTTTAACATATTGATTATCAACTCCTTTTATATGTGCTATATGGTTTTTTTGCTGATGCGTCAAGAATACCTGCTCTTCTACAATCTGGCTATAATGAGCTATTTCGGTAAGCGCATCAAGACGGGCAATATCCTCATCGGTAAGGGATATAAATTTTCCTGAAGATGGAATAATTGTCAGGTCCGGGTCAAAAATTGTAGAAAACGATAAAGTGAACATTTTAAGTCCCGCAAATCCTGCCAAAACGACAAAAAGCGACGTGCCGCCTATCACGACCACCATCGCCGTAATGCGGTTGATGATATTGATAACGTTTTGTGAACTTCGGGCTATCAAATAGCGTTTGGCTATGAAAAAAGGTGCTTTCAAAAATAGTTACGATTTCTTTCTACGCTTGAGTAATTCAGGATTTTCGATGGGGTTTTCCCCGCCTTTGAGCGATTTTTCGATGCCTTCGATGTACTGTAACGAATCATCAATATAAAAAAATAACTCAGGCATACGCCGAAATTGTTGCTTGGTAATTTGCGAAAGCTCATGCTTGATAAGAGGTGCGTTGGATACGATACCTTTAAAAACCTCAGGAGCGTGAGCGTCAGGAAAAATGCTCAGGTAGACCTTAGCCACCGACAAATCAACAGTTACATTCACTTTCGTTACCGATATAATGAGGTTGTGTTGCCCTGCATCGCGAATAGAGCGTTGAAGCACTTTGGCAATTTCCTCTTGGATAATGCCTGCTATTTTTTGTTGTCTGTTACTTTCCATGCGGCAAAAATACGGAAATTATTCTATCTTTCGGTATTTCATACAAATGCTGTTGTGTAAATTTTTGGCAATTATCCCAATTTTGTACACCCTTCAAACCCTGTGTTTTCTTACCGTACAATGACCTTTTGCCATCATTTTTTTATTTTCGACGCATAAAATTCAAAAATCCGTATCTTCACACCTTTATTTGAAAACCGTTTTTATATGAAATTTTTTGAAAACCGTTTGAAACACGCATGGTACAGTGTCGCTTTTGTTTTTTTGTTGCTCGGCACAATCCCCGGACTGCTGATGCGATGGGGATTTCTGTACGGAATGCCCTTACCTTTCGGAAATATGCTACACGCACATTCGCATGTATTAGTGCTGAGCTGGCTCAATCTTATGGGTGTCGGACTCTTGTGCCGATTACAAAATGTGTCTTTAGTACGGCTTCGTATTTTCTTTTGGATACAGGTAGTGGCAGGAGTCGCTATGTTCGGCGGATTTTTATACCAAGGATACGGCGCTTTGAGCATTGTAGCTTCCTGCTTGCAGATGACAGGCAATTTTTACATTACTTGGGTGTATTTCCGCAAAAAATATTTTCAACGAGATACCTTTGTCAGTACGGCACTCTGGTTCAATCTTTTATCCGTAATAGGAATTATCGGGATAGCCCCCGCCATACTGTTGGCTGGACGAGACAGCAATTTTTTCCGCTTGTCGGTCGAATTTTTTCTACACTTTCAGATTCAAGGGTGGCTGCTTACGCTTTGGGCTGGACTGATCGTCCGCTACCTTGGCATACGTTTGTTACGGTGGCAATATATTCTATGGACAGCAAGCGTAATACTGACGTTTGGCATTTCTGCAAATTACCGATTTCCAAATGACAGTTGGCTTATTATCAATGGAATAGGCGTAGTTTTACAATTTATTTTTACAGTGCTTTTTTTCAAAAAGACATATCATTTGACAAGTTCGTGGCTCATTCGCATAACATTGGTATCATTCTTAGCCAAAGCCGTCATGCCGATACTTACCCTTACCGAACCGCAGGCTTCTTGGGCACTTTCGCAACGCGACATCGTTCTTTTTTATTTACACTGGGTGCTTATCGGTATCGTGATGATTGGTTTTTTAGGGATTTTTCAAGCCAAGCACCGATGGTTTCGGTGGGGAATACATCTATTCATGTTGGGGTATTTTTTTACCGAATTGATATTGCTCGCAGGCGGATTTCCCCAATGGGTTCCCTCATCTCTTCTGCTGGCCAAATACGCATGGCTGGCTTACAGTTCTACAATAATGGTATCGGGCATCGTGATAATGACATTAGACCGATTGAAGTTAGCACTAACCTGTAAATCAGACGGTTGATTGTTTTAAAAAATAAAATATGCGTCAATACCAAAAAAACCAAAGTACTATCGTAACAAAACCTTTGTCCGCTTTTACTCCACGACATTGATAATCCGTCCCGGAACGACGATGATTTTCTTAGGAACATTGCCTCCGAGTTGGGTTTGGGTTCGTTCGTCGGCGAGAATGGTTTTTTCTACTTCCGAAGCGGGCATATCCAGCGGTAATTCAATCTTGAAACGCACTTTTCCGTTGAAGGAAACAGGATATTCTTTGGTGCTTTCTACCAGATATTTTTCTTCAAAAACAGGAAACGATACTCGTGCAATACTCTCATTATGACCGAGTTGCAGCCAAAGTTCTTCAGCGATATGCGGTGCGTAAGGCGAAATAACAACCGCCAACGGTTCCAGCACGGCACGCTCGCGACACTTGAGTTGGGTCAGTTCGTTTACGCAAATCATAAACTGCGATACCGACGTATTAAACGAAAAATTCCCGATGTCGTCCGATACCTTTTTGATGGTTTTGTGCAGCGATTTCAAGGCATCTTTGGACGGTTCGTTATCGGTAACGGCAAATCCGTTGTCGTCAAAATACAACCGCCAGAGTTTTTTCAAAAATCCCGACACACCCGAAATTCCTGCTGTATTCCAAGGCTTTGCCTGCTCTAAAGGCCCCAAAAACATTTCGTACAAACGCAACGTATCCGCTCCAAATTCATTGCAAATATCATCGGGATTGACCACGTTATATTTTGATTTCGACATTTTTTCAACTTCCCGCCCAACGATGTATTTTCCGTTTTCGTCCAATACAAATTCCGCATTTTTGTACTCTTGATACAGCGGATGAGCCTTGAATTTTTCGATGTCCAATTCGTTCGTTGCATCGTTGATGACCGCCAAATCCACGTGAATAGGATGCACAGCCGTATCGCCGATTTGGTTTTTTGAGATGAGCGTTTTCGAGTCTTCCGTCCGGTAAACGAATGCACTCATTCCGAGAATCATTCCTTGATTGATGAGTTTTTTGAACGGTTCTTCCGTAGGAACTAATCCTTTGTCTTTCAGGAATTTATTCCAAAATCGGGAATATAGCAAATGCCCCGTAGCGTGTTCGCTTCCCCCGATGTACAAATCCACGTTTTGCCAGTAATCGATGGCTTCTCGGGTGGCTATTTCACTCTCGTTGTGAGCGTCCATATACCGCAACCAATACCAAGAACTCCCCGCCCAACCCGGCATTGTGTTGAGTTCCAACGGAAATACTATCTCATTGTCAATAAGCTCGTTACTGACCACTTTATTATTTTTCGTGTCCCACGCCCACACCGAAGCATTGCCGAGCGGCGGCTGTCCGTCTTCGGTAGGAAGGTATTTTTCCACTTCGGGCAAAACGATTGGAAGATGCTGTTTGTCAATCATTTGCGGAAGTCCGTTCACGTAATACACGGGAAACGGCTCGCCCCAATAGCGTTGGCGTGAAAAAACCGCATCACGCAAACGATAATTCGTTTTTGCTTTGCCTACGCCTTCACTTTCTAATTCTTCAATGATTTTTTTTGTTCCTTTTTGATAATCCAATCCGTTGAGGAAATCTGAATTTTCATAAATAAAATTTGATTTTTCGGTAAAAGCAACTTCCGAAATATCTTTATTAAATATGTTTTTAACAGGAATATTGAAATGTTTCGCAAAAGCATAATCACGGTCATCGCCTGCCGGAACTGCCATTACCGCCCCCGTGCCATAGCCTGCCAGCACATAGTCGCCAATCCAGATAGGAATAGGTTCGCCGGTAAACGGATGCTCGGCATACGCCCCCGTGAACACGCCCGAAATGGTTTTCACGTCCGCCATTCGTTCCCGCTCCGAACGCTTGGAAGTCGCTTCAATATACGCCTCAACCGCCGGACGTTGTGCCTCGGTGGTGATTTGTGTAACTAACTCGTGTTCAGGAGCTAAAGTCATAAATGAAACTCCGAAAATCGTGTCGGGGCGGGTGGTGAAGACCCTCACCCCCAGCCCCTCTGCAAAGGAGAGGGGAGGAAATGCCTGTGCAGTATCGTCTGATGTTTCTCTTTCTTTTGAAAGGGAAATGGGAGAAAATGCCTGTGTAGCATCTGACACTTTTTTTTCTTTTGAAACTGAAACTTCTCTTTCTTTTAAAGAATGGCAAAAAGTAAGTTTTTTTTCTATCGATTGAATGACTTTATTCGTTTCATTTAAAACCTCTTCATTACTGAAACGAATTACTTCAAATCCTTTTTCGTTAAGAAGTAACGAGCGTTCTTCATCGTATTCTTTTTGGGTACTATCGCTGTGATATTCTCCGTCAATTTCTATAACCAATTTTTCCGAAAGGCTCACAAAATCAACAATAAAATTATCTATATAATGTTGTCTTCTAAACTTTGCTCCTAATTTTTGATTTCGGATATTCTGCCATAACAAATCCTCGGCTTTTGCGGCTTTTTTTCTGTTTTCTTTCGCACTTCCGACTAAAAAATGTATGTTTTTAGGATTTCCTGTCATAAAATGAGGATTTTCTCTCTCACTCGATTCTTTACGGAGAACATCGTCTGTAGCTACATCGCCTTTCACGCAGGTATTTTCTCCCCTCTCCTTTGCAGAGGGGTTGGGGGTGAGGATTTTAAACTCTATAGAAGCCCCCACCGATTTCCCAATCCAATTGCGTTGGCTTTCTTTGAGCGATTCCGTCCAGTCGAGGGTGTCCAAACCTTGCAAAAACCGTTCGGCGTAGGCAGAAATCCGCATACTCCATTGGGTCATTTTTTTGCGGATAACAGGGTGTCCGCCACGCTCCGAAACGCCGTTCACAATCTCGTCATTGGCAAGCACCGTTCCTAATGCAGGACACCAATTTACCTCTGTTTCAGCGAGATACGTCAACCGGTATTGTAACAAAATGCGTTGTTTTTCTTCGGAAGAAAATGCGTTCCATTCTTCGGCGGAAAACTGCGGTATGCCATCATCCGACACGGCATCTACGGAAGTATTGCCTTCTTTTTCAAAAATAGAAACCAGCGTTTCGATACTTTCGGCTTTGTCGGTTGTTTTGTTGTACCACGAGTTGAACAATTGGATGAAAATCCATTGCGTATGTTGGTAATAATCAGGGTTTGAGGTACGCACTTCTCTGCTCCAATCGAATGAAAAACCGATGCGGTCGAGCTGTTCGCGATAACGTTCGATGTTGGCTTTGGTGGTTTTTTCGGGATGTTGCCCGGTCTGAATGGCGTATTGCTCTGCAGGCAGCCCGAAGCTGTCGTAACCCATTGGGTGTAAGACGTTAAAGCCTTGATGACGCTTGTATCTCGCCACAATATCCGAAGCGATGTAGCCCAGCGGATGCCCCACGTGCAAGCCCGCACCACTGGGATACGGAAACATATCGAGAACGTAATATTTCGGTTTTTCGCTATGGTCTTCTGCCTTGAAAGTTTGGTTTTCCGACCAATATTTTTGCCACTTGGCTTCGATGTCGTTAGGATTGTATTTCATTGTATTATGATGATAATCAGAGTGTTATTCTTGAATTTGTTTTTCGCCTTTGTTGGCTAACTGTCCGCAGGCAGCATCGATGTCTTTCCCCCGCGAACGCCTTACGGTTACGGTAATTCCTGCATTTTCGAGCATCGTTTGATACAGTTCGATAGCGGAACTATCGGCTTGCGAAAACCGTCCGTCGTCAATCGGGTTGTATTCAATGAGATTGACTTTTGAAGGGGCGAAACGGCAGAATTTTATCAGGGCTTCGATGTCTTCTTTTCGGTCGTTGATGCCTTTCCAAACCACGTATTCGTAAGTGATGCGGCTGCGGGTTTTGGCGTACCAATATTCCAACGCCGACCGTAATTCGGAGAGTGGAAAATTCTCGTTGAACGGCATAATCGAGGTTCGGACGCTCTCAATGGCGGAATGTAGCGACACGGCGAGCTTGAATTTGACCTCGTCATCTGCCATTTTGCGTATCATTTTCGGCACGCCGGAAGTGGAAACGGTAATGCGTTTGGGCGACATTCCCAGCCCTTCGTCCGAGGTGATTTTGCCGATGGCTTTCAGCACGTTGTTGTAATTCATCAGCGGTTCGCCCATTCCCATAAAAACGATATTCGACAGCGGACGACCGAAAAAGGAGCGGCTCTGCTCATCGATGACTTTCACTTGGTCGAAAATTTCGTCGGGCAACAGATTCCGCATTCGTTTGAGGCGTGCGGTGGCACAAAACGTACAGTCCAGGCTGCAGCCCACTTGGCTCGATACGCAGGCAGTGGTGCGGGTGTCGGTCGGGATTAAAACCGATTCCACGAGCAAACCGTCATGCAGTCGGACGGCATTTTTTATCGTGCCGTCATTGCTGCGCTGCATTAAATCAACTTCTATATGATTGATTACGAAATTGTTATCAAGCATTTCGCGGGTGCTTTTAGGGAGGTTCGTCATCTGCCCGAACGAGTGCAGTCCTTTCTGCCAAAGCCATTCGTAGACTTGGTTGCCCCGAAAAGCCTTGTCGCCCGCCTGCTCGAAAAAGTCGCGTAACTGCTCTTTGCT
>JAUNTM010000031.1 GCA_030538675.1 Capnocytophaga sp.
TGTCGCCGCCTTCTTTTTAAGTCCTCAAACTTTTACTAAGTTTGGGGATTTTTTTGTTACAGGAGCGGCGTGTCCCTGCGGTCGAACCGCCGCCTTCTTTTTAAGTCCTCAAACTTTTACTAAGTTTGGGGATTTTTTTTATATAAGGCACCCTGAATTCTTAGACTGTTTTTTTGTTTCATTGAAACCTTACTTTTTTTTTGCCAAATCACGAAAAAAAAAATCAATCCCGCTGCTTCACAAAACCGTTGTTGCCGGTGCGGTTTTTCTTCTGGCTGTTATCGAATAAACCATTGGTATTTTGTCCTCCAAGTGTTTTATCCGGTATTTTTTGGGTTCAAAAAAGCTTTTTGGGAATCAAGTGTATAAAAAGTAACTACTTTTTGTTGTAAGCTAAAAGCCAAAGTCGTTTATCGCTTTGGCTTTTTAGATTTTAATATGTTTTTATTTTAGTTTTTTGAGTTCTTCCAGAATGGCTTCCCCAACACCTTTTGCTGATTGTGGGTTTTGTCCTGTGATGACCCGTTGGTCGATGGTTACATGTGGTTGCCAAAGTCCTGATTTTTCAAATTTTGCTCCGCGTTCAATGAGTTTGCTTTCTAATAAAAACGGAACAACCTCCTCTAATTTAACAGCTTTTTCTTCTTCATTAGTGAAGGCATTTATTTTCTTTCCGTCTACTAAATATTTCCCGTTGTTTAGTTTTACATTGACAAGTCCTGCAGGACCATGGCAAACAGCACTGACGATTCCTCCATTTTCGTAAATATCGGTTGTGATTTTTGCTAATTCTGCATTGTCTGCAAAGTCCCACATTGTTCCGTGTCCGCCAGCGAAGAAGATAGCCGAATAATCTTCGCTTTTTACTTCATTTGGTTTTAGTGAATTATCAATTTTATTTTTGTATTCTGTGTTTTCCCAAAAAGCTTTATTGGCAGGGTCGTCCAAATTAAATCCGTCAACGGGTGGAGTTCCTCCTTTCGGGCTTACAAAATCAATTTCATAGCCTGCTTTGTGAAGCACTTCCCAAGGGTGCGAAACTTCTCCTAAATAATAGCCGGTAGGTTCTCCTGTTTCTCCTTTTTTGTCATGGCTCGTAACCACAAATAGAATTTTTTTGTTCATGTTTTCCGTTTTTTTGTTTTTCGTTTGTGAACAGGCTGTAAATGCAAACACACTTACCGCTGTCAGGATTGTTGAAATAATTGTTGTCTTCATCTTGTATGATTTTATTTGTTAGTGAGGCAAAGTTCAAAATATTTCGGGAGTTGTCATAGGAGATAAATCACAATTTTGATGTGATGTAGGTCACATTACGAAGATGAGAGCCGGCTTAATGTTTCTCTTGAAACGCCAAGATAGGAGGCGATTAGTGTTTTGGGGACTCGTTGTAAAAGGGAAGGATATTGTATCAGAAACTGCTCGTACCGTTCTTTGGCATTGCTGTTAAGTAGCGATAAAATTCGGCGTTGTAAGGCGACATATCCTGCATTGGATTTTTTACGGAAGAAATGTTCAATTTTATGTAGTTTTTCGCAAATATTGTCGCGATTTTCTAAGGATAAGCAGAGTACTTCGGTGTCTTCTAAGCAACTAACGTTAAGTGTAGCTTTGGTTTGGCTAAAATAGGCTTGATAATCTGTAATCCACCAATCTTCCATAGCGAATTGCATGATGTGTTCTTTTCCGTTACGATCGCTATGATATGCTTTGACCAATCCCTTTATGACCCAAAAATCATGGATTACGTAGTTACTTTCCTGAACTAAGAATTGATGTTTTTTTAATTTTTTTGATGTAAAATGAGAAAGAACAAAGTCATATTCGTTGTCCGTTAACGAGATTATTTTTTCGATATGGGTTCTTAATTCTTGGCTCATTTGTGGGGCGGATTTCGCATGATTGATTTTTATTTCTTGAGTGTAGCAGCTACAATTTCAAGTTCTTTGTACCATTCTTCGCCGAATTTACGTATTAAAGCATTTTTTACAAATTTATATACAGGAACTTGAAGTTCTTTTCCTAAAGAACACGCATCGCTGCATATATGCCAACGATTATAATTTATAGCCGTAAATGAGCTGTATTCCTGCAAACGGATGGGGTAAAGGTGGCATGAAATGGGCTTTTGCCAGTCAATAATCCCTTCATTATACGCTTTTTCAATGGCACACAAAGCCCACCCTTGTTCATTTTTGATGACATAAGCACAGTCAGCGTTGTCAATCAGCGGTGTTTCCCACTCACCATCTTCACCTTTAATATATACACCTTGTTGCTCTATAGCTTCTCTTCCTTGCTCGGTGAGGTAAGGCTTCACTTTCGGGTATATTTTTTCGAGGATAGGACGTTCATCATTTTCTACGGGCGCACCGGCATCACCTTCTATGCAGCAAGCCCCTTTGCAAGCGTGTAGGTTGCATACAAATTCATTGTCTAATATTTCTTCGGAGATGATGGTAGTGCCAATTTGAATCATAGTTGCTATAAGTTGATGTTTACGAATGCAAAAGTAGTGATTTTAGCGGATAGAGTTGTTTTAAAACGAAAAGTATCTACGGTCGATTTGATTTTTTTTCGGATTGTGGCATTTCTAAAATTCACGTATCTTTGCCGCCACTAATATTTTGAAACAAATATGACTAATACAGGAAAAATAGAGCTGATGGCACCTGCAGGTAATTTTGAATCGCTTCAGGCTGCCATAGACAACGGAGCGGATTCGGTTTATTTCGGTGTAGACCAGCTGAATATGCGGGCTCGTGCCAGCATTAATTTTACGATAGAAGACCTCGATGAAATCGCCAATCGCTGTCATCCGAAAGGAATTAGAACGTACCTGACACTCAATACGATTATATACGACCATGATTTGTCTATCATCAAAACCTTGCTTGATGCCGCTAAAAAAGCAAATCTTACGGCAGTTATAGCCATGGACCAAGCCGTCATAGCATACGCCCGGCAGATAGGGATGGAGGTACATATTTCTACTCAGATTAATATCACAAATATCGAAACGGTAAAATTCTATGCCCTTTTTGCCGATACGATGGTGATGAGTAGGGAGTTGAGTCTGCGTCAGGTAAAGAAAATATGCGAACAAATAGAAAGAGAACAAGTCAAAGGGCCGTCGGGAAATTTGGTTGAAATAGAAATATTCGGACACGGAGCTTTGTGTATGGCGGTCTCGGGGAAATGTTATCTGAGTTTGCATTCGCATAATTCGTCGGCAAATAGAGGGGCATGTAAGCAGAATTGTCGCAAAAAATATACGGTGATTGACCAAGAAAGCGGTTTCGAGATTGAAATTGACAATGAGTATATGATGTCCCCTAAAGATTTGTGTACTCTTGATTTTCTCGACCAGGTGATTGATGCAGGAGCAAAAGTATTGAAAATAGAAGGGCGTGGGCGCGCACCCGAATATGTTGCAACTGTGATACGGACGTATCGGGAGGCAATTGATGCGTATTACGAAGGTACATTTACACAAGAGAAAGTTGAAACTTGGATGGAGGCATTGCGTACGGTCTATAACCGCGGTTTTTGGAGTGGCTATTATTTAGGACAAAAATTGGGCGAATGGAGTGAAACACCGGGGTCGCACGCCACACAGAAAAAAGTATATGTAGGACAAGGAAAGCATTATTTTCCGAAAACGGGAATTGCTGAATTTGCCATAGAAGCATTCGATATAAAAGTAGGAGACAAACTTTTAATAACGGGACCTACAACAGGCGTTCAAGAATTTGAGCTTGCCGAAATGATGGTGGAAGATAAGCTCTCGGACGAAGCCAAAAAAGGCGATTCGTGTACCTTTAAAACCGGCTTCAGAGTACGTTCGTCAGACAAATTATACAAAATAGTTCAGGCATAATGGTAGTAGTTACCTTACAGAGAGATAAATGTATCGGGTGCAATTATTGCGTAGAAATGGCACCCGAACATTTTCAAATGTCTAAAAAAGACGGGAAAAGCGTTCTTTTGCGTTCAACCGAGAAGAAAGGTTTTTTTACCATCAAATCGCATGACGATAGTATTTACGAACCTTGTGTACAAGCGCAAAAAGCATGTCCTGTAAAAATTATCTCCACAAAAAAGATTTAAATTTTTTATAAAATGATAGTCGCTATTTTTTTTGAGATATTGCAGATGATATAAAAAAAATAAAATAGTGGTGCTGTTTTTTTAAAATAGTTCATTAACTTTGTAAAAACTCAAAACGAAATGCGATATGATGAAAATTTTAACAGCAATACTATTTATTGTTACGGTATTGATTTCATGTAATGGAGTTAACTCTTCATCGAATCAAACAACTACTGATGGTGTATCTACTGGCCCACCGGTAGAAACTAACAAAGCCAACACCGATTACAAGCCGGCTTTTGAGGGGCAAACAAGAATTTCGGGGGTGAAAACCGTAACACCTTACCAACCAACCGTAGTTACCCAATCACTAAAATCCCCATGGGGGATTGTAACGCTTCCTGACGGCAGATTGCTGATTACAGAAAATGAAGGCTATATGGTTATCGTTGATGCTCAAAGCGGTCAGATAAGTGAACCTGTCACGGGAATACCGGCTGTAGATGACAGAGCTCAGGGGGGCTTGTTAGGGCTCGCATTAGCACCTGATTTTACAGAAAGTAGAATGGTTTATTGGGTGTTCTCAGAGCGGGTAGCCAACGGAAATCATACGGCTGTTGCCAAAGGACGATTGAGCGATGATGAAAAAAGAATGGAAAATGTACAAATCATTTATCGGGCAACTCCTACTTACAACGGCGCTTTGCATTATGGAGGGCGTATTCTATTCGATAAAAACGGAAATTTATTCGTCAGTATAGGAGAGCGTTCGGATAAAGTAACAAGAGTACAGGCTCAAGATTTGAATTCGGCACTCGGGAAAATCATCCGTATCACTACCGATGGAAAACCTGTTGCCGGGAATCCGTTTGAAAATCAAGGAGATGCACGCCCGGAAATATATAGTTACGGGCATCGTAACCCACAAGGATTGGCTTTTCACCCTGAAACGGGCGATTTGTGGAGTAACGAATTCGGCCCACGAGGAGGTGATGAACTCAATCTGATTAAAGCCGGTGCCAATTACGGATGGCCAACGATTACCTACGGCATCGAATATAGCGGAGATGCGATTGGCAGTCCTACTATCCAGCAAAAAGAAGGAATGGAACAGCCTGTTTATTATTGGGACCCTGTGCTTTCGCCAAGCGGCATGACATTTTATACTGCAGAGAATATTCCTGAGTGGAAGAATAATTTGTTTATCACAGGATTGAGCAGTTCGCATGTTGCACGAATTGTGATAAAAGACAATAAGGTTGTAGGCGAAGAGCGTCTGTTGGATAATGAAGGGCAGCGGTTTAGGGATATTACTCAAGGAAACGACGGAGCTTTGTATGTGATAACACAAGCAGGGCGATTGTATAAATTGGACAAGAAATAATTTTTAAACAAAAACAACCATTCCGTGTACGAAACAGAATGGTTGTTTTATATTGATTTAAAATTCGAAGATGATTTCAACACCTCGAATTGCCATATTACTTTTTACTTTATTTTGGATGGCTTCTCCGAAAGTTTACGGACAAGTAGCGGATAGTTTGCCTTTGTATGAACAACTTGAACCTGTTGAAATAACAGCGTATTTCAACCGCCAGCCAATAGTAGGACTGACAGCTTCGGGGCAAGTTATTTCAAAGCAAAATATTGATATTCAGCAAACTACATCATTATTATCGGCATTAAATACCGTTGCAGGACTTCGCATGGAAGAGCGTTCGCCCGGTAGTTACCGGATGGCAATGCGAGGGAGTTTAATCCGTTCCCCTTTCGGGATTCGCAACGTCAAAATATATATTGACGAATTTCCATTGACCGATGCAGGAGGCAATACGTATCTGAATCTGTTAGACCCGGCTTCGATTTCGTCAATATACGTTTTGAAAGGAGCTGACGGGTCACTTTATGGAGCAAACTCGGGCGGTGTCATTCGGATACAACCCAACGGATTCGACGTCTCATCCAACCAGAACTCGCTGCTGTTGCAAGGAGGTTCTTTTGGGTTATTCCAAGAACAACTTTCGCTCCAACGTACTATAAATGACAACTATTCCTTTTCGGTAGACCAATCCTTTATCCATTCTGACGGTTATCGGGCGAATGCCGATTTGTCAAAAAAAACATTCCAAACAGCCCACAAATGGCAATACTCCCCACGTAATGAATTACGCTTTTTGGCATTGTATACAGATTTGAATTATCGCACACCGGGCGGATTGACCGAAAGCCAACGAAAAGAAAATCCGAGAATGGCCCGACCCGATGCCGTAAAACAACAAGCTGGGATTTATAACAAAACTTTTTTTGGAGGAATTGCTCACGATGCCCGTATCACACACAAATTATCGCACACGGTAAGCATTTCCGGCTCATATACCGATTTCGAAAATCCGTTTATTACCAATTATGAATTTCGAAAAGAGGAAAATATAGGTGTCCGCACTTATTTCTCATACAGCGGCACTATAGGCGAACAGCACCAATGGCAGATGCAATTAGGTTTTGAAGGGCAGAGAGGTTGGTATAAAATCAACAATTATGACAACGGACAAGGGGCAGCCACTACACCGCAAGCAATGACTGATTTGCAGAATATTCACACGAGTATTTTTTATCGGATTATGGTTCAGTTGCACAAACGCTGGACAATAGAAGCCTCATTAGGGCTCAACAAAGCCAAAACCGGCTATCATCAGCACTATCCTGCAATACCTATACCTCGGAGCGATATATCTTTCGAAGCGGCATTGATGCCGAGAGTTGCTGCATCTTATCTGCTTGGGGAGGGTTTTGCCGTTCGAACGTCTGTTTCAAAAGGATATTCGCCACCCACCATAGCGGAAGTAAGGTCGTCAGACACTACAATCAACACCGGTTTGCGACCCGAAACAGGTATAAATTATGAAATAGGAATGCGTTTGCAGACTTCCGACAGACGCTTTATCGCCGACCTGAGCTTTTACCATTATACTATGAATGACGGAATTGTCAGGCATCTTCACGACAATGGAGCGGAATATTATGTTAATGCAGGCGAAATGAAACAAAGAGGAATAGAAACCTCGCTTTGGGCGTATTTGTTGCCAATACATGATGACAGATTGGTGCGAACGCTCAAACTGCAATCATCGGTGTCGTATCATCATTATCGTTTTGGTAACTATCAGCCCAATGGCAATGATTATACTCATAATAAAATAACTGCCGTGCCCGATTGGGTTTGGACAAATACGCTACGCATCGCATTTGCGAAACAAATCGGAGTAAATATCTCACACCTTTACACCTCGTCAATGCCTTTGAATGATGCGAATACCGTTTTTGCAGACAAATTTCATTTGATACAACTCAAAACTACTTGGGATATAGCCATCAGTAAAAGGAAAAAAATACAATTCTTTGTAGGAATTGACAATTTGGCGGACGAACAGTACAGTTTGGGAAATGATATTAATGCCTTTGCCAATCGATTTTTTAATCCTGCACCGGCAAGAAATTTTTATGCAGGAGCAAAAATTTCGTTGTGAAAATTTAAATGTGTTTTGAGTTTTATACAATCAATGGATGTATTTCTAAAGAATAAAGAAATTTTGTTGGCGAAAATAAGTCTCTTTTTTGCGAAGTCATTTTTTTTGCGAAAGGCATAATTTGCAAATTAACGGATTGTGTATGTTGAAATATCAAAAACAATCGTACATTTGCGTATTGATTTTAATTAAAAACACCAACCGATTTATATGAACACAAAAATTTTACTCACAGGTGCCGGCGGACAATTGGGAAGCGAACTCACGGAAGCATTGGCACAAAAATTCGGTGCCGAAAACATCGTTGCTACCGACGTAAACGAAAAAGCGGCCGCCTTGTTTGATTATTGCACGTTTGAAGTCCTTGATATTCAGGATATGGCAAGGCTTGAAGAATTGGTCGACAAATACCAAATCACACAGATATACCACTTGGCGGCGTTGCTTTCGGCAGTGGGCGAACGCAACCCGATGTTTACTTGGGATTTGAATATGAACGGACTTATCGGTGTGCTGGAAATTGCCCGCAAAAAGAACCTAGACCGCATTTACTGGCCTTCCTCTATCGCTTGTTTCGGGCTCAATACACCGATGCAAAATACACCGCAAGATGCCCCGACTGCTCCCGGAACCGTGTACGGAATTACCAAAGTGGCAGGCGAACTGTGGTGCCAATATTATTTTGAACGATACGGCGTTGATGTTCGCAGCTTGCGTTATCCCGGGCTTATCGGCTACAAATCGTTGCCCGGCGGAGGTACCACCGATTATGCCGTTGATATTTACCACAAAGCCATCGCCGGCGAAGCGTTCGAGTGCTTCCTCAGTGAAAACACCTACTTACCGATGATGTATATGCCCGATGCGATTAAAGCCACCATCGACCTGATGGAAGCTCCGAAAGAATCTGTTAAGGTACGGACTTCGTACAACTTATCGGCACTATCGTTCTCTCCCAAAGAGATTTACGAAAGCATCCGCAAGTCCGTTCCCGATTTCCAAATCCGTTACGCCCCTGATTTCCGCCAGCAAATAGCGGACAGTTGGCCTGACAGCATCGACGATTCAAGAGCCCGCCAAGACTGGGGTTGGTCGCACCAATATGATTTGGATAAGATGACTGAAGACATTTTGGTACACCTCAGAGAAAAGGCTCTTGTGTAAACGAAACGTTAAATATTGAAAATAGATATTTCATTTACTTGAAAATCAAAAAATAAAAGTTACATTTGCCTTGTTGTAAGAATTGTTTTCAGAAAGCAGCCTCTATCTTTATCGCAGATACGGTATTTCGGAAAGGAACGTATTACGATAAGATATTGTAAACTTTTATTTTTTATTCATGAATATTTTTATTTCCAATTTGAGTTATGGGCTTAGCGAAGCCGACTTGAATGCACTTTTTGAAGAGTATGGCAATGTCAGCTCCGTCCGCATCATTAAAGACAAAGAAACAGGACGCTCACGCGGATTCGGATTTGTTGAAATGGACAACGACGAAGAAGCGAACCAAGCCATCGAAAACCTCAACGGACATGAGCTGAAAGGGCGTAACATCAACGTATCAGAAGCCAAACCAAGAGAAAATAATTACAGAAGATAATCACATTATTGCCTTGTAAAAGATGCCCGAAACCTTGACGTAATTGTCAAGGTTTTTTTATTTCCCTTGATACAGATACGTAATCGTGCCTATTTGTTCTTTTTTTGAAGAAGCATCAAATCGGGCTTGCCGTGCGTATTGCAAGGCGTTATCTACCAGGCAACCGTTGGAAGTCGTAGAACTGGAAACGTTATGCGTGGCTTCAATAACCCGTCCGTCTCCGCCCACTTTAATGGTTATGACAATCGTTCCCGAAGCCTCGCAAGTGAAGACAGGATTGGGCAAATCACCCAATGGCGAACGGTCAATAAGCGAATACCGCACAAGGCTGTTTTTGTTAACTTTATCTTTGTTTTTTTGTTTTAAGGCATCGTCTGTTACGGTCAGTTTGGGTTGTACAGGCATACTGATATTTGCCGGAGCATTGGAAGTCAAGAGATTTTCATTGGCTTCAGCCATGCTTCGTTCTTCGAGCAGTTGGTCGAGCGTTTTGAAATCGTCATCGGAATGCGAAAGTTTGGCATCGGCTTCGTTGTACTCTCGGGTTGTTACCTTTGTATTTTCCGTAATTGGTTGTTCTTCAAGGAGTTTTTCTTCTTCCAAAAGCTTTTCGATATCCACGAAATCTTTTTCTGTTATCATTTCCATCATGATTTCTTTCGGGTTGTTGCCCAATTGTATCAATGTCAGAGTAAAAATAACACAAAACATACACAACAGCGTGAGTATGGCAGCTTTTTCGGCTCTCGGAATGGCGTTTATGAACCATTTTATCTCATACCATGCTTTTTTCATAGTTTTTATTTCTTTGAGGAATATTTTTTTCTATAAATTCGTCGGGAGTTAGCGCGTTATTTGCAGAGAATTGTCCGCTTTGGGTACGGCGGAGGGCGGTCAGATGTGCCCCGCTTCCGAGGCTTTTTCCAAAATCGTGGGCAAGCGAACGGATGTATGTCCCCTTGCTGCAAACCACCTCAAAATGCAGGTCGGGAAAATCGGCTTCTTGCAAGTCAAACTTCTCAATTTCGACCGTCCGAAGCGGAATTTCCGAAACTTCTTCGCCATTGCGAGCCATCTCATAAAGACGTTTTCCGTCTTTTTTTACGGCGGAAAAAACGGGTGGATATTGAGTAATTTCACCAAGAAATTGTTGTCGTTTTTCGTCAATCAACTGGCTCGTAATGTGCCCGGTAGGGAAGATTTGGTCGATTTCGGTTTCCAAATCATACGACGGCGTAGTGCTTCCGAGCCGCAATGTGCCGGTGTACGTTTTGGTTTCGGCCTGCAGTTCCGAAATGTTTTTGGTGAATTTTCCGGTGCAGATAACCAGCAAGCCTGTTGCGAGCGGGTCAAGCGTTCCGGCATGTCCGATTTTAATCTTTTTTAACTTGAGATTTTTGATGATTGCCCATTTGATTTTGTTAACCGCCTGAAAGGAAGTCCAATGCAGGGGTTTGTCAATCAGTAGTATCTGACCGTTAAGAAAATCGTCGGCAGTCATCATTTTATAAATTAATTATCGTTAATTCCATAATATTTTTCGCCTATGCGGATGCGTTCACGTCCGTTTTCCATACGCCATTTGTTGGTATCGCGGAGCGAATAAGCACAGCCGCAATATTCCTGCATATAGAATTCTTCGCGTTTGCTGATTTCGAGCATTCGCGCCGAACCGCCTTTTTTCCGCCAATTGTGCGTCCAATACGAAATGCCGTCGTATTTTTCGGCAGCCCGAAGCCCGCAGTCATTAATTTGTGCGAAATTTTTCCAACGGGAAATGCCGAGCGAACTGCATATCGTATCAAAACCGTTTTCGTAAGCGTACAATGCCGTGCGTTCAAACCGCATATCGAAGCACATCGTACAGCGAATGCCACGTTCGGGTTCCATTTCCATTCCTTTGGCACGTTCGTACCAATTGTCGACATCATAATCGGCATCGATAATCGGAATGTTGTGCTTTTCGGCAAAGCGGATATTTTCGTCTTTACGAAGCTCGTATTCTTTGAGCGGATGGATGTTGGGGTTATAAAAAAAGATGGTGTACTCGATGCCCGATGCCATAATCGCTTCCATCACTTCGCCCGAGCAAGGGGCACAGCAGGAGTGGAGCAAGAGTTTTTTGCCACCGTTGGGGAGTTCGAGTTTTTCACGGATGAGTTCCATAGTGTGATTTTTAGTGCGTAATTTTTTGCAAATAAAGTGATTTTTTGCGAGTTGTCAAAAAAACGACTGATTTCAATTTGTAATCTTTTCATTTTCTACAACTTATAATGTACCGTTGCCAAAAATACACGTGGCAACAGTTGGGTTGTTTGCTCGGAAATCATAAAATCCGAAAAAGAAGTATGGTACACATGCCTTGTGTTCAGCAGATTGTTCGCACGAAATTCAAATCCGAACGGACTTTTCTCTTTTTGGAAAAATAGTGATGCGTTCCAAAGATAAAACTCGTTTTTGGTATTGTGTTGCAATATGTTATTCCATGAAAAATCAGTTTTCAGCGTTAGGCGTTTGATGATTTCGTGGTCAAAATCGGCAGTAACTTTCTGTGTCTGGAAAGCATTTTTTGAGATGCCTTTGAGCTGGTTAAACCGGTGGGTGTAGCCGATGCGTACATCAGGCCATTTGCGATACGTGATGCGGAACAACGTCCCGACCTCTTGCGAGTTGCGGATGTTATAGGCTTCGATACCGTTAATATTTTGTCCGTACTCGAATCCGCTAAGCGTGCTGTGGAGCGACAGCGAGAAGCGGTATATCCGCCGTGTAACGTAGCCGTGTACATTCCAATACGTTTGCGGTGTTTCCATATTGGCAGGTATTGTAACGTAGTTGATGTCTTGAAGCACTACTTCATTTTGGATAGCGCTGTTTTTCCGGCGGAAATTTGCCGAAAAAACCGTATTTGCCCCCCTAAAAAAATCGAAATGCGTATAACGCAACGTTGCATTATGAAAACGCTCTTCCCGCAAGAGGGCATTTCCTTTGTAAACAGCATTATAGGCTTCGAGCGTGTAGCGGTCTGCCAAGTGGATTATATTCGGGAAAGTGTTAGTAAACGCATAGGTGAAAAGCAGCTTTTTACTTTTGGCGATTTCCCATTCGCTACGCCACTGCGGTTCTACGCGCCATTTTATTCGGGAGGTTTGTACATTGTTCTGATTTACAGATAAATAATAGTTGTGTAGCGATACCGAGGGGGTATGAATCAAAGTGCCGATACGGAATTTGTAATCAATACCGACGAAAAAATCATTGAGCAGATAATCGGCATCGTTCCCAAAGCCGTTGCCCGAAAAATCAAATTCTGCGCCCGAAGTAAGCGGTTGTTTTTCGGACGTAACAAGCAAGCTGTTTGTCAGATTATTACCTACGCTTGTGTAAATATGGTGGTTATTGCTTACCGTCCAATATTTTTTTAACAACAGATCAATGTTGTTCGTGAGTGATTTTTTGAGTTGCTGCAACCTGTATTCCGTATCGGGCTGCAACGGAATCAGTCCGGGCAGAAACGGACGGTTTGTAAACCAATGCGTTTGCGGCGTGGCTTTTTCCAACGAATGATTCAGTACGAAAGTGGTGGTTATTTTCCGCGAATGCTGTTTGTGCCATTCCAGATATTGCCGGATGTTGGCATTGTCAATTTCGGCTTCGTTATGGAATAGTGCCGTTTCTTGCGTGCGTTGCGAGGTGATGTTTTTGAGATTTTGGTTGTCGCTCACATCGGCATACAGATTGTAGTACCATTTGCCGGTTACTTTGGGCGTATAATCGAGTTTTAGGTTTGCCAAAGCGAGCTGTTGCCGGTTTTCCGAAGCCGTAATGCGGTGTTCGGAAGCGTTGGTTTGCAGATACGACACGAGCAGGTCGCTTAGGGCATCACGACGGGTTTTGGCGTGAATGACGTAGCCCGAAAGTAGGGTTTTCGGCGTCAGTTGGTAGTTGATGTTTAGGGCGTTCAGCAGCGAATTGTTTTTCGTCAAGCGTACATCTTCCTTTGCCAAATCATACAGACTGAACAGACGCTTCCGCCTTGAAAGGAATGAACTTACCCCGCCCTCAAACCGCATCAGGTCATCATGGCTGAATGTGCGTTCGCCTATGTTGTTCATATCGCCTATGTAGCTGAGTGCCAGATTGGGCGTGTAGTAAAACAGCCCTGCGTGCGCCAAATGGAAATTGCGGTTGCCGTAGCCGGCTTCTACGTCGCCGAAAACAAATTTTTTCTTGCCTTCTTTGAGCTTTATATTGATAGCGAGACGGTCAGAATCGGACAGTCCTTGGAGGAACGACACTTCATTGTAATTATCGACAAATTCTACCTTATCCACCGCATCGGCAGGAAGGTTTTCAACCGCCAGCTTGGTTCCGCCACCAAAAAAATCCTTGCCTTCCACCATCAATTTACTGACAGGCTTGCCTTGAAACGTGATTTTCCCGTTCTTACTGACCTCTACGCCCGGGAGTTTCTCCAATTGGTCTTTCAGCTTTCGTTCGTTGCCCGAAGTAAAGGCTTCGACTTTGAAAATAGTACTGTCGCCTTTGACCACAACGGGCAATTCATACTCAACCAACACACCCTCAAGCTCTTCCGCTTGCGGTTTCATCACAAAATGGTGTTCTGCAACGGGATTTTCGGGATTAAAAACGTATTTCTGCGATTGATAACCGATGTATGAGACTTGGATTTCGTACGCTGTGTTGCGTTCCAGCCGGAGACGGTATTTTCCTTCGGTATCCGCAATGGCATAAGTAGGTGATGCCTCCGACTTCGGGAATGCCAATACGTTGGCATTGGCAAGCGGTACGCCGAGCGTGTCTTTTACCGTTCCCGACAGCGTGGTCTGTGCCTGCACGCTACTGAAAAGGAAGCCCCAGAAAACAAAAAATCCTATTTTTATAGTATCGAAAATATCCAAATCAAAATTGCGTTTTTTTTACTTCATTCATCACAATGACTTCCTCTATTATTTCCTTGATGGGTAATTTTATAAACAGCCCCACACATTTTGAGCTTGTACAAAAGTACTCACAAGGCATATTGAAAGCTATTTTTTTACAATATCACATCTTTTATAAATGGTTATGCTGCGAATGTATGAAAATTTCCTAAAATTCTATCTGTACTCTTTTCTTTTGTCAAGCATTTCTCTAAAAACCGCATTTATTTCTTCCTGCGGGTGTATCGGTAAATCGGGTTTCGGGCTGATTTTTTCTTTGGAATGGAATGAAATTGATATTGCTTTGAGCGTATAGTCAAACAGCCCTGTTTTTGTAGCAAAATGGACTTCCAATATCATCCCCGGAAGTCCGAAATATTTGGACGGTCCGTAACTATACGGCAACGAGGGGGCATACCATGCCGTTACCGTATTTTTTTCGTGTTGGCGCACCGCTTTATATACCGTGTACCCCATAACGGTCTTTGACTCGTTTGTTACTTTCCATGAATAATAATCTGCTCCGTACTCCATAAGCAGTGTATTGCCTGCCGGCATTTTGGCTTCTGTAAAAATCGTTTTGGATGTATTATCGCCCCAAACGGCTTTCTCTAAACCGAATATCGTTTTCTTCCTGTTTAAACTATTTTTACCTTCCGATTCCATTGGAACTTCTGTATAAAAATAGGAATTTTTACTATTGAAAAGCAGTATATTTACTGTTTTTTCAGCTTCTATTCCTAATGAATACATTTCTTGGGCTTGAGTCAAATAGGTGTTACTCATTTTTTGGTAATGTTTTTCATCTACCTTTCCTTCATACGTAAACCCGTAAACAATTTTTCCTGTTTGCGGAAATACGGCAATACTGCACAAGATACAACAAAATGGCAATACTCTATTCATGGTTTGATTTTTTAGTAACAAGACACTTTAACAAAAAGTAAGACCAACTTTCTTTGCAACCGCAAAATCTATCGGTGTTGTTTCCTCGAGTTTATTAATTCTCTGAAAATAGAATCGGATTCGCGAGATGTAATAATTTTCATATCTGGTTTTTGCTTGACTTGGTAGCGTTTACTGTATTTTATTTCTCTGGCTATGAGTTTATAATTATGAGATGACCTACCATTTACATGTACTTCCAGTATCATGCCCGGTAGCCCGAAAAAGAAAGTAGGTCCGTAACAATTGGGTATTGACGGTGCGTACCACGCTTCTAAGGGAACAATTCGGTTGAATATGGCAGTTGCTTTTCGTACAGGAATGCCCAATATTTCTTTCGTTTCATCGGTTAAAATCCATTCGTAATGGTTGGGCGAATAAGAGGTCAAAGCAGTTTCACGAGGGAATTTAGTAACTGAATACAATGTTTTCTCTTCATTGGAAATGAAAATAGGGTCGTTAAATCCATAAACGTTTTGTTTTTTTATAGGGCTATCATCTTCCATTGGTTTTTCTTGTGTGAAGTATGAGCTCGTCTCCGAAAAATACAACTCTGCTGTAGTTCCACTAAGCGCTGTATATGTTTCGTGAAGTCTTGTTACTGCTTGCCGTCTCAAGTCTGAAATGTTTTCTTTCAATCGTTCCTCAATATTTCCGGTGTAAACATATTCGTAAACAACCCTGCCTTTTGACTGCTTTTGCGTCCACCCTACCGATGTAACACAGAAAGCAACTATCAAATATAATAGTGTTTTTTTCATTTTTTTAGTTGAAATTAATTTCACGGAAAGTAATGATAGTTCTTTCCGTGAAAATTAAACATTCATTTTTTAAGGTGTACGCCCCTTGTTGACCATACAATCCTCGTAGCGGGCATCCATTGCATCGTAAACCTCTCTTTCGTTGACACCTCTGCCCTCCAAGTTTTCCGCCAGCTCCAAAGCCAACATAGAGCATTCGTACTGGTCTTGAGCAGGCGAACCGGCAAGTAGTATACCGCCTGTTCCTAATAACAATGTAAAAAGAATTTTCTTCATGATTGATAAATAATTTAAGGTTAATAAATTTACTTTCTATCATTATAATTAAAGTAACACTACAAGATTATAATAAATAAATCAAACTGCCAAAAATTTAACACATAACAGCTAAATAAAATTACTAATTGGGCATAGAATATTGAATTGCTATAGCAGCACAACTTATTTACATAAAAATGTGCATATATCCACATGAAATTTATTTTTCATTAACATGCGTTTCTTAACCTACATCAATGTCCGAGAATGTACTCCGCCATACTTTTGCCCCATAATTCTAAACAATAAAATAACATGGCAACAAAATGGAACTTAGACCTCTCGCACAGTGAAATCGTTTTTAAAGTACGACACATGATGATTTCTAACGTAAAAGGCAATTTTACTGATTTTTCTGCGGAAATAGAAGCACAAGACGATGCTTTCCGCAATGCAAAAGTTACGGCGACCGTACAAACCGCTTCCATAAGCACCAATAACGCTGACAGAGATACGCACCTAAAAAGTCCCGATTTCTTCAATGTGGAACAAAATCCCGTCATCACTTTTGAAAGTAATGCCTTGAACGATGAGATTTCGGGCAACCTAACCATCAACGGAATTACCAAACCGATTGCGTTGGACATCGACTTCGGGGGCATCAATGTTGACCCTTGGGGAAATACAAAGGCAGGATTTTCATTTGAAGGAAAAATCAAAAGAAGCGATTTCGGACTTAGCTGGAACGCGGCATTAGAGAGCGGCGGCGTTTTGGTCAGTGACGAAGTGAAGATTTCAGGCGAATTACAGTTCGTCAAGGCTTAATTTTTCAGCAAAACCACCATAAAAAGTCCGTTTGAAAATACTTTCATACGGATTTTTTTGTTTTTGCAAAATATTGATTTTAAGAATATTTTGTCAGCTTCTTGTTCCTTTAAAAACTTCCACCCAAATGCGGATATTTCGTTTTAAAATCCGTTATTTTACGATGCAAATTTTCCGAAAAAATGCGATGGGCTTCCGTATCGGGATTAAAAGGACGGTGTGCCAATCCTTGTTTTATCTGTTGTATATTTTTCATTTCCTGCCGCGTTTCGTTGGTTGTGTAACAATCGCAAAAACGTTCCCAAATGTAATCAACCGCCATTTCCGACGGATGCAGCATATCACCGGCATAAAAGCGGTAATCCCGAAGTTCGTCCATAAGCAGCTCATAAGAAGGGAAATAGCGTATCGCTTCATCACTTCCGATGACTTGGTGCAAAGCCGTTATCAGGTGGGCTTTGCTCCGTTGGTTTTCTGTAAAACCGTCTTTCAAGTGTCGCACAGGCGAAATCGTAAAAATAATCCGCGTTTCAGGATTATATTTTCGCATTTGCGAGATAATTTTCCGCAGGGAAACCTCAATTTCTTCTACTGAAAGCAATCGTTTTTGAAAATATTTTTGCGGTATTTTGTGGCAGTTGGCAACGCTCGTACCATCGGGAAGCTCGTAAATCCAAGCCGTGCCGAGCGTAATAAAAAGATGACTGCAATGCCGTAACGCATCGTCTAAAACCTGTAATGACACATTGGCTTCCCCCACCGTTTCCGACAAATTCCGACCGCTCATTTGCGAATGCAGTTCATAGCTGTGCCACAGTTCGTTATGACTGAAAAAATCATTTTCCGTAAAGAAAATTCTGTCCAGCGCCCTACTGAAAATTTTTTCCAACGCCTGCGGATGAAACAAAATTCCCAGCGGATTAGCCGTTGTTCGGAACTCGTACCATTTCAGTTTTCGGGCGATATGCTCCGAAAAACACGAGCCAACACACACAATGTCAGAATGATAATTAATTTCACAGTCAAGTTGCGGCAGAATATTGATTTCGGTACGGAATTTCATTTTTTATTAAATCTTCAAAAGTTCCTCCACATACTGCCGGCTGTTCGAGAGGCGGGGTACTTTGTTTTGTCCGCCGAGTTTGTCGTTCTTTTTGAGCCAGTCGTGGAACAGATTTGGTCGTGCCACGTGGATTTTCGGAGTGTTGAGCGTCATATTGTTATACCGTTTCGCTTCGTAATCCGAATTAAGTTTTTTTAATTCATTATCAAGGATTTCCGTAAAAAAAGCAACGTCTTCAGGGAGTTTGTCGAACTCAATAATCCACTCGTGTCCGCCTTTGAGTTTTCCTTCCATAAAAATCGGTGCTACGGTATAGTCGGTAAGGTGGCTTTGTGTAGCTTCACAGGCTTTTTCGAGGGCTTTTTCGGTATTTTCGATGATGAGTTCTTCGCCAAAAACATTGATAAAATGCTTGGTTCGCCCCGTAATTTTGATGCGGTACGGACTTGTACTGGTAAACCGCACCGTATCGCCGATGATGTACCGCCACAGCCCGGCATTGGTGGTGATGACCATAGCGTAATTTTTGTTAATTTTCGTTTCCCAAATCGGAATGGCTTTCTGCTCGGGCGTTCCGTAGGTTTCCATCGGGATAAATTCGTAAAAAATTCCGTAGTCGAGCATCAGTAGCATTTCATCGGAATTATTACGGTCTTGAATGCCGAAAAATCCTTCGGAAGCATTGTAAATTTCGTAATAACGGAAGTCCGCCGAAGGGATAATCCGCTTATACTGTTCACGATAGGGTACGAAACTAACGCCTCCGTGAAAATACACTTCCAAATTTTTCCATATTTCCAAAAGATGCGATTTTCCTGTTTCCTCAAGGGCTTTGTTCAGTAGTACGAGCATCCACGACGGCACGCCCGCCATACTGGTTACGTTTTCGTTTTTCGCCTCACGGATGATGGCTTGCAGTTTGGTTTCCCATTCGCTCATCAGCGATACTTTGTTGCTCGGGGTAGAACTGAATTCCGCCCAAAACGGCAGATTTTCTATCAAAATTGCCGACAAATCACCAAAAAAAGTTCCGTTTTGCTCGTACAATTCTTTGCTTCCGCCTAAGCGTAAACTCTTACCTGTGAAGAGGTTAGAGTTTTCATTGTTGTTCAGGTAAATACACAGCATATCCTTGCCCGATTTGTAATGGCAGTTTTGCAAGGCTTCCTCGCTCACGGGAATAAATTTGCTTTTGGCGTTGGTCGTGCCGCTGCTTTTGGCGAACCATTTTATGGGTGTATTCCAGAAAATATTGTGCTGCCCACGGCGGGCACGCTCAATCATCGGTTCGATGTCTTCGTAATAGACAAGCGGTACTTCGCGGGCGAATTGTTCGTAATTTTTCATCGAGCTAAAGCCGTGATTTTTACCGACTTCGGTGTTCTGTGCGGTTTGCAGCAACTGCATCAATACCCGCTCCTGTACTTCGTGCGGCTCGTTTACAAAAAGTTCTATCTGGTCGATGCGACGTTTTAAGAACCAAGATGTTATGGAATTAAATAACGCTAACGGCATTTTTTTATTACTTTTGTCGAAATAGTTTAAGTCTGTAAATATATAAAAAAAAATAAATATGTTTGAAGGTGTCCTGCAAAAAATGATGACCGAAGCCGCATCGCCCATACACTATTTTTTACGAATGAGTGATGATTTCATCAATGTAAATTCGCTTATAAACCAACAACTTACGTTGGAATTTTTGCATTTTGAATGCTTGAATTGCCACGAAAATAAGCCTATTTTCCGTCAGGGATTTTGCAAACAATGTTTTTTTGAAATCCCGCAGGCCGCCGACTGGATTATGAAACCCGAGCTCAGCAAGGCTCATTTGGGCATCGAAGACCGCGACCTTGCCTACGAAGAGGCGATGCAACTGCAACCGCACATTGTCTATCTTGCCAATTCAAGCGATGTGAAAGTCGGCGTAACCCGCAAATCGCAAGTTCCCACACGGTGGATTGACCAAGGGGCTCACGAAGCCATCGCCATTGCCGAAACGCCCAACCGATACCTTGCCGGAATTATCGAAGTGGCTCTGAAACAACACGTTTCCGACAAAACCAACTGGCGGAAAATGCTGACGAACAACGTCATTGATGCCGACCTCAAAGCCGTCCGCGAGCAACTCAAACCGTTCATTCCTGAAGAAGCGAAACCTTATTATATAGGAGATTCCGAAGAAATCCGTTTGGAATTTCCCGTAAGGAAATATCCCGAAAAGGTAAATTCGCTTAACTTGCTGAAAACCAATGCTTACACAGGGGTTTTGTCAGGTGTCAAAGGGCAGTATCTTCTTTTTGAAGATAATACAGTATTTAATGTCCGAAGTAACGAAGGGCTGTATGTGCGGTTGGCGAATGAGTAAATAAGTGGGAAGTGGAGGATGGAGTTTCCTTTCCGGCAGTCATAAATCTGTGTGAAAACAGTGATTTGTATACGAAAAACTGGCGGTAAGGCGTATCTGTATACTGTTTTCAGGGTTTTCCCTGATATTTTTTATTGTGATAAATCATTTCTTTGCATAAGAGGATTTTAATGATTCTGACTCCATTTTTCAACTTGTTTAATCTCTTTTCTCATGAAAAAAATACTGCTCGTTACCATTATGTTCTCATTCTTTTCCTGCGATAAGAATAGTGATACTGTTCGTGCTGGTATAGGGTCTACCACCGACTTCAAAAACGATTCCGTTACCATATCCCGAATGTTTGATAGGTCGTTGGATGATGCCAAATGGGATAGCATTTCAGCATCTGCCGAGAAAGCGTTTGAGCATCATCCTAAGTCGTATTTCTTCTATAAGTTACACTACGGAAGAGCCTTAGTGCTGAGAGGGCAGTTGCAAAAAGCAGATTCCGTTTTGGATGCGGCACTGCGTAGCGATGCACTACTTCCTAAAAGTATTGAAGCCGCCCGGTTGTACAACCTGAAAGGTGCGGTGTACGCATATCGGCAACATCAAAAAGAAGCCGTTACTTACTACCAAAAAGCATTGGAAATATTCGAGGAAGAAAACGATGTGAAAGCTGCCGCCATGGTAGAGTTTAACTTAGCCAATATATTTTTGAGCCAGCTGGACCATGAGTCTTCGCACAAGTATAGCGGTCAGGCTTCGGAAAAGCTGCGAGCGGTGCGAGATACGCTTTATCTGCCGTTGAGCTTGGCAATTTCATCTATTTCATCAGCAATTCTGGGCGATATTGAGCAGGCGGTACTGCTGGTGGAGGAGTCTTCGGCACTTAGCGAAAAACACCAAAATGGTACGGGCAAGTTACTTTCGCATTTTGCCTCAGGCGAAATTGCTATGAGAAAAGAAGACTATGCTGCAGCGACAGCGTACTTTTTGGAAACGATTCGTATGAGTGAACAAAGCCATCAAAAGAGTATACTGCTGCCTGCAAAAGCTGCTTTGCTGAAAGCGTATCTGATGCAGGAAAAATATACGACGGCAATACAATGGGGAGAAGATGCTAAGGATATGGCAGCGGCACTTGGCAATAGAGAAATCCAATATAATCTGTACAAAAACCTCGCTTTCAGTTATGAAAAAATAAAAAATACCGATTTTGCCTTTGCTTATATGAAGAAGGCGGAGGAACTTTTAAGAGAAAAATCATCGGTTGAAAATCAGGAAAATGTGCAGAAATTGCTCATCCGATACGAAACAGAGAGGAAAGAACGGCAGATAGCGGAACAGGAACTGAAAATCCAAAAGAAAAATGTTCAGATGCAGAACTGGCTGATTGTGGGAGTTTTGATTTTCGGAAGTTTCTTGGTTTTCGTTTTTCAAATGCGTTACCGCCAAAGAAACAAACTTAAAATAATGGAAAAAGAAAAGGAAAACGAAGTGCTTTCAGCCCGCATATTGGGAGAGGAAATCGAGCGGAGCCGTATCAGCAAAGAGCTTCACGATGGTATCGCTTCCAACTTGGTTGCCGTCAAACTGCAGATTGAAAGCAATACCGAAATTTCGCAGAAAATAATAAGCCTTGTCCGGGATACCCACAAAGAGGTAAGGCAAATAGCCCATAACCTGATGCCTATCGACTTCGACAAGCAAAATATAATCCATGTGATAAAAGCTTTTTGTGAAGAATGCAGTACGGAAAGCAGACCGGTTAATTTTCAAACAAATTCCGATAAAATAAATCTTAACAACGACCGCTCGATGGTTTTGTACCGTTCTGTACAGGAATTCATCCAGAACGCCATCAAACATTCTGAAGCAACACAAATAGAGGTATTGCTTATGGAAAATGAAGGCATCGTTTCCATAAATATTGAAGATAACGGAACAGGATTTGACACCGGATTAAAAGAAACCTCAAAAGGACTTTCAGGTGCAATCCTCCGGATAGAGAAAATCAAGGGGCGTGTCAATATCGATTCTTCGGGCAGAGGAACGTCTGTTTTTATATCCATAAAGCCCGATTAAATTGTTGTAGAGAAGAAAACAATTCCATTTCACCAATAAAAATAACTGTTTACCTATGAAAATTCTGATTGCAGATGACCATTCCTTAATTATCGACGGATTTATAGCCGTTATCAAAAACCACGATACCTCCATAGACTGTTACACGGCGACCAACAAGAACGAATTGTTTGATGTGTTGGAGACCAAAACAATAACGATTCTGTTTCAAGACGTGATGTTTGGAAAAAACGACGCAAGAGATTTTGTCAAAGAAATTAAAGAGAAATATCCGTTACTCAAAATCATCATTATCTCGACACTTGAAGACATCCCGACGGTGGAAACCCTTATCAAACAAGGGGTTGACGGGTATTTGGTAAAGTCGGGCAATAACAGCGAGATAGTAGATGCCCTGACCACCGTACAACAAGGACGCAGTTACATTTCAGAAAGCCTGACCCGGCGCAAACATACGGCAGCGTTTAAAAAGAGCAGCATCATTCTCACTCCACGGGAAAAAGAAGTACTCTCCTTAATTCTGAAAGAAAACACCACCAAAGAAATTGCCGACAAAGTATGCCTTTCGCAAAAAACCGTTGAAAGCCATCGGGCAAATCTATTTGTCAAATTTGGCGTGAAGAATATGGCAGGATTGGTAAAGCAGGCGATTTTAGAAGGATTTCTGTAAGATTGGTTTCATGAAATAATGTGAGTTTGACATAATAAAATATTGTAAATCAATACTTTAATTCCCTATCCCCCGACCCCTATACTCATTTTTATTATTTTAGATTTTGGTTTCGATGAATCTTCGATTTCCAAGGGAGAGGGGAGCCACTCGGATAGTATTGAGCTTTTTCTCCCCTCTCCTTTGGAGAGAGGTTGGGGGTGAGGGCTTCCAAAAAAAAAGTAAGATATTAATATTCAATTAGTTATCACATCGAACTCACGTAAAAATAAAAAACGGTAACAACCACACATTGCGTTGTTACCGCTTTTCTCAAAACTAATCCAAGTATAAATTCGTTAGCGGTGTGTTTTATGGAATAGGACTAATCTCCGCACACCTGACCGCCACAGTTTGTATAAGTAACATTTGCACCGATAGTCAGGTTTCTTTGAAAATTAGTTCCCCCTGACACTCTTCCGTTGACAGCACACGCCAGAATGTCGGAAAAGTGAGTGTTGTCAATCGTTAAGCGGGGATTTGCCCATAGGTATATAGCCCCTTTTGAAGCAGGAGGATTTGCACCACCGTGTTTGATATCAGCATAATTGATGATGTTGTTCGGGCTTTGCGTATGCGTGTAATAGATTCTTTCCCAGTATCCTGCAACAGCTTGTTCGCCACGTATAACGATACGTTCTGTTGGCGTACCTTCCAATTTCAGACTGCCTGTTTCATTCACTTTCATACCTGTTCCCAAGCCCATTTCTATAACCGTACCTGGCTCAATAATAACGTCTGCACTGATGTCGCAATGCATTATTGACGTATTTGATTTTACCAAATATGGAATATTTAATTTGTGCCATGTCGAGTTTTCCCGGATAGTGCCGGTTACGAGAATTTCAAATTTGTTCGACGTATTACCTTCAAAAACATTCGTTCCTTTTATCTGATTGATTTTAGAAATATGTGCCAAGGCCGGGCTTTTATTATCTTTGAAAATATTGTCTGAAAAATTTAGTATCGTACCCGTATTGTATCTGAAATTAATCCCATAAGCTGCACTCTTACTGATTTCGTTATTACTAATTTCCACAGACGAATTCGCATAGACGATGATGTTTCCTAAATCACCATTACTGTTGAAGCGGTCGCCTCCGGCATATTCGATAACGCTGTGGCGGATTGCGTTTTTTGTGTCATTTGAACGGAAGAAGATTCCCGCCCATGAGCCTGCCGTTTTGTCCGTGCCGGTAAACGTAATTTTCTTTGTACTGGTGCCCGAAGCATTCAGTGACCCAAGTTCGCCAACAGAAAACCCTGCATTTGTTTCAAAAGCAATCGTTACGCCCGGCTCTATCACCACGTCATCATTGATAGCCATCTTACAAGTTACGACATAATCAATCGGTGCGAGAGGGTTGTCTTTGAGTATTGCATTAGGGTTTTGTGAAAAATAATTACACTCCAATACAATAGGCGGCTCGACCACTACTGGCGTATCTTCTTCGCCATCATCGCTGCATGACACAAATGTTGCAGCTATCGTCATCATTGATACGATGACAACTTTCATCGGGATAAAAAATCTTTTTTTCATTTGGTTTATTTTTTTAAATTATATGGGAAAGATATTCTCGGCAACCATGTTGTGGATGGAAGTATTCCCTGATTTCCATCATTTTTTTCAAGGTGTTTACTCCTCCCAACCCAACACCGTTCCGGCTTGTTCGTAGTTCATTGATTTTAGTTCATCAACCGTGATTTGACGATTATTGCTCCCCACTACATTCAGTACCCTGCCCGGAGATATCAGCACATAGCGTAATTGTATCAAATCAGTATTCCTGAGTCCGGTTGGAAGAGTTCCGCCATGATTTGTTGTTAATTTAAAGGTAAATCTATTTGTGTTTGCTACACCTTCGAGATGTTCCCAATAGTATGTGGCTATTTTATCTCCATCGTAATACCATGCATACGGTAGCATGACGCTTGCCAGAATGCTTTGATGTTTCAAATACACTAACATTGTTCCGCCTCCATCTAAAAAAACACGTAAACTAGGTGCTCCAATTGCATTCAATATGGGTTGCGGTACAGTCATGCTATTCACTCTATAATAATCACCGATACTACCTGTCCATGACCCGGGAGCAAACCAATTGGTGGATACTACATTGGCAGTGCCTTTCAAGTTGATGGGTGTTCCCCAGCCTGAAGTTGTTTTCGGGCCAAATAAGTCGCCCGAACTCTTATTGAGGTAGTAATCGCCCGTTCTGCCTACGGTTGCTGTAGGATTGGCATTACCACTGAGTATGGCAGAACCGGGCGTCCCAGCTGCTCCGGTTGCTCCAGTCGCTCCGGTT
>JAUNTM010000150.1 GCA_030538675.1 Capnocytophaga sp.
GAAAATCTTTGGCAAAGGCTGGGGGCAATCGTTGGGAAAATGTGCTATGTGGTTTAGAACTGCAATGCGTGTGGGTAGCCGGCGCGAGCATCTTGCTAGTGCCGGCGTTGGGAGCTGCATCACAAACCACCTGGCACTTTCAGTCAATCAATTTGACATTTTCAGCAAAAAGCCATTTGCCGAATCAAAGTAATTTTGCACCATAAAAAAAATTAGGAATTATGGAATATAGAATTTTAGGTAAATCGGGATTAAAAGTATCTGCGGTTACATTAGGAACAATGACTTTTGGCGGGACAGATGCATTTGCAAAAGTGGGCAATGCCGATGTGAAATTGGCTAAAAACATTATTGATTTATGCATTGAGCGTGGCGTTAATCTGATTGATACCGCCAATATGTATTCGGCAGGTATGTCGGAAGAAATCATCGGCGAGGTATTGAACGGCAAACGCCCGAACAATGTGTTGATTTCCACAAAAGCAAGAATGCCTATGGGCAATGGTGTTAATGACGAGGGTTTTTCACGCTACCACCTCATTCGGGAAGCAGAAAAAAGTTTGAAAAGACTTCGCACCGATGTCATCGACATTTACTATATGCACGAATGGGACGGTCTTACACCTTTGGAAGAAATGCTGGAAGCGTTGGACACTTTGGTAAAGCAAGGAAAAATCCGCTATATCGGAAGTTCTAACTTTTCAGGTTGGCATACAATGAAAGCGTTAGGCGTAAGCAAAGAAAACGGCTACCAGCGTTTTGTAACACAGCAAATCCATTACACGCTTGAAGCCCGGGAAGCCGAAAACGAACTTCTGCCGATTGGTATCGACCAAGGGCTCGGGGCATTGATTTGGAGTCCGCTTGCAGGCGGTTTGCTTTCGGGAAAATATACAAGAAACGCCCAAACCCAAACAGGCACTCGTTTTGCGGAAGGCTGGAATGAACCACCTATAAAGGATTGGGACAGACTTTGGAATATCGTTGATGTGCTTACCGACATTGCAGCACAAAAAAATGTTTCCGCCTCACAAGTTGCCATTGCGTGGATTTTGACAAGACCGTCGGTAAGTTCTGTTGTCATTGGCGGTCGCACTTTGGAACAGATAGAAAACAACATCAACGCTACCGATGTGCAACTAACGGCAGACGAAATCAAACGCCTGAACGAAGTGAGCAAATTGCCGTTGTTATATCCGTATTGGCATCAGGCAAACTTTGCCAAAAATCGTTTGGGAGAAGCCGACAAAGTGCTGTTAGAACAACATTTGCCGTAAATTTGAATCCGATAATTGCAGCGTATGAAAGTAGTGAAAGTTCCCCGGGATTTGCCCAAAGCACCCCATTACCAAAATGTAATTGAATTGGAAGATGTGTCCATTGTAGAATCCTGCACACAGGCACACGAAGCCAAAAAACAGCTGTTTTTGGAAGACTATTTATTGCTTTTTGTTTTAGAAGGAACTTTCAAAATCAAGTTTGGCGATACCTTTTTTGAAGTCCGTAAAAACGAAATGATATTGCTTCCAAAACTCATCAGTATTGAAGCGTGGAAATATGGCAATCCTGAAAACGATTATGCTTTTGAAAGTATGATGTTCTTTGTGAAAGACGGGTTTTTATTGGACTTCTTAAAAAAGGAAAACATCAAACTGTTCAAAAATCAGGAACCGGCACCTGTATTCGTCCGTCCTTTCAAAGAACGATTATTGAAGTTCTTGGAATCGCTGAAACCCTATTTTCGGGATAGGGAAGACATCAATGCCAATCTGTACCGCATCAAAATGATGGAATTGCTCTATGACCTTGCCCACACCGACAAGAATTTGCTGCTGCAATTGATGCAACTTAAAAGCCGACAGCAAACTGTTATTCCCAATATAATGGAAGAAAATTACCTTAACCCCGTTTCACTAAACGAATTGGCGTATTTGTCAGGACGGAGTTTGTCAAGTTTCAGGCGTGATTTTGAAGCCATTTACAAAATGCCGCCCGGTAAGTGGATACAGGAAAAGCGTATGCAAAAAGCAAAAGAATTGCTTTCGGCAACCGAAATGACCATAGCCGATGTTTGTTACAGTATAGGTTATGAAAACGTTTCGCACTTTTCAAGATTATTCAAGAGCTTTTGGGGCTGCAACCCAAGCGAAGTAAAATCAAATGTGAAAGAGTAATGTAAATCTATCATAGCAAACATTTTTGAAACAAAAAGGCAGGCAATTTGGCATTTTCAGCAAATCGCCTGCCTTTTATTCTTTTTAATTTTGCAGCAGAATAACGTAAAATCATCAAAGCAATGAAAAGATTAAAAATGCTGTCCGTTGCTGCCGTTCTGTGGGCAATTACGGGCTGTAATTCAAAGCAAAATCAAGAGAACACAAAAGAAGCCGCTTCAAAAGATGTAGCTGCGGTTTCCCAATTATTTATCAAACTGCCTGCCGACTACAATACGCCCGACGGTCTGGCAATGGATAAAGACGGAAATATGATTTTATCCGTTCCTAATTTCAACAACAAACAACTAATTGAAAAGGGGTTGATAAGCCAACCGTCCAATCCGTTTATGGCAATCATCGGTAAAGACAACAAAATCGCTCATTGGTACGATTTTAAGCCCGAAGATATGCACCCCGAAACAGGAACAGTCGGTCCAATGGACAGCGATTTTGGTCCTGACGGCAATTTATATGTTGCCGATATGCAGGTGTTCTTTGATAAAAACCATAAATCGAGAATACTGCGTATCAATATTGTGGACGGCAAACCCATAAGCACCGATGTGGTTGTAGAAGGTTTTATTGCCAGTAACGGTATGTATTGGCAGGGCAATCATCTTTTTGTTACCGAATCTGTTTTGCAGGAAGATGAAGGTTCATTGGTCAGCGGTGTGTATGCCTTTTCGTTAGAAGAATTGCAGGGTGGTAACCCCATTCGGCTAAAACCGTACAGCAACGGAAAAGGCGATGAGCATTTGGTTATCACTTTTCAGTCGGACAATCGTATGGGCTTTGGGGCAGACGGCATTACTTTCGATGATGAAGGATTTATGTACACGACCGTTATCGAAAAAGGGCAGATATTCCGTTCAAAACTCGATGAAAATAACAAAGCCGTTGAAACCGAATTGTTTGCCGAGCACCCGCAAATGAAAGCTCCTGACGGTATCATTTTCAGCAAAGAACGAAACCAATTTTATGTAGCCGATTTTCTGAACAATGCCGTTCATTCCATTGACCGGAAAGGAAACGTAACCGTATTACAGCAAAACGGCGATACCGATGGAGCAGACGGCAAACTTGACCAACCTGCCGAAGTGCTGTTAAGGGGTAATGAACTGATAATCGTCAATATGGATATGGCTTGGGCTACGCCTAATCTGTCAGTAAATACAGCGATTGACCTTGAACATAATTTGAGCAAAATAGATTTGGAGTAGAAAAATACGGTTGCTTTCCATTTTTGAAAGTGGTTGTTGCATAAAAAATTCCCTACCTGAAATTGAGTGTTTCGGGTAGGGATTTTTTAGTAATTCAAATACGGATTAGTATAGTTTGTTTACGTTGATAAA
>JAUNTM010000151.1 GCA_030538675.1 Capnocytophaga sp.
GTTGAGAGTTGAAAGTTGAAAATTTCAATGTGGGAATAAAAAAAAATGCTTCTCATTTGATGAATGTCAAACAAGAAGCATTTTTATTTTATTGATATTCAGTATTATACTGACACTCCATATTCTCTGAGAGCATCGTTGAGCGATGTTTTTTTATCGGTTGATTCTTTTCGTTTGCCGATAATTAAGGCACACGGCACTTGAAATTCGCCGGCAGGGAATTTTTTGGTGTAGCTTCCGGGGATAACCACCGAGCGGGCAGGCACGCGTCCTTTGAGTTCGACAGGATTTTCGCCTGTTACATCAATAATTTTAGTCGATGCCGTCAGTACGACATTTGCCCCGAGTACGGCTTCTTTTTCTACCCGGACGCCTTCCACCACGATACACCGCGAACCGACAAACGCTCCGTCTTCAATGATAACGGGAGCCGCCTGTAGCGGTTCAAGCACACCGCCGATGCCTACGCCTCCGCTCAAATGCACATCTTTGCCTATTTGGGCGCAACTGCCTACCGTCGCCCAGGTATCGACCATCGTGCCGCTATCTACATACGCCCCGATGTTTACGTAACTCGGCATCAGGATAACGCCTTTGGAGATGTACGCCCCGTGTCGTGCCACCGCATTGGGCACTACCCGGATGCCTTTGGCTTCGTACCCCCGTTTGAGCGGCATTTTGTCGTGATATTCAAAAATTCCCGCTTCGAGCGTTTCCATTTTTTGAATAGGAAAGTACAGCACCACCGCTTTTTTGACCCATTCGTTTACCTGCCAGCCATCGCTAACGGGCTGTGCAACACGTAATCCGCCTGCATCAAGGAGGTTGACAACCTCACGGATAGCCGACTGTGTATCAGCATTTTGCAATAAATCTCGTTGTTCCCAAGCGGCTTCTATTTTTTGTTGTAAATCGCTTAAATTCATAAAAATAATTTTGTTGATGGTTTATGTTGAAAATGATACGGCAAAGATACCATTTTTAATTTCGGAAACAAGAAGTTCCGGTCAGACTTCGCCATTGGTTTTTCCAAAAAAAGAGGTGCTATTTTTCCATATCGTGCTGTATTTCTGTTGTTAATGAAAATGTCTTACGGTGAATCAATGAAATTTTTATTATTTGTAACTTATTGAAAACCAATGTTTTACCCCCCCCCGTGAAAAATATTTTGAATGTTAAAATTACTTTTTGCTTTTTTAGTCTTGCAGAGTTCTTTATTTTTGCGAAAAAAACTAAATATTTCTAATAAAAAACGAATTTATTATTTTCTGTTAAACGAAAATTAACTATTTTAAACTACTGTAAACTCGCTAACTCAAAATACTACTTCATGAAAAACTTAATCGCGTTTCTATCCCTTTTCGGGGCGTTATTCGCTCTTAATGCTCAGACGCCAACACTGCCCGATACAGACGGTGATGGTGTTGCCGATATTTATGATTTTGACAACGATAATGATGGTATTCCCGACCGTGTGGAAGACTGCCAAAAACAATACTATGCGCAAAATGTAAACGGCAGTTGGATTGGGCAGACCAATAGCACTGTTACGAAAAAATTAATGCACCGAGGTACAGGAATTGAGGGAGGCGAATTACAGCCTTTTACCGAAACAATTAATGCGGATACGTATGCGGTTACTTTTAGTTCAAACGCTTATTCAGGGCGAAACATCCGCCGTATTGCCATATCGGGGAATATGATTTATACGTATGATTTTTCAACACCTGTTCCCGCTCATGAAATAGCTTTTTATATAGATGATGTACAATCAGCAAATCCTACATTTCATATCTCCGCAATTGATGAGAGCGGGGAAGCGGTAGCGGTATTTAGAAGACTGGAAGTACCACTCCCCCACACGCACTCCAATCTGGCATACAATCCGGTGACGGGTAGGGCAACAAAAGATGTCCCCAATACGATTTCACGACTCTTATTGCAAGGTATAGGCAATACGAAAATAAAAAGTGTCAAAGTGGAAGGCTGGGGTATACAGAATGACCCTTATGGTGTTGCTTTCTCTTTTTTTGGAAGAAAAACTTGCGACACCGACGGTGACGGCATTGCCGATTATCACGACCTTGACAGTGACGGCGACGGTTGTCCCGATGCATTGGAAGGCGACGGCGGATTTACGGAAAACGATTTGCATACGGCAGCGCTTCCGTCGGCAGGACAAAATTTAGGAAATACCGTGAATGCCAGCGGAATACCTACGATCGCCGGAAACGGACAAGGAGTGGGTGCGTCAAAGAATGCCACACACCCAACGGCTACGTTCCTTCCCGATTTGACAGCTGTAACCGTCTGCGAAACCCATACGGCAACGCTCTCTTTTACGGCAAATTCTACCACCAATAATAGTTGGACATATCAGTTACAAAAACAAGAAGCAGGTGTTTGGACAAATACAACCTATTCAGGAACGGTTGCTGTAGGGACAACAACGGACATTAATGCATATTTTGAAAATGCTTCACAAGCAGGAAAATACAGGGTGTTTTTGTCGCACCCCGATAATCGTTGCGGTGTTTTTTCTAATGAAGTTGATATAACTGTAAATCAATTGCCCAATAACACGACAACAGGGTTCGTAGGGGGTAATTTCTGTTTTGGCGAAACCGCTACGATACGCTTCAATGCAGTTAATGCCACCTTTCAAAATCCGTACACCATCACGTATACAGACGGAACAACCTCGTGGACGCAAACAATTCCTACGGCTTCCGAAGAAGAATTTGCCGTTGCCGTACAGCCTACTGCTGCAGGAACGTACAATTATACACTGCTTTCAATTTCTAACGGAACATGCATGCGGACTACCGGATTCGGCAAAGACACCGCACAAGTTCGGACTTTTGAACAACCTACATTAACCGCACCGCAAACGACTGTTTGTGCAGGAAGTACATTGCAGCTGAACGGTTTGCCGGCTGCTTCGGGAACTTATGAAAGTTCAAATCTTACAATAGCTACCATTGATAACAACGGATTGCTAACCGCAGTCGCTTCCGGAACAGTTACGATTACGTATTCCATTGCAAATGCTATCGGGTTTGGGAATTTCAAAAGATGTAGCGATGAGATTGTGATTACGGTTCTCCCGAAAACAGCAATAGTTTCCGAAACGATGATTTCAGCTTCGTATTGCCAAAACGAAACGGCAACAACATTGGCGGTTACCGCTTCGGGCGAAAATTTGATTTACCAATGGTATCAAAATACAACCAATTCAAATTCAGGCGGAACGGCAATTCTTAACGAAACAACTCATTCGTTTGTTCCTCCGACAACTCATTCAGGTTCAGCGTATTATTATGTGGTTGTGAGTGGCGATTGCGGAACGGAAACGTCTACGGTTGCGGAAATTACCGTCAGCGAAACGACTGCGATAACCGCACAGCCTGCCGGGGCTTCGTATTGCCAAAACGAAACGGCAACGACATTGGCGGTTACCGCTTCGGGCGAAAATTTGATTTACCAATGGTATCAAAATACGACAAATTCAAATTCAGGCGGAACGCAAATCGTTGGGGAAACGACTCATTCGTTTGTTCC
>JAUNTM010000032.1:0-8334 GCA_030538675.1 Capnocytophaga sp.
TCAAACGCCGAAGGCAATCAAACAATATCGAACTACTTCAAACGCCGAAGGCATCAAACCACACCAAACGCCAAAGGCATCAAACCATTTCCAATCTTCTCAAAGAGCAAAGGTAGTAAAAACATCTGTATACGGCTGCGTTATACTTTAATTTCGTGTATTTCAGCCGTTTTCATTTCCGAATTGATTTCTGCATTGATTTCTACCCGTATGGCTTTAAGCCCCACCGCACCTTGCAAATCTTCGAGTTCGAGAATTTCGATTTCGCCAATGAAATAACCTTTGTTTTTCAGAAAATATACATAATTCAAATACTCGAGTTCCGTGTTGCGGTTGGCGTACACGATGGCGAGTTTGCCGGGCTGCGTAAGCCGTTCGTCGGTGTTTTTTATATGGGCTTTGTCGATTCGTTTTTTGATGATTTCGTAGCGGACATTGTACGCACCGTCCACATCGAATTTCTTTTCGTCAATGCGGTAACGGATGCTCATCGGCATGTCATACGCAAGGATGAGCGAGGCAACTTTTAAGTCGATGGGATATTGATTGCGAATGGCATAATAGCGGGCTTCCATCTCACAAACGGTTTGTAACTGCCACAATCTCAAATTACTAAGGATGCTTTCGTGGTATATTTTGCCTTGTGCTATGGATTGCCCCACGTACATATCGTGCTCGATACCGTCTGTTTTGTATTTTTGGAAATAATGCGGAAATATGGTTTGGGCTTCCTCTTGTTTTTCTTCGAGAAAATCGGACAGATACCGGTTAATGGCATCGACCGTTTCGTCGTATTTTTTGCGTTCCACGTAGAGCGTGTAATTATGGTCAATCTGTTTGAGAAAGGCAACCGCATCTTTGTGATTGCTTTTTTTCAAAAACGTGATTACAGGGTAGAGTTCCCGTTCAAAATAACCGGATACTTTTTGTTCGGTATTTGCTTGGAAATCAGAAAGAACCTCGGTAATCATGCTACGTATTCCGAAAAGCAATTGTTCGTAGAAAGGCAGGCTTTGCCCTTTGGTTACGTTCTCCAATAACTGGCCGGTTTGGGTGAGCAGCTCGACCAAATCCGATTGGATTGCCTTGTTGCGTGCTTGCGATGACCCCACAATATCAACTTGTCCGTACAGGGGATAGACTTCATTAAACACTATTTCTTGGAACACGGGGTGCCGATGCTGTCGCTTTTCTGCCAAAAAACGGAGGGCTTCTTCTTCAAAACGCCATTTTACCGCCGAATGTATCGAGGTGCATTCTTCCTGTATCACGGCATTGATGCGGTTACGCATTTCGTCCAGCGAACGGTTGGCAAAACTTCGAATGAACGGCAATATCGTTTCTAATTTGAAGATGTTAATCGGGTTGATTTTGTTCTTTTGAGGCGAAGCGATTTCTATAATCGAATATAAATCATCGCCCAAGCGAATCGGAAAAAAAGCAATACTTTTGATGTTTTGCAATTGCAAATTCCTGTATATAACGCTGTTGTGCGCACATTCGGTGTACAAATCCAGATTGGGAATAACCAAAGGTTTTTCGGTAGATTTCATTTCTTCCCACATGTCTTCCATTCCCGAAACATCAAGGTTGATAGGTTCTTTTCCGTTGAGAATTAGACTTCTGTCTTTGGCAAAACTTCCCGACACCAAGTGGTCTTTATCCACAAAAACAGCCCCCAACAACAGTTCTTCTATACCAAAAATATTCTTAATATGAGTGTCGATATTGACATTTTCAACACTATCATTTTGGATAGTAATCAGACTTTCTTTAAAGGCATCAATCTCTTCATCGAGTGTAATATCAGTCAGCGTGAGCAGCATAAATCCTTCTAATTTCCAGCTTTGTGACGGAAAATACGACAGCCATGACTCCGGGTTGCTGATGTTGGACATGATGTCGTCAAGTGCGGTTTCTGTGATTTCTATCGCATTGTCATTGGGCGAAAGGTCAAGAAAATCGGCGTTTGCCGTCATGCGGTATTTGCTTTCTTTTCCGTCGGCAGCACGGACAGTAACCGTTTTCGGGACTTTCATATCGGTATTAAATCCGTAATATCCGTTGAGAATAATTGAGAGCGAAAGCAGGTTGGTTATATCTTTATCCGCATGCATGCCGAGCATCTCACCGAGCAGGTCGTTTTCCGCGGTTTCTTTAATATTTTCAAAACGCTTTGACGCATATATCACCGACCTGTCGATAGGGTTGATAGCTACTTTTATCTCATTGTCTGTCAGTGCATTGGGGAACAATAATTCCATTAATTCCGAGATTGTATCGCGGAGGTTTCCGCACTCGTCCAATGAAGAAAATCCTTCGGCAAGCAACGGATTTTTCTCGAATAAAGACAAGGCATATTCTGCCTGCAATCGCTGTAATTTACTGCCTTGGGCAAGCATTTTTTCCAATACGGGCAATAGCGATTTGAATGAAATTTTTACTTGAAATGTGTTATTTAACAATTGGTCAATCATACGTCATTATAAATGTGAGAAACGGGATAAGTAATAAAAACTCGCCATGTACGCCAACGCCGAAATGATGATGCCGAACATGAAAACCGTGTAGGCTATCCGCAGGAGTTTGTATTTGCGGTGCAGCACAATGCCCAAATGGTAAAGGTCTTTGGTCAGCGAGTTGTACAACACCTCTTCGTTTTCGATCAGGTGGTTGATACCCCACTCGAAATCGTCTTTTTTCATTTTATAAAAATTGCCAAAAAATAGGATGTTTGTTTCTTTATTTTTGATTTTTTCACGAGTCGCATTTCCTTTGGAAACGTTGGGTCGCGTACTAAGCACCGAAAGCACGATGGTAATCACGCTGAAAACGATAAGCACCAACGTAGGCAGTACCATAAAGGAATTGGACGGCGAGTCGAGCTTCGGCAACAGCGTGGCAAGCGTTACCGATATGATAATCGAGTTGACCGAAAGCAAAATGTTGGCTTTGGTATCGGCTATGGAACTGAGTTCGATATGGTTTTTGAGTGTTACACGGAACATGGTTTCGACCCCCCGTCCCATTTTTTTTTATATCATTTTTCTCTTGCATCGTCAATTTTTCTTCTTTTTTTGCTATCCGCAATGTAAGTTTTTTTTCATTTTCCGCTTTCTGTCCGTTCCACAAGCGTTGTGCGGTATCGGTATAAAAATGGTGTTTTTGGAAAAAACCGAGATTTTCTTTCTCCCACTCAAGCGGATTGATTTTCTCCCCTTTGTGCAATTCCAACTCTTTTCTGAGCAAGCCCGCCACTTCAAAATAATACGATGATGCCACATGGCTGCAATCGGCATCTTTCATGATTTTCTCCAAATGCGTAACGGGAACCGCATCGGGGCGGGTTACCAAAATCAGGTTTTTGACCGTTTCCGTAAATGCCGTATCCGCTCCTTCCTGCGTGAGATACGCCACCGCCATCTCTGCTCCAATATGTTCGTTTTCAGTATATTGCTTCACGTATCCGGCATCGTGAAACCAAGCGGCAACGACCAACGCTTTCGTGTCATCATGGTTGCATTCTTCGCCAAAAGCCAATTCCTGCACCTTTCGTACCACACGTTGCGTATGCCGTAAATTGTGGTAAACCAACACCGCCGGAAGCCGGTCGGCGTACAATTCTTTAATATGTTCGGCTGTTTTGTGTATCATTTTCGGTACAAATAGTCTGCAAAGATACGATAATTTGAAGATTTTGAGAATTCCGAAATTTTAATTTCAAAAAAATACTTTACTTTTCAGGAATCTTTCAAACCAAAATAATCCTTATCTTTGCAGGCTCAAAATACATGTTGTTTTATAAAGAGAGAAAATACAATGGTTGCCACCGATAGTAAAAAGAAAGTTGCGTTTTATACATTAGGATGTAAGTTGAATTTTTCGGAAACATCGACCATAGCTCGTGATTTTGAAAATGAAGGTTACGAAAAGGTTGATTTTGAAGAAGTTGCCGACATATACGTCATCAATACCTGTTCGGTAACGGAGAATGCCGACCGTCAGTTTAAGCAAATCGTACGAAAAGCCCTCAAGACCAACGACAAGGCTTTCGTGGCGGCAGTAGGTTGCTACGCACAGCTCAAACCTGAAGAGCTCGCGGCGGTAGACGGAGTGGACTTGGTTCTCGGAGCGAAAGAAAAGTTTGACATCACCCAATACATTGACGACCTTACCAAAAATAACGAAGGACAAGTACACTCATGCGAAATATCCGAAACGGATTTCTATGTGGGCAGTTATTCGATAGGCGACCGTACGCGGGCATTTCTCAAAGTGCAAGACGGTTGCGACTATAAGTGTACATACTGCACCATACCCATGGCAAGAGGAATTTCACGAAGCGATACGGTAAGTAATGTTTTGGAAAACGCACGTTCTATTTCCGCTCAAGGCATCAAAGAAATCGTGCTCACAGGCGTCAATATTGGCGATTACGGCAAAGGTGAATTTGGCAATAAAAAACACGAACATACTTTTTTGGATTTGGTAAAAGAACTTGATGCGGTTGAGGGGATTGAACGGCTTCGCATCTCATCTATCGAACCAAATTTGTTGAAAGATGAAACCATTGAATTTGTAGCTGAAAGTCATCGTTTTGTACCTCATTTTCACATCCCGTTGCAAAGTGGAAGCGATGAAATTCTAAAAAAAATGAAACGCCGTTATTTACGTAACCTTTACGTGGATAGAGTTGCCAAAATAAAACAAATGATGCCACATGCCTGCATTGGCGTGGATGTGATTGTGGGTTTTCCGGGCGAAACGGATGCGCATTTTTTGGAAACCTACCACTTTTTGAGTGAATTGGATATTTCCTATTTGCATGTATTTACCTATTCGGAACGCGATAATACAGAAGCTGTATTAATGAATGGTGCCGTACCCGATGCGGTGCGTGCCAAACGTAGCAAAATGCTTCGAGGATTGTCGGCCAAAAAGCGTAATGCGTTCTACAGAAGCCAATTAGGTACAGAGCATACGGTGCTTTTTGAAGGCGAAAACAAAAAAGGCTACATTCACGGATTTACCGAAAATTACATAAAAGTAAAAGCTCCCTGGAATCCCGATTGGGTTAATACGTTGCAGCGTGTCAAGCTCACTACAATTGATGCTGACGGGATGGTTCGCTTTGCGCTTGCCGATTGATAAAACAATGAATATGCCAACGGTCAAAAAGCAAAAAGACTACCCGAAAGAGTAGTCTTTTTGCTTGTAATTATTTGGTTTACAAATGGATAACTTCATCGTAAGCAGCCGCTACAGCTTCCATAACAGCTTCGCTCATCGTTGGATGTGGATGTACGGCTTTGAGTATTTCGTGTCCGGTAGTTTCCAGTTTGCGAGCTACCACAGCTTCGGCAATCATATCGGTTACGCCGGCACCTATCATGTGGCAACCAAGCCATTCGCCGTATTTGGCATCAAAAATAACTTTGACAAATCCGTCGGGTGTTCCCGCAGCTTTGGCTTTTCCTGAAGCCGAGAAAGGGAATTTACCAACTTTAATTTCGTAGCCCTTTTCTTTGGCTTGTTTTTCGGTAAGCCCCACCGAAGCGATTTCGGGCGTGCAGTACGTACAGCCCGGGATGTTGCCATAGTCAAGCGGTTCCACGTGCATCCCTTTAATCTTCTCAACACACAGAATCCCTTCAGCCGAGGCTACGTGAGCCAACGCCTGTCCGGGGGTAACATCGCCAATAGCGTAATAGCCCGGTACGTTGGTTTGATAATATTTGTCCACCAAAATTTTATCGCGGTCGGTAGCGATTCCTACCGCTTCCAGACCAATGTTTTCGATGTTTGTCTTGATACCTACCGCCGATAACAATACATCAGCTTCGAGTATTTCTTCGCCTTTGGCAGTTTTCACGAACGCTTTTACGCCGTTGCCTGAAGTATCTACTTTGGTAACTTCCGCTGAGGTCATGATTTTTACGCCATTTTTCTTAAAACTGCGTTCGAGCTGTTTGGATATTTCTTCATCCTCCACAGGCACGATGTTGGGCATAAATTCCACAATCGTAACTTCTGTACCGAGTGCGTTGTAAAAATAAGCAAACTCAATGCCGATAGCTCCGCTGCCTACTACAATTAATTTTTTAGGTTGCGAGGGCAACGACATGGCTTCACGGTAGCCGATTACCTTTTTGCCGTCTTGCGGAAGCGCCGGTAACTCACGCGAACGAGCCCCGGTAGCAATGATGATATGGTCAGCACTGTATTCCGTAACCGTTCCGTCGGCGGCTTTTACATCAATTTTTTTACCGCTTTTGAGTGTTCCGTAGCCTTCTATGACGTCAATTTTATTTTTTTTCATCAAGAATTGCACACCTTTGCTCATTCCTTCGGCAACGCTGCGACTGCGTTTTACCACGGCATCAAAGTCCTTGTCAAATTCCTTGACGGTTAGCCCGTAATCCGACGCATGTTTCAGATATTCAAACACTTGGGCACTTTTTAAGAGTGCTTTGGTAGGGATACATCCCCAATTTAGACATACGCCCCCAAGATTTTCTTTTTCAACTACAGCGGTTTTGAATCCCAATTGTGAAGCACGGATAGCTGTAACATAACCGCCCGGCCCGCTTCCCAATACAATAATATCGTATTTACTCATCTTTAAAATGTTTATTTTTTTGTTCGAAAAATTCAGGTTACGAAGTTACGCATTTCATTTGTAAAGAAATAATAATAGCATCATTTTTCTGATTTTTTTAGAAAATTAGAGACATCCAACCGATGGAAAATTACTATTAGTGAAAATGCCGCATCCATATTTTGGATTGCAAAATAGTTTTTTTTGTAATTTAATTAAAATTATAAATGGCTTATAATTAATGTTTTGTGCAGATAAAGCGGCTTTTTTTTTGGAAACATATATGCCCTAAAAAACCAGCGTAGGCTAATTCCTAATTGCCTGAATTGAAAGCCCGACCAAAGGCACACCACAAAGCAAAAAGGAACGCCCACGCTTACTATCGTAGGCGTTTCCACTTTCACATTCCCGTGGTGTTTATAATTTATGGTCGTATTTCTAAGTTGGGAATATTATAAGCGAAACGCATTTAAAGATTCAAATGAACTTGGCAAAGCCATCTTTTGATGACTAATGAGATGCAAAGGTAATAATTTTGTGCAAAAAAGAAAGCAATTATACAAATAATTTCACTTTATTTATATAATTGCTTTACAATGAATCACTTATAGAGTCAAATCGTATAATGGATGTTCTTATCCGAAATACTTTTGCGTAATGGCACGCAATTCAGTTTCTTTCTCTTCTAAGCGTTGCAAGAGTACAAATTGGTTTCTCGCACGGATGAAATTCTCTTCGGGGAAATGTGTTTTGAAGTAAATATCATTATTGAAATAATCAGTCAAAAAGCGTACTCCGATGATAAAAATCATATATTTAGCACCGTCTAAAATCATTTTTTTCTCGGTCTCGGTCATCACATCTTTCATCACTGAAAAACCTTTGCAAATAGCTTCGAAGAACGATACGTTGAACACGATTTTGCTGTCATCGGGTTCGTTTTCGTTAGTCGGGCTGACCGATGTGCGAACCATATCACCAAAATCGTACAACAAAATTCCTTGCATAACCGTATCGAGGTCGATAACTTTAAAGTCATCAGGATTTTGGTCGTTTATTAACACATTGTTAATTTTGGTGTCATTGTGTGTTACGCGGATTTGGATGTCGCCTTGCTCAACCGCTTTTTTCACACTGTCAAAAATAACTTTGTGGTCTTTGGCGTATTGATACAAACCATCGGCTTTCTCTTTGCGTTCGGGTTTGGCTTGGGCGTAGGCTTCTTCCAAATGTTGGTAACGCATTAGTCCGTTGTGGAAATCGGGGATGGTATCGAGCAGTTTCGAGGTATCTATTTTTTCAAATGTTTTGATAAAAGTCGCATACGCCGAAGCCGCTTTTTCCGCCTGCCACGCTTCCTGCACGAACTCAAACGCCGTGTAGCCTTTGGCAAACGGTACGGTACGCCAGACGGCACTTTCGGCTTCGGTGGCATAACCGCCTTCTTTTAGAGGTATCATGTTGAGAATGATGCTGTTAGAAGGTTCGGTCTCCCACAAGAGTTCGATATTACTGATGATGGCGTACGGTTTTTTGAATACTGCCGTGTTGATGCCTTGCAGCACGTATTCGCTTTCGGTGGTTGTTACCAAAAAAGTATAATTAATATGTCCGTTTCCGAAAGGTTTTACGGACTGGATATCGCCTTTTACGTCAAATAAAGGGGCGATTTTGATAGCTGTTTGGAGCATGAGGTTAGGTTTTAGGTTTTAGGGGTCAGGGGTTAGGGTTCAGGA
>JAUNTM010000032.1:8344-25360 GCA_030538675.1 Capnocytophaga sp.
TAAAACCTAACTCCTAATTCCTAACCCCTTAAAAATTATAATTTCACGGGATATTTTCCTTCTTTTACTAACGAGGCGATTTCTTTACGTACCATTTCGAGATCTTCGCGGTACGTCATTCCGAACCAAGCATCGTTGTTGGGCAACACTTCCACGTTGTAATTTTCTTTTTCGATAAAATGCTGCACGATGAGCGGAATGAAAAATTCCGATTTCGGATTATTTTTGTTTTCTTCAACGAATTGGGCGAAAAGTTTTTCGGAAATACCGAAAACTTCGTGCGTAAATCCCCAGAAATTCATCGAAACAAACTCGTCAATACTGTATTTGATGCCGCTGTCATCATCAAGTACGGTGGTACTGTCGATAGCGTGCAGCTTGGTAGCTTCCACGATGGATTGCAGGTTGTTTTTATCATCAACTTTGCATACGCCACGCGATACGGTTCCGTTGGCGCTCAGGGTGTTACGAAGTCGGTAGCCGGCGGAGAAAAATGTATTTTCTTTGCCCGACTTCAAGGCTTTTGCCATGTGTACGAAAGCATCTTTTCCGTAGTAATCATCGGCGTTGATGATAAGGAACGGATTTTTCACCACATCTTTGACACAAAGCATAGCATGCCCCGTTCCCCACGGTTTGAGGCGTTCGATACCTTCGGGAGCCATTTTATCTTGGTAAACATACGATACGCTCAGTCCTTCAAAGCGGCTTGTCATGTGCTGCTTCACCAAGTCGTCGATTTCGCTGCGGATAATCATCACCACATCGGTAAATCCGGCTTCGAGAGCATCGTAAATGCTGTAATCAAAGAGCGTGTTGCCGTTGTTAATGTCTTCGAGCTGTTTGTCCGAACCGAAGCGGCTGCCCAGTCCGGCGGCTAATACTGCTAATGTAATTTTCATTTGGTTTAAAATTTTTTAAAGTTTTTGTTCCTCCTTGCGGAACTATTTTCAGTTGATTATATATTTCAAGTTTATTGTTGCCCTAATATGAGGGGCATTCCATTTTTTCCATTTCCGATAACAATGACTTTAGAGTTTGGCGAATTAGAAAGCCGTATGGTGGCTTCTATTCCCTTCTCTTGCAGTACTTTATCGGTTAATGAAGCGTTGAGAATGTGGTTAGCCTGTGCTTTTCCTTCGGCTTCGATACGCTGTCTGTCAGCTTCTTTTTTAGCTTTTTCCAAACGGAATTCGTATTCGAGCGACTCTTGTTCTTGTTTGAGTTTGGCTTCGATTGCCGATTTAATTGTTTCGGGAAGCGTAACATCTCTGACGAGAACTTCGTTGAGCTGCACATATTGTTCTTCAAGAATTTTGCGGGTTTCTTGAAAAATTTCGATTTGGATGGCATCTCTTTTGGTCGAATATAATTGTTCGGGCGTATAGCGGCCTACGACGCTTCGGGTGGCTGAGCGGATGGCAGGACGGATAATGCGGTCTTCGTACTCTTCGCCTTTTTCTTTATGGAGATAGCCCAATTTTTCGGACACGGGCTGAAACCATATCGTAGCATCGAGCATAATTTCAAGTCCGTTGGACGAAAGTACACGCATTTTTTCAGAAATTTCGTGCTGACGAATGTCATATATGATAACGTCATTCCACGGTGCGATGATATGAAAGCCTTCTTTGAGCGGAGCTTCATCAACTACGACACCGCCTCCGAAAGGCTTGAACATGACCCCTGATTTTCCTGAACCGATGGTCAAAGTTGATTTTAATAAAAAGATGATTAAAAAGAGTCCGATAACAGCTAACGGGATGATTTTCTTTAAGTTGGGTTGGTTTGGTGGTGTTTGGTTGTAAATTTTCATAATAACTTCATTAGTTTCAGTGTGCTAAAATACGAAAAAAAACGAACTCCAAAAAATAATTAAGATAAAAGTATTGCGAAAAAGAACCGATTATGATAATGACTGGCAATAATGCATTACCAACGGGCGGCATTCGTCTGTAAACAAGCGGTTTAATTCATTGATTTTCTGTCTGATAATAGAGTTGTCTTCAGTGTCCATCCGGTCGAGACTGTGGAGAATTTCGGTTTCGCGTACAGCGTTGATTTGCCCGAACATGGAAAGCATTCGGTGTGCGGTGTGGCGTATTGTGGGAAGGTCATTTTGTAGCGATGCTGTCTGTAATATTTGGATATTTTTAACAGAATCGTCCATAAATAATTCCAATACCGAACGAATCCCTTCGGTATCATCCCCCATGAATTGGCTAAGTACTTCAGGGCGATAATCTGCCGATATTTTTTGGGAAACATTCTCGTCAGTTACGATGGTATTAAGTTCCAGATTTGGAAAATAATGATGCAATTTGTCATAGAACTGTTTGGGCAAAAAGGGTTTGGCAAGCATGCCTGCAAATCCGCTTTCGGTATAGAAATTTTCGGGAACATCTTTGCGGCCTGTGATGGCGATGACGGGAATTGTGCGTTCGGTATAGGTTTCGTTGAAGAGGGTAATGAAATGAAATCCGTTCATGCCCGGGAGCTGTATATCGGTGATAATCATGTCAAAATCGCGTTTTTGCACAGAAGCCAACACATCTTTTCCGTTGTCAAAAGTTGCAAACTGGATGCTTACTCTTTGTAGCAGTTCGCCGATGAGTTGGAGGATAGTCTCATCATCATCTATGATAGCAATAGTGATTTCGTTGGCTTTTTTGGTCGAATTCCAGAGTGTGTTTGTTTTGGATTTGGCAGGCAGAAGGTCGGCTTCAAAAGTAAATGTAAACGTACTTCCTACACCGTATTCACTTTGGAGGGTGATGTCGCCTTTGAGCAATTGTGCAAGTTTTTTCGAGATATGCAATCCTAATCCCGAACCGCCATATTTTTGTGAAATTTGTTCGTCAGCTTGTGCAAATTCTTCAAACACATGTTCTTGTTTTTCTTTTTGTATTCCGATGCCCGAATCGGTTACACTGATTGCAATAAGGTGATGCGAAGTGTCAGAAACGGCGCTTTCTACCCGTATACGGACATTGCCTTTTTCGGTAAATTTGAAAGCGTTGGACAGTAGGTTGTACAGTACTTGCTTGATGCGGTACGAATCACTCGAAAAACTCTTGTGGCGTAAGTAATCATCTACTTCGATAGCCAAGCTCACAGGTTTGTCGGCATGGCTTGCTTTTACGTTATTTGCCACTTCTTCAACGAGTTCTGTTATGGTAAAAGGCACTTTTTCGAGTGTAATCACACCCGCTTCTATCTTACTGTAGTCCAGCAGTTCATCTACGAGTTTGGTGATGAAATGCGAAGCACTACTGATGTGGCTCACGTAGTTTTTTTCCTTTTCGGATTGGCTTTGATTGCGTAAGAGTTCCGTATATCCTACAATGGTACTTAGTGGCGTACGCACATCATGGCTCACCATAGAGATAAGTTGTTCTCTGCTTTTCAAGAGCCGTTGTGAGCGTCGGTTGGCGACTTCGAGTTGTTGCCGGAACCGCTGTACTTTTAGGAAATCATTAAGAATTAATAACGAAAAAATAACAATAACAAAGATAGCAATGATAGAGGCAATTTGCAATGTAGTTTTACTTTTTTCGAAAAGAATTTGTCGTTCTTCGCTTAATAATTGCGAATTATGGATGATTTCCGACTCGAAAGCATATAGGATTTGCCGTATTTTGTCAGAAATCTGCAAATCATTTTCCCACAGCATTTTTGATTTTTCGATAAGTTCGAGGCGTTGTTTGGAATAGTTCTGTTCGGCAGAATTGAGTATTTTTTTGGTTTGCGCGATGACCGAATCGATTTGTTTTTGCGACCGGAGCGAGGGCAGTTCTACATTTTTATATTTGTCAAGAATAGCTCTTATTTCGGTATTTTTTCTTTTTTCGGTTGCGGGTTCGATAGCAATATCTTTCAAAAAAACAGACATATCCACAGGTTCAACGCTTGTGAGCTGCCTTATAGCCGTGCGGATGACGCTTGATGAGCTGTCGCTGTCTTGCAAGGTTTTGAGGGCTTTGATATTTTCGTTTTTCAGTTGGATTAAATACTGTACACTGTCAAGCATTTGCCGATGTTCGGGCGAATGGATGTTACTTTTGAATTGGGCTATATCATCTTGAAGACTGCTATTTTTGTTTACAAAATTCTGCAAACCTTCCATATCTTCCGATTGTACGGCGGTTCGTCCGGCACTTTCCGTTTCGTACATCAGTGCCAGAATATTGCCAAACCGGATGATGTTCATGCGGTCGGTTTCATGTTTGTCCTCGATAAACGTAAGTTTCTGTATCTCATTATAAATAATGCTTCCCACTATTACCGATAGTAATACTAACAGCAGATAACTGAAAATAACCTTAAAGGTGGTGCGTTTGGACAGTAACATAATCTTCGGATATAAGGCAAAGATACAATAATTCGATTATTTATAAATTTCTTTTTCCTCTAAAAGATAATCTACCAGCAAATTGGTGGTCATCGAGTAACTCTGTATGCCTTGCGATTGCTTATTGGCTTTGAGAAAAGTGTCGTAAGCCGTTTTAAAAACAGGCTCGGCTTTGTTTTCGTACTGTTGCCAGAAGCGGCGGACTTCGGTATAATTTTCAAAAATTCCCCGATTGAGTTGGGCGATGTATACAGCGTATTTTTCGGGGTCTGTCCGCTTTACGTCAGCCAAAAGTTGGCGGAGGGCAAAAAGTGCCGCACTGTAACGGAAATAAGGGTCATCACTTCGGTACGCCGCTACAAACCCGATGTAATTTGCTTCATTTTCAGCAGCATATCCCATTTGGTGGGCGATTTCGTGGCAAGCCGTATGCGGTGTGGCATAGCCCGGCATCCGTCCGTTCACTTGCGCTTCGTTCGTAAACGGATTGAGGTAGCCACTATATCCCATATACGTAAGAGCCGTGCTGTACAACGACGGTTTTACGCTCGGAAATCGGTAATTATTGGTTTTTAAATTACTGGTATCCAACGGATAGCATGCAGCAGCCAATTTGTAAACCGCATCATTTGTATAATGAAAATTGACCTTTACGCTATCCGACGTGGCTAATTCCCGATGTAAGTCATTGGATTTCTGTACGATAATGTCGGTTGCTGCCATGAGTTTCTCGGCGGTAAGCGGTGGTTTTTTAGGAAAATCGTACCCCAACGGCATCCGGAAATAATTAAATCCCCAAAGGGAAAAAAACAGCACGAAAACCCATGCCAAAGCCCGAAAAATCTTACCGAAAAACCACAATGGATGCTGCCATATCGACCGAAAATAACGCCCTGCAAAATACAAAGCGAACGCCGCTGCAACGGTGTACAGCACATCGCCTGCCGAAAAAGGAATCCAACCCCACACAAAATGCTGGATAGTAGCGATTGGCGGATAAATACCCCGGCTGTAATAACGTTCCGCTGCCATCGGGCTGGCACGAAACCAAACCCAAATTCCCAACCATAGCAAAAGAAAAAAATATGTAAAAAATGACCGTTTGACTTTCATAAGTAGAAATAATTTTGTTACTTCGTAAATTGATTGTAAAAGTACAAATTTTTCAATGGAAAAATTTCGTCTACAATTGATTTTATTTATTGAAAAGACCCTAAAACCTAACCCCATGAACACCCCCATACGCAAACTCGAACCGACGGCACTTTGGAATAATTTTGCCGACCTCAATGCCGTACCCCGGCCTTCCAAAAAGGAAGAAAAAGTCATTGCTTTTATGCTCGATTTCGGCAAAAAATTAGGATTGGAAACCTTTAAAGACGAAGTCGGAAACGTCATTATCCGCAAGCCCGCTTCGCCCGGAATGGAAAACCGAAAACCCGTAGTGTTGCAGTCGCATTTGGATATGGTGCATCAGAAAAACAATGATACGGTATTTGATTTCGCTACGCAAGGTATTGAAATGCTGATAGATAACGGCTGGGTGCGTGCCAACGGAACTACGCTCGGAGCGGATAACGGCATCGGTGTGGCAGCGATTATGGCGATTTTAGAAAGTAACGATATCGCCCATCCGCCATTGGAAGCTCTGTTTACCATCGATGAAGAAACCGGAATGACCGGAGCAATGGGACTCAAAGGCGGACTGCTACACGGACAGATTTTGCTCAATCTCGATACCGAAGAAGATGACGAAATCGACATAGGCTGTGCCGGCGGCGTAGATGTTACCGCTACCCGAAGCTATACGGAAGAAGCTGTTCCTGAGAATGTTACGGCTTACAAAATTTCCGTAAAAGGATTGCAGGGCGGACACAGCGGTATGGAAATCCATCTGCAAAAAGGCAATGCCAACAAGATAATGAACCGCTTGCTTTTCGACGGATTTGAGAATTACGGACTGCGGATTGCCGAACTGCACGGCGGCGGATTGCGGAATGCCATTCCCCGCGAAAGCGAAGCTATCATTGTAGTAGATAGCATTCACAAAGCGGCTTTTGAACTTGATTTCAAAGAATTGGCAGCTCAAATTACAAAAGAACTGCAACCCATAGAGCCAACAGTGAAAATTACTGCCGAAACCGTTTCGATTCCTGAAAAAGTAATGGATTTGGGCGTTCAAGAAGGATTTTTAAGAGCCTTGTACACCGCACACAACGGCGTATATGCGATGAGCAAAACCATTGAAAATTTGGTGGAAACGAGTAATAATATCGCCAATGTTATCATTAAAAAAGGTGAAATTTCTGTAAAGTGTCTTACGCGTTCGTCGGTGGAAACGGCAAAATTTGATTTGGCAAATGCTTTGCGGAGTGCCTTTGAACTGGCAGGATTGGAAGTCGGTTTCAGCGGAGCGTATCCGGGCTGGGAACCCGATGCCGATTCGTACATTTTACAATTGATGAAAGGAAAATACGAACAGCTTTTCGGCGAAAAACCCAATGTAGTCGCCTGCCACGCCGGATTGGAATGCGGTATTTTGGGGCAGAATTATCCGCAAATGGAAATGATCAGCTTCGGACCGACCATCAAAGGAGCACATTCGCCCGACGAACGGGTCGATATTGCTTCGGTACAGAAATTCTGGAAGTTTTTGTTGGAGATTTTGGCGGAGGTGTGAGATAGCATACCAAATCGAGCTTCCGAAAATTCTTCTTCAAATAAAATGAATAACTTTGCAATGTGGACAGACTGACCAAAGAGCAAAGAAGAAAAAATATGCAAGCCAACAAATCCACGGGAACAAAACCCGAGCTTTTGTTGGCTAAGACATTGTTTGCACGGGGACACCGCTACCGTAAAAACGACAAAACCGTTTTCGGGAAACCAGACCTGACATTTAAAAAAATAAAGCTTGCGCTTTTTGTTGACGGAGAGTTTTGGCACGGGAAGGATTGGCACAAACGGAAAAATGACCTCAAGACAAACCAAGAATTTTGGAATAAAAAAATAGAAAGAAATATTGGACGCGATAAAGAAGTTAATGAAAAACTCTCAAAACAGGGGTGGACGGTATTGCGTTTTTGGAGCAAAGACATCGAAAAAAAATTACTAACTTGCGTGTTGCAAATAGAAAATGAGATTAAGAATTTGAAAATGGACTTAAAAGAAAAAATTTCTTTGGAAACGTTTGGAGATAAACGGTTTAGGATAAAATTAGTTGAACCCGAAAATAACAGGGAGGCTGTTCTGACCCATTATTTGCATAATTCGGAAAATGGAGTTTCTCAACCATATAAGAAAGAAGCTGTTACGTTTACCAAAGAAATCTTGGAATACAAGTATCCCAAAGAAGAAATTACATTGGAAGTTGCCGAAGAAGCCCTTCAGTATGGAATTTTTGATACTATTGACGTACCGTTTCCGCCAACGGAAAATCCGAAATTCAAATTTATCGACCTGTTTGCAGGAATTGGCGGTTTCCGTTTGGCATTGCAAAACTTAGGCGGAAAGTGCGTTTTTACAAGCGAATGGGACAAAGAAGCTAAAAAAACATACAAAGCCAATTTTGGAGAAGTGCCGTTTGGTGATATTACCAAAGAAGAAACAAAGCAATACATTCCCGATGACTTTGATGTGCTTTGTGCCGGTTTTCCGTGTCAGGCATTTTCTATTGCAGGAAAACGTGGTGGTTTTGAAGACACTCGGGGAACACTTTTTTTTGAGGTTGCCGAAATTATTAAACGCAAACAACCAAAAGCCATTTTTTTGGAAAATGTAAAAGGATTGGTAAATCATAATGGGGGTAAAACGTTAGCGACAATTCTCAATGTTTTACGAAATGATTTAGGTTATTTTGTTCCTGAACCCAAAATATTGAACGCCAAAGATTTCGGAGTTCCACAAAATAGGGAAAGAATTTATATTGCAGGATTTCATCCAGATATGAATGTAAATGAATTTATTTATCCAAAACCAATAGTGAAAAAAGTGACTTTTGCAGACGTAAAGGAAAAAACAGTTCCGCCTACAAAATATTATCTTTCAACACAATATATTAAAACCTTAGAAAATCACAAGGCACGTCATGAAAGTAAAGGCAATGGATTTGGCTACAAAATTATACCTGATGACGGAATCGCAAATGCGATAGTATGCGGTGGAATGGGGAGGGAAGGAAATTTAGTTTTAGACCACAGAATTACTGATTTCACGCCCACAACCCGTATTAAAGGAGAAGTAAACCGGCAAGGAATTAGAAAAATGACACCAAGAGAATGGGCACGATTGCAAGGTTTTTCAGATAATTATATAATTCCCGTTGCTGATGCGTCGGCATATAAACAATTTGGAAATTCCGTTGCTGTACCTGCAATACAAGCAACGGCAAAAGAAATTTTAAAAACAATCAAAATAAAAATCAAATGAAAACGTTAGCAAAATATAACCAAACTTTATTTGTTAGTTTAGGTTCTCAAATTGATATTGGACGGTTTTATCAATCTTCGAGAAATGTACAACTTGAAGAACTTGAAAAACCTCGGCATTTTATATATTATCAGGTTAGTTGTTTTAAAGAAGCAAGTGAACTTTGTAGGAGGTATATTGATTTTTATGACTTAGGTAGTTCTTCATGGATTGGAGGTCGGATAGTAGATGAAGAAAATAATTTTGTAGCCCAAGTGTCTTATAATGGAAGGGTTTGGGAGAGTGAAGATTACCCATCTAAAGAAATAGAAATATGATAAAAGGAAACAAAGGAGAATGGAGCGAATTTTATACATTCTTAAAATTGCTCGCAGAAGGAAAAATTTATGCAGCAGACAAAGACCTCAATAAAAACGAAAATATTTTTTATCAAATACTCAAAATAATCCGAGGTAAAGGAAAAGATTACGAGTATATCCGTAATGAAAAAATAATCATACAAGAAGAAAACGGAAAAATTCTAGCAGAAATTCCTGTATCCGAAGCCTTAGAAATCAGTGAAAAATTTTATGAGGGTATTGCAAAAGGAAAAACAGGTGAAAGAGCATTTAATTTAGACTTTGCAGGAAGTATTTTAGATAAATTCCATACACAATCCTTATCTGACGAAAGAAAGCAAACTGCCGACATAAGAATTGTTATTCACGACCCCATAACCCAATATGAACCGCTTTTAGGCTTTAGCATAAAATCTTTTATAGGTAGTAAACCTACCTTATTCAACGCCAGTAAACAAACCAATTTCGTTTATCAAATAATACCGTCATTAGATAAAGATAAAAAACTGAAAGTAAACAATTTGGAAACTTACGGCGAAAGAATTAAATGGCTGAAGGAGAATAATTACAAATTGGTATTTCAAAAAGCCGATAGCCCTGTGTTTTCATCTAATATGGAACTGATAGACAGCAAACTTCCTGAAATAATGGGACATATTATCCTCGGTTCGTATATGAAAAAGACGAATAAAATAAATGAATTGGTTGGGGGGTTAACGAAAGAAAATCCCTGTAATTTTGCGGTAGAAACCAATCCTAATTTTTATGATTATAAAGTAAAACGGTTTTTGACAGATGCCGCATTGGGAATGAAAGCAGGGAAAGTATGGACGGGAACATTTAATGCCAATGGAGGGTATATTATCGTGAAAAAAGATGGTGATTTGGTTTGTTACCACATTTATAATTGGAATGATTTTCAAGATTATTTATTGAAAAATACAAAAATAGATTATCCCGACAGTAAGCCTGACAGATGTGATTTCGGGAGAATTCTGGATTGTTCCGAGGTCAATGAAAAAGAAGGGGATTACATAAAATTGAATTTCCAAGTACGGTTTTTATAAACAGGAAAATACTAAATAAAGCATAGGTTTAATATATTTTGTAAAAAAGCAAGATAAAAATGTTCACCCAACCAACCATTCCCAACCAACCGGTTCCTATTACGCTTCCGAGCGGTATCACATTGACAATCAAGCGTGAAGACAAAACGCATCCGCACGTATCGGGCAACAAATTCCGAAAACTGAAGTATAATATCAGTCAGGCAAAAGCCGAAGGCAAAGACACGCTCGTTACCTTTGGCGGTGCGTATTCCAACCATATTGCGGCAACGGCAGCGGCAGGACAGTTATGCGGTTTTCGGACCATTGGCGTTATCCGCGGGGAGGAATTATTTTCTAAAATAAACGAAAATCCAACGCTAAGTTTTGCCGAAAATTGCGGAATGGAACTGCTATTCGTGTCGCGTGAAGAATACCGCTACAAACATACCGAACCGTTTTTAAGCAAACTTAGGGAGCAATTGGGGGGCAATCCGTACATCGTTCCCGAAGGCGGTACAAACGAATGGGCGGTGCGGGGCTGTGAAGAAATTCTAACGGAAGCCGACCGTGATTTTGACGTAATTTGCTGTGCTTCAGGTACGGGCGGAACCGTTTCGGGACTTATTAACAGCAGTTTTGACCATCAAAAAGTACTCGGATTTCCCGCTCTCAACGGACGGTTTCTTTCCGAAGTCATCAAAAAATATACAGAAAAAACGAATTGGCAACTCGTTCACGACTATAATTTCGGCGGATATGCCAAAGTTTCGGACGAATTAATACGGTTTTTGAACGATTTTTACCAAAAAACAAACATTCCGTTAGACCCTATATATACGGGAAAGATGATTTTTGCTATTTTTGCACTTTCGGAGAAAGGTTTCTTTGTTCCCAACACCAAAATTTTAGCGATTCATACGGGTGGTTTGCAGGGAATTGAGGGGATGAACCAGAAACTTCGCAAACAAAATAAAGAATATTTGATATATGATAAAGAAAATTAGCCTTTTACTGCTGTCCGTTTTTGTGTTGGGAGCTTGCTCACCGCGGTATTCCAAGAGCAAAAAAAATCCTACTAAAGTAACCCAACGTACACAACAACCCACCAAAAAAGGCAAAACAACCATCAATACAAAACCTGTAACAGCTTCAAAATCAAATGATAAGTACGAAGACGATGAAGATGAATATTTGGTAGCAACATCGGCGGTGGAGGTAACGCCTGCCGTCATTCGGCAGTACATCGAGCAATATAAAGATATTTCAATGGTGGAAATGCAACGCTATAAAATCCCGGCGAGCATCACGTTGGCACAGGCGATTTTGGAGAGCGGTTCGGGGCAGGGACGGTTGGCACGCTACGGCAACAACCATTTTGGGATAAAATGCCACGCAGGGTGGGAGGGACGCACCATCACCCATGATGATGACGAAAAAGGCGAATGCTTCCGCCGTTACAAGCACCCCGACGAATCGTTTGAAGACCATTCGCTTTTTTTGGTCAACCGAAGCCGCTACGCATCACTGTTTGACCTCGACCCCGGTGATTACAAGGGTTGGGCTCACGGACTTCGCAAAGCAGGCTACGCCACCGACCCGAAATATCCGCAGAAACTTATCTCATTGATTCACAAATACAATTTACATCAATACGATGAGCAAGTCCTCGGTATCCGTAAAACGCCTGTAAAAAAACAGACCGATGGGAAATTTTACATCGTTCAAGCGGGCGATACGCTTTACAAAATCTCTCGTGAAACGAAAGTTTCGGTTGATGATTTGATGAAATTGAACAATCTTTCGGATGCTAACATAAAAGCGGGGCAGGAATTGCGTCTGCAATAATTACCGCAAGCGGATTTCCCAAAGTTGAGGTTCAAATTTTTTCGTGATTTCCGAAGAAATGATGAGCGTATTGTCGTCTTTGAACGTAATTCCCTCAATTTGAGCACCGTGTAATTTGACCAGTTCATATTGCGACATTTGCCCGAGAAAGCGACCGTTTTCGTATCGGGAAAGCCACAGATAATTGGTTTTTCCTTTGTATCCGCAGAAGGCAACCATTTGTGTATCAGGATTGTAATCAGCTCCGGTGATAAGTCCGTCCAGTTTGATGACTTCCTTAGGGGATAACGAGTGCACCGTGTCGCCAAACTCGATAGGCAGGCGGTACAGCCACGTATTGGTATACGTCCAGTCTTTGCCGATAATGATGAGTTCGTTTTCCAACGCAAACATCGCTTCGGCATCAAACGGATGGTTTCTTACGGATTTCTCAAAAGAAGTTTGTTTTTTGTACGAAAAATGTATCGTTTGGGCGGAAATTTCTTTTTCAGAAAGTTTTTCTTTTGGAAAAGCATAAATAGTCAATTCTTTTCGGGTGGCGTTATTATTGCCGATGTCGCCCACAAAAACATATTCGGAATTACTGCTGATGTCTTCCCAGTCGTGGTTTTTGGCGTTTTCCAGCGTGATGGTGTGCCGCAATTTTCCTTTTTCAGAAAAAACAAAAACCTCTTCCGTATTTCCTTTGTCGTTGACAGAGAGGATATTACCGTCAATGTATTCCAAGCCCGAAGTTTCGTCGCATGATTTTGGCAATTCGTATAACTTATTGACTCTAAGAGAATAGCTGTACGTTGGGGGCGCCTGTTCTTGTGAAGTACATTGGATTGTCCATGCAAGCATTCCTATTACAAATGATATTCTGACCATAATTCTTTTTTTTGAAATGCGAAAATACAGTTTTATTCGTCATAAGCAAAATATCGGCAGTGGTGTTTTTTTTAAAAGATTTGTATACGACAATTTTTTTTTGTATATTTGAAAAATTTTAATTTTTAATAATTATAACAATTATAACGCTATGAAACAAATTGTATGTATTTTAGTAACCGTTATTTGCGGTTTTTTTACGGCAGAAGCCCAAAGTGTCATCGGTAAATGGAAAACCATTGATGACGAAACGGGGAAGGAAAAGTCAATCGTAAGAATTTACGAAAAAGACGGCAAAGTCTACGGACAAATTGAAGAAATATTAGAAAAAGAAAACAAAGGTAAGACGTGCACCGCTTGTTCGGGTTCTAATAAAAACAAGCCCCTCGAAGGACTGGTAATTATTTCAGGACTTAAAAAAGACGGTAACGAATGGAGTGGCGGAAAAATTCTTGACCCCAAAAACGGGAAGGAATACAAATGCTATATTACTCTCGAGAGTGATGACAAACTCAAGCTCAGAGGCTATGTTGGTATCTCTTTGATGGGGCGTACTCAATATTGGTACAGAGTAAAATAAGGTTGTAACTACACTAATCACAAAAAAAGCGGTCTTTTTCAGAACCGCTTTTTCTGCATATTTGAGTTTGGTTTTAAAATTTATAAGTAATGCCTGCTTTAGCGCCAAACATACTTCCACCGAAGGCTTCCACATTGACCCCGAAATCATTTGTAAAAAAATACCTGCCACCTGTTTGGATAAGCATCGCCAAGCCCGATGAGTGGTCAAAAGCTCCTGAGTAAGCACCGCCCGATATATTGCGAGTCCATGTCATATACACCAATGAAGCACCTGCATATACATCAAATTCGGTGGGCAAGTCAAATAAATTGTTGAAATGATAGTTGCCATTAGCTCCGATACCCAAGCCGCCGTATTTGATTTTCCCGTTGCCAAATCGTTGTGTATCATTTCTGTACGATATTTCGGCACCTACGGTTACATCATCATGCACACCGACATCAATACCTACATACACGGGTACGCCCCAGCCACTTACCCCAAGTCCTGCATTGAGTTGGGCACTTCCTACTTCCAACGAACCTTGGGCAGATGCAATAGCACATGACACCATAAGTCCGACAAACAAAATAATTTTTTTCATCTTTTTATTCTATATTTGTTATTACTTACGCAAAAGTACTAAATCTATAACTCAAAAATGTTAATCAAATCTATGAGTAATATTAAAAAAAATAAATCAAAACACCATATAGGAATACTCTCTACCGCTCGGAGCATCACCTACGAAGAGCTGATGCCGGCCATACAATGGATTGAACAACAAGGATATACGTATGAAATCGGGGCTACAATAGGCATTTCCGAACACCAATTTGCAGGCACTATACGTCAGCGGGCTGATGATTTACAACGAATGCTGAATAATCCCGAAATAGATAGTATATGGTGTGCCAGAGGAGGCTACGGTACGGTACAAATACTCGACCATATCGATTTTTCACCTTTGCAAACGCATCACAAATGGATTGTGGGCTATTCTGATGTTACGGCGCTGCACGCCCATTTGCATACGTTGGGTATTCCCAGCATTCACGCCACGATGCCTGTCAATCTTAGCACCAACAGCCCCGAAGCATTACAGTCGCTACAACATATTTTTGATCATATTCCCAATGCGTACCATTGGACAGACCCACGGCACGTACATCAAGCGCAGCATATTGAAGGCACGCTTATAGGCGGAAATCTATCCGTGCTGTACAGTCTTTTGGGGTCGCCATCCGCTATTGACACTGCAGGCAAAATAGTATTTGTCGAAGACCTTGACGAATATCTGTATCACATCGACAGAATGCTTCGCAATCTCGACCGCAACGGATTATTAGCTCCACTCAAAGCCCTAATCGTAGGAAGTTTTACTCAAATGCATGACAATTCGGTGCCTTTCGGGAAAGATGCTTACCAAATACTAGCCGATATAGCAGGACATTACGGCTACCCAATCATTTACGGAGCCCCTTTAGGACACATCGCCGACAATCGGGCTTATATGACAGGGCAGAGAGCAACACTCAAACTGCAAAACAACCAAATCGAATTTTGGCAAGACGCATTATCTACGCAAGAGGATACCCCATAGGAAACAGAAATACGGACTTCTTTCTCCAACAAATTTCTTAACCTACATCAATGTCCGCTTTTTTGTACCGCCATATCTTTGCCCCATAATTATTAAATACAATATACCAATGAAAAAATTGATTTTAGTAGCAAGCGTACTTTTTGCCGCAGTTTCTTTCGCACAAAATACGTATCATGCCGACCCTGCACATTCACGTATCCAGTTCAAAGTGAGCCATTTGACGGTAGCTGACGTTACGGGTAATTTCGACAAATTCGATTTGGCTGTACAAGCATCAGACGTTTCTTTTGCCGATGCCAAACTAACGTTCTCGGCTCAAGTCAACTCTATCAACACACACGTTGAAGCGAGAGACAACCACTTGAAAAGCGCCGATTTTTTTGATGCTGAAAAATATCCAACACTGAATTTCGTATCAACATCTATCAAGAAAAAAGGTAAAAACAAATTCGTTGTCAATGGTAATTTGACATTGCATGGCGTTACCAAACCTGTAGCGGTATTGCTCGAGAACCGAGGTACAACAGTCAATCCGATGAACAAAAAATCAGTAAGCGGATTGCGTGTAACTACGGTTATCAAGCGTTCCGATTTCAACATCGGGGGTGATTTCCCGACGGCTGTCATCGGTGATGAGGTACAGATACAAGGCGATTTTGAAGTAGGAACAAAATAATAAACTCCATAGAACACAATCACTATGTCAATAAAAGTCCGGCTTACGAGTCGGGCTTTTATTGTTTTTGCACGGTATTGCTACAAAAAGAAGAGACTGCCCACAATAGGACAGCCTCTTCACGATTAACGTATAAAAAGGTAAGAACGTACTTGGTTAATTTATTCTGAAAGCCAGCGACAACCGCAGATTGTTGTCCAACGGATGCGGTACGCTTTCGAGTCCGAAGGTGTAGGAAGTATCAAAATCGAATTTGCCCAACCGCACGCCCAAGCCCAAGCCCACAAAATTGCGTCCGCCGGCTTGTTCGGATTCGCCGTAATAGCCTGTGCGTAAGGTAAATGCCTGATGATACGTATATGCCAAACCGCCGCTGTACAGCCACGCAGCATTGCCAAATCCGTCGAACATACCGCTAAAAGCACTTTTGCTGCTCAGCGTGCCATTGGCCTGTTGTTCCGGTACGAGGATTTTGCCAATTTCCGCCGAAAGGTCAAAAGCGTGCAAATCTGCTTTACTCAGCGTTATTCCTCCGCCGATACGTAAGGATGTGGGTAAAAACTGCTCGTTTTCGTCGTTGTTAAATTTCATTTTCGAACCGATGTTCTGCAACGAAAATCCGAGCCGCTTGACCAGCCCGAAACTGCCGAACTGCCCCTCTGCCGACCGGTAAAATCCCGAAAGGTCAAAAGCCAATGCCGTCCCGATGCTCCGGTACTGAATGCCTTCGAGGCGGGTGTTGAGAAAACGCCCCGTGATGCCCATCGAAAAGGTTTCGGACAGCAACAACGAATAAGACAAATCAGCCGATAAATCATACGGATTGCCTTCTCCTATGGTATTGCCAAGTCCGTCTTTGAGCAGTAATTTCCCCATATCATAGTAGTTGATGCTGCCGCCCCACGCACTGCGGTGGTTACGGCGGTAGACCAAATGCAGGCTGTTGTCGCTCATATCGCTGAATGCGGAATTGGCAAATCGCGTATGCGTGTAGGCAATGGCGAGGTCTTGCTCCAAGAACACGTACTTGGAGGCGTTTTTGAGCTGACTGTACACATCGGCTTGGGTGGCTACGGCGGTGTTGCCCAATGCATTCGAGCGGGCATCCGACCGCAAGGTTTGGAACGGAACGGCAGTGCTAATGGGGTTGTCTTGTGCCTGTACGGACACGCTCAATACTATAAAAGTTAATAGTCCTATTTTTTTCATTTTTAATAAATTAGAGGTTATATCGGTGTTTTTATGTTGTTTGATTGCCTTTCGGCGTTTGATTCGCTTTGCGGTTTGATTC
>JAUNTM010000152.1 GCA_030538675.1 Capnocytophaga sp.
CCCTCACCCCAAGGAAGCTGTCCGAAAAGTCTGATTTTAGTGGTTTTTTAAAATATAAAACTTTTGTTTTCAATAATTTAAAAATGCAACTCCATTCAAAAACGACCTTTTCGGACAGCTTCAGCCACTCCGATAACATTGAACTTTTTCTCCCCTCTCCTTTGGAAATCGAAGATTCATCGAAACCAAAGTTTGAAATAATCAGAATGAGATAGAGGGGCTGGGGGTGAGAGGTAACACGTTGATTTACAATATTTTTCTATATAGTACTAACAATCCCTATTCATAAAACTATACCGTTTTTATGGATTGTATGGGGGAAATCCTACTGATGATATACGTTGGTAGCAGTAGCATCAACAAGCATAAAAGCATAACACCTGCATTGAGAGCGATAACCGATAGCGGATGGATGTAAATAGGCACTTCGGTAACGTAATACGTGTTGGGGTCGAGTTTGATAAGGCTAAACCGATATTGTAAATAGAGTAGGGTAAGCCCGATGGCGTTGCCCCAAAGCAATCCGAGTGAGATGATATACGCAGCATTGTACAAAAAAATACGCCGGATACTTCGATTGTAACTTCCTAAACTCTTTAAGATGCCAATCATCGGTGTTTTTTCGAGGATTAATACCAATATTGCCGTTATCATATTAAAACCGCCAACGATAATCATAATGCCGATGATGAGATAAATGTTAAAGTCAAACATCCCCAGCCATTCAAAAATAAACGGGAATTTCTGTAAAATAGTTTGCGAATCGAGTGATGAAAGCGTTTGTCCATATACTTGATTACCAATATCTTCTATCTTATTAAAATCGTTTACGAAGAGTTCAAAATTACCTATTTGGTCGCTCTGCCAGCGGTTCATGTGTTGTATTTGCCGTAAGTCGGTAATGATGTAGGTAGCGTCATAATCTTGAAAACCACTATTGTAGATCCCTACGATTTTGAAATTGCGCTGGTTGGGAATTTGCGAATTTTCATCCTTTAAAAAAAGAGCATTGGCATTCTCGCCGAGCTTTAATTGCAGACGGTTGGCGAGGTATTGTGAGATGAGGATATCGTTGCTGATGTCATTTTTTGTGTAATCGGGAATGCTTCCTTCAACAAGAAATTGTGTCATTTGCGACCAGTCGTAATCCGTGCCGACACCTTTGGCAATCACCGATTCGTAGGTGTTTTCGGTACGGATAATGCCTCCTTTGGCAGCTACGCCTTGTATATGCGTTATTTCGGGAATTTCTTCGAACGAAGGATAGAAATCTTGGTGCAACGAGATGGGTTTGACCGATACATCCGATGCGTTGGCGTCATAGTTATATATCTGAATATGACCGTTAAAAGCAGCAATTTTCTCACGAATTTTGCGTTGCAGACCGCCTCCCGTAGCGATTGCCACAAGCATCATCACGATGCCCAATGCGATGGCAGTAATTGCCATTTTGATAATAGGCGAAGAAATCGTATCTTTATCCGCTTTTGAAAAAATAATTTTACGCGCTATGAAATATTCAAAATTCAATGTTACATCATTTTTAAGAATGCCCAAAAATACGTTTTTTTGCTTACTTTTAATAGTTTCTTGCAAAAATAACGGACAAAAAATACAATCAGCAGTAATTTTGCCGGAATCCCACAATCCAAAAAAGGAAATCGAAGTAACTAAAGGGATTGTTTTGGCAGCCAATAGAACGGGCGAATTTCTACCAATACTCGAAGGAAAGCGGGTAGGCGTGGTAACGAATCAAACAGGAATTGTAAAACGAAAAAATACCGATTATATCCATTTGATAGATACATTACAGCTTCATAATGTGAATGTTACCAAGGTTTTTGCCCCCGAACACGGATTTCGTGGTGAAGCTGATGCAGGGGAGGTAATCAAAGATGGAAAAGATATTCGTAGCGGATTGCCCATCGTGTCGCTCTATGGCAAAAACAAAAAACCGTCGCCCGAACAGCTTTCGGATGTCGATATCGTTCTTTTTGATCTGCAAGATGTCGGGGTGCGTTTTTACACCTATATATCTACGCTTCATTACGTGATGGAAGCCTGTGCTGAGCTTGGATTGCCATTGCTGCTGCTTGACCGTCCCAACCCCAATGGGCATTATATAGATGGTGCCGTATTGGAAGCAGGATTTGAAAGTTTCGTTGGAATGCATCCTGTACCGGTGGTTTACGGTATGACTATCGGTGAATATGCGATGATGATTAACGGTGAAAAATGGCTCGCCCAATCATTACAAGCGGATTTGACGGTTATTCCGTTGGAAAATTATACGCATCAAACACCATACAGTTTGCCGGTGCGTCCGTCGCCCAACCTGCCCAATGATGTAGCGGTGAATCTGTATCCGAGTTTGTGTTTTTTCGAAGGAGCAAATATGAGCATGGGGCGGGGAACGGATTTGCAATTTCAAATTTACGGGTCGCCCTATATGGAAAATAACGGTTTTTCGTTCGTTCCGGAACCTAATTTTGGCGATAAAAATCCTAAATTCAAAGGGCAACTATGCTATGGAGAAAATCTGACAGCCGTCCCGAGGCTTTCGGAAATCAACCTCTCATGGCTGATACAGGCATACGAACAATCGAAATCTGTCAAAACACCTTTTTTTAATAATTTCTTTGATAAACTGGCAGGAAATGACCAACTGCGCCAGCAAATTATTCGCCAAGAAACACAAGAGAATATACGGGCTTCATGGCAACCGGAATTGGAAAAATTTAAAAGAATACGAGATAATTATTTGATATACAAGTAAAAAATAGAATGCTAAACAAACCATTAGAAAAATACCGCATTATTTTGGCATCGGGCTCTCCCCGTCGTCAGCAATTTCTTAAAGAATTGGGACTCAATTTCGTAGTGATGCTCAAAGAAGTTGACGAAACGTACCCCGATGAATTGAAAGAAGGGGCAATTACCGAATATCTTGCCCGAAAGAAAGCGCTTCCTTTCGGGGAAATTCTTCAACCCGGTGATATTCTCATAACTTCCGACACTATCGTCTGGCATGAAGGAAAAGCTCTTGGCAAACCCCGAAATGCCGATGAAGCGTACCATATATTGCAATCGCTTTCGGGCAAACAGCACAAAGTAATCACTTCGGCATGCGTTACGACCGCCCAACAACAGATTACGCTCACCGATACGAGTAGCGTAACTTTTGGCAAATTGTCAGATGAAGCGATACATTATTACATCAAAACTTACAAACCGTATGACAAAGCAGGCGCTTACGGCATCCAAGAGTGGATAGGACACATCGGGATAACACATATCGACGGCTCGTACAACACCGTAATGGGGTTACCTACACATCTGCTGTACAGGGCTTTAGAAGAAATAGGTAAATAAATACTGAATTCGGTTTGTATGGATTGCGTTTAAAGAAAAATTTTTTTTGAAAAAAAATACATAGAAATAGTTGCCGTAAAGAAAAAGTTGTATATTTGCAACCGCTTTGGGGGAGATACTCAAGCGGCCAACGAGGACAGACTGTAAATCTGTTGGTTTTCACC
>JAUNTM010000153.1 GCA_030538675.1 Capnocytophaga sp.
TAAAAATCCTCCACGCCGAGCTTCACAATACCCTCGAAAGCATTACAGGAATAACCGCCGTTTTTTCCGAAATAAAAGGACACAAACTGTATTTCAGTTTGTTTTACAACAGTTTCCGTGCGTTCAACGAAATCAACGAACGCCTGCCGGGCGGTTGGCAAATTTCGTTTGACGAAACTGAAAACATCGCAACATTAGTGTATGATTTTACACCCATTGACCAAGTGGAAACGGATTTAGCACGCCGCAAAGCCCAAGAACAACTAAGTTGGGAAGAACGCCACAAACGCAACCCCGATGATGATGAGTTTTGCGGTTTCGGTCCCTCATTTTAAGAAATTGAAAAATAAAGGGAAAAAAGTCAAAAAACTATTACCCAACCCCTAACCCCTTAACAATGTATAATTACACAATTGAAGAACTATACGCCCATACGGATAACGGGCTTGAAATTATACACAAATTTGTACCCGGCAGCAAAGGCTGTGAAGTTTCGACAAACAGAAAATTTAAGTTTCGTGAAGAAAAAACACCGTCCGCCTGCTTGTGGCAAAACGAAAAATCATGGACGGTTCATGATTTCGGTTCCGGTCAAAATCACAGCCCGATTGACATTGCCAAAGAGACAACGGGAATGGAGTTTTACGAGTGTTTAAAGTTCTTGTACAGCGAGTTTGGATTGAGCCACAAAACCTTTGTTGCTTCTAACAAAACCTTCAAAGACAAAGGCGATAAGCCCGACGGTTATTTTAAAATCGTGCCAAAAAAGGAAATCGGGAACGCTGCGGCAATAAGCCGGTTTGTTACCGCTGAAATATGCGGACTGTACAACGTGCATGAAATTGAATACATTGAGCGGGTAACGAAAACAGGCAAATTAATGAAAATAGAAGCTACGGAGCATTACCCTATTTTTGCCTATTCTGATGACCTCACAAAGTGGGCAAAAACCTATTGCCCGGCAGAAAAAGAGCGTAGTTTTAAGCACGGATACATAGGCAAAAAACCAGCCGTTTACGTTCACGGATTACAGCGGATAAAAGAAAAAATTCCGGAAAATACGACGGCCCGGATAAAGGAAATAAAAGAAAACCTCCGTAACGACTTAACGCCTGATTTTCTCAAAAAAGATTTGAAAGAAGAACTGAAAGCATTGCAACTTCCGTATGTTTTTATTTGCTCCGGCGGTTCTGACGGGCTTTCTATCGCTTCGTTAAGCGGAGATTTTTACCCCGTGTGGGGCAACAGCGAAAGTGATATTATTTCATACGAAACATACCGGTTTTTAAAAGATGTTTCCCGATATATTTGCTACATTCCCGACAGCGACCGTGCAGGGGTTGATTTCGCTTACAAATATTCGCACAAATACCAGAAACTTGCCATTAATTTCATTCCGAAGCACTATTTGCGTGAGAAAGGGAAGGATTTTCGTGATTTTATTAATTATTTCCCGGAAATGGCAAGTAAGGACACGATTGTCAAAGTTTTTACCGATTTTCTGGCTTCCAATCTTTCGTTTGAGTTCGTGAAAACGGTCGATAAAAAACACCGTATCGATACGCTCAAATTGGAGTATTTCCTCAATGCTCACAACTACTTTACGTATGACATTGCCGTTGATGAGCAAACTAATGAGGATACAGGGCTGCTGGTCCACATTGACGGCTACAAAGTGCGAACCCCAACATCGCAAGAGGTGCGGGCGTTCTGTATTGATTATTTGGTGCGAAAAAAAGCCAATGATACTGTTTTGAATATGGTAAACTCGTGCAACGCATTACGTGCTAATGATTTACGAAAAATAAAAGCCAGAAAAATCGACTTTAACCGGCACGGTAAGGATTTTCAAGTCTTCTTTTTTAAAGATAATTCAATAAAAGTAACGGCTGATGAAATTTCTATCGTAAAAAAAAGCGATATTAATCATTTTGTTTGGGAAAAATCAATCCTAAACAGAAATATCCGCTTGCTGCCTACGCCGTTTTTTGAAGCTTACGAAGAAAACGGACAAAAGCGGGTTAAAATCCTACGCAATGACTGTGATTATATGAATTATCTGATTAACGGAAGCCGTGTGCATTGGCAGCTTGAAGAAGAAGCAAACCCCGATTTCCGCAAAAAAATAATCCTTGACAGTCCGCACCTTTCAAAAGCCGAACAAATTGAACAAGAACAGCATTTTTTGGGCAAATGTTACGCTATCGGCTATCTGTTGCACCGCTACAAACGCTTTGATTTTCAAAAGTTTGTCTATATCGTTGATGACGATATCAGAGATAGTGCCAACGAAGCTCACGGCGGTACCGGTAAAGGAATTTTTTCGCAGGGAATTAAGGAAATGGTACGGGTACATTCGGAAGACGGTCGGAAAAAAGACCTTTTCGGCGACCGCCATTTTTTGGGCGGATTGGAAGAAAGCCACGATGTTATTTTGTTTCAGGATATGGAACAGCAAGGCAATTTGAACCGCCTGTACAATTTTGTAACCGATGAAATGAGCATCCGTCCTATTCAGCAAAAGGCACGGACAATTCAATATTCGCAATCGCCGAAAATTATGGGAACGTTCAATTTCGGTTTAAAGGACATGAATAACGGCTCAACCGTTCGACGTGTGTTATTTGTTTCATATTCAAGTTATTACCACTCGGCAAAAGGCGATATTGAAGAGTACACGCCTACAATGGATTTCGGCAAATCATTATTCAGCGATTGGAACGATACAGAATGGAATCTGTTTGATAATTTTATGCTGTTTTGTCTTCAATTTTATTTGAAAAACATTGATAACCAATACTTATCACCGACCAATAATGTTACTGTGAACAATTTGAAAGCGAGCATCGGCGATAACTTCATTGAGTGGGCGGACGGTTATTTTAACGATGAGAATTTAGACGTTGAAATCCTACGGGAAGAGCTTTATTCAAACTATGAAGCGATGATAGGTTCACGCTACAAGGTGGGGGCGAAAGTTTTTAAATCCTCGCTTGACAGTTATTGCAAAATAAAGGGTTGGGTGCTTAATCCGAAGGAAAAACAAGGCAAAGACGGGCGTATCACACGCACCGTTATTGAGGGCATAAAGCGGACGAGCAAGGAAGTTTTTTACATTCAAACGCCTAATCCTACGGAGAAAATCCAACCCGAAGCCGGACCGTTCGCCCCCGATACAGACGATGACATCACAGACGGATTAGAATTTTAAAAATAAAAAATAATGGAAAAAAAAGTACGGTTTTAGAACTAATACGAACCGCAAGAGTAAGCCCCCCCTATTGGCTAACCCCTAACCCCTTAAAAAAAATGGAAATACACGTCATACGCCGCTGGTGCTGGGATAACGGAATAAGCATTTACCCAATTCCCGTAATCCCGAACGGCAAAATCTTAAAAATCGCCGTAAACATCAACGGCAATGAAAAAATCGGAACGCAAACCTATGATAATAAGAACGTTTACGACAAAATCAACGAACTCTACCGGCAGATTTATGAGAGGA
>JAUNTM010000154.1 GCA_030538675.1 Capnocytophaga sp.
AAAAAGAAATCCTTGCGGAGCAGAAAGAAACGTTTGACAATTTGGAAAACAGACGGAATGAATTGCTGAATGAGATTTACAAAAGAAAAGCCCCGAAACAGGGTAGCGAAACATCTGAAAATCAAGACGATGATACAGATGTGATTATCGCTGCCGAAGAAGAATTAAGCGCCGTTAGAGAGAAAAAAGAGGGGGAAGCAACCACTCCCGAGCAGTACGATTTTTCAGACATACAACCAGTAGGCAAAGGTTTTTTTGGTAATATTTACGACCAATTCAAAGGCAAATCCAAAGAAGCTGTTGCGTTTTTATTGCAGAAAAAAGAGGGTGAAGCTGTGGGGGTGTTCAATAGAAATGATTTAGGGGATATAGATTTGCCTTACGGAAATCACGGAAAAAAATACGGACTTGAACATATCGTTGAAAAGCACATAAAAGAGCAGAGCGATTTTGACAATGTGGAACAAGCCGTAGAAGTTATTGACGATGTAATTACTAATGGGGAAGTTACACAAGAGAAATGGGACAAGGCAATTATAGAGAAAGACGGATATAAGGTTGTAATAAGTAAAAATACACGTGATAAAAACGGAAATGTAATAGAAAGTAAAAATTGGATAGTAACCGCTTTTGATAAGACAAGAAGTAGAAAAGAAAAAACTTCTTCCGATGTTACCCAAGTAACCCCTAACAACGATAAAGGGGGCAGGGCTGTCGCCCCCGAAGAAGTTTCCGCCACAAATATACAACAAAATCCCGAAACCACGCCAACAGATAAGGCGGTAGAAATTATTGCTACAAAGGAAAAAACAAATGACCCCGAGCAATACGATTTTTCAGACATACAACCGGTAGGCAAAGGTTTTTTTGGTAATATTTACGACCAGTTCAAAGGCAAATCCAAAGAAGCTGTTGCGTTTTTATTGCAGAAAAAAGAGGGCGAAGCTGTGGGAGCATTATCACACAAAGACGTGGGCGATATTGATTTGGTATGGGGTAAAGAGGGAACGGGAAAAAGCGATGGTTTCGGACTTGCCAAAATAACAAAATACCACCCCGAAGTAATGGATAATTTGCAGGCGATTATGGACGATATGACGGTTGTTTCAAGGACAGATAACCGTATTCAAATGGAAAGCGAAACGCACCAAGCGGCTGTTCGGTTAGAGTATGACGGAGAAAAAAAAACGTGGTTACTAACCGCATTTGAAAAAGAAAGTTCGTTGAACAGTAAGACGACAGACACTACTGCTGCGCAAAATGCGAGGAAAGGTGGCTCTCTTTCCAACGAACTTTCCGCCACAAATATACAACAAAATCCCGAAACCACGCCAACAGATAAGGCGGTAGAAATTATTGCTACAAAGGAAAAAACAAATGACCCCGAGCAATACGATTTTTCAGACATACAACCGGTAGGCAAAGGTTTTTTTGGTAATATTTACGACCAGTTCAAAGGCAAATCCAAAGAAGCTGTTGCGTTTTTATTACAGAAAAAAGAGGGCGAAGCTGTTGGAGCATTACAACATTCCGAAATTGGAGATGTAGATATTGTATGGGGTAACGAAAAGGCTGGTTTACAAAAAATAGCAAAAAAACACCCTGAAATTCTAAATAATCTTCAAGACAGGTTTTCTTCCGCTAAGATTATCAGTAAGACAGAAAACAAAATAAAACTGGAAAACGAAAAAGATTTTTTCGTTGTTGCACCACATTATTTTGGAAACGAAAAAAGGTGGCTGATAACCGCTTATGAGAAAAAAGGAAACATTGCTTCTGCCAGTAGTATGAACAATGAAACAGAACCCGAAAGCAAGCAGATTGACACAGCTCCTCTGCAAAACAATGTTTCCGATACAAATGTACAACAAAATCCCGAAACCGCACAAGAACAACAAAAAGAAACCAAAACAAAGGAAACCCAACGCTACAAAAAAGAAAAATCCAAATTAGAAAAAGAATGGGACAACGCCATTGAAAACTACGACCCTGATAGTGGTCAGTCCCCACACGAAATAGATACCGAATACAAACAAAAACTACAAGACCTCGAAGCCCTACATACCCAAAAACTGACCGAAATTGAAGCGAAAAAAACGGCTAAAGCGGAAGCCAACAGCACAACAAAACAAGGACGGCAAGAAGTAAAGACAGAAGCTAAAAAAGCGAAAGAAGAAGCCGCCAAAAAAGCCGAACAAAAGGCAAAAGAAAAACGGAAAAAAGCACCGCAAACCAAACGGCAGGCGGAAACTTTATTGGACGAATTTTCAAAAGACCCAGCCCCCGAACAAGACCCTGACGTGTATGAACACGGCGGCAGGGCATACACTTATGCAGGCGAGGGAAACTACACCTTTTTGGATAGCAACGGCAACGAACGCAAACTCGGCAAACACCAAGCAGAAAAAATTGCCGACCTTGACCGCCAGCGCACCGAAAGGGAAAAGAACGCACCGCAAAAACAAGCCGCTAAAAAACGACAGCCCACACACCGCAGGTTGGATAAAGGCGTTTTCAACCAGCTTATCGGGCGTTTGAAAAAAGCCTTTACCAAAGCCTTTGGCAACGTAAAGGTAACGACTAATTGGAATGAGTTTGTACAACAGCACGAAGCCTTAAAGCGGTACGGTAGTTTTGAGAATATGCTGTTTGCCAAAGAGTTGCAAGCCGTAAACAAGAAGTTTAACGAAGCGTTGCAACAACTCATTGACGGAACTTTGCCAAAGGGGCATATCTTCCAATTGGGAAAACCAAGTGCGATACTCAAAGCCAGCGGCATTTCCGATTTGCCGATAGAGTTGAGTGCTGATAGGTTAAAAAGGAAGTCGGAGCAAGAAAACCACCCGTTTGATTTAGAGAGTGTAAGAGATTTATCCAAAGCCATACAAAATCCGATTGCGGTTTTCGACAGCACCAAAAAAGACGGGAGTAAAGTTGTATTAACCGAACTTACCGATAAAAACGGAAATAATTTCGTTGTAGCTTTAAAAGTGTCTAACAAAGGTGCAGGACGATTAGAGGTAGAAATTAATGATGTTAAAAGCGTCTATCCTAAAGACCATGTGCAGGGTATTATAGATTGGTTTAATAGTCCAGATAGTCTTTTGAGATTTGTAAACAAAGAAAAAGCCCAAGATTATATTTCGGTTCAATCGACCCATTTGATTGGAAACGGAAATAAAATAGAGGGCTTAAATGAAGCCACAAAGGTAGTAAATGATTTTGAAAATCCAACACAAAATCCCGAAAAAGAAAAAACTCCTGATGACTTACGCATTTCCGCTCCAATTGCGGAGGCTCAAAGCAACCAAGAGTTGGATAATTCAGAACAAATTAGCAAACAGCAGTTCAATTCCGCTGAGGCGACCAATCTTTCTGACATCGCTACAAATGTAATCAATAATTTCAAAAATCCAATATCGGATAAAGAAATTGGCGATGTACAGTATTCGG
>JAUNTM010000033.1 GCA_030538675.1 Capnocytophaga sp.
GAAATACTATTGCAGAAAAACGTAAAAATCCCCTCACGGGCAGCGTATGAAATGCAGGAAGAAATGAAAAAGCTACTAAAAAAATAGACCACCACACTTTATGTAGCGTAAAGAAAAGAAGTAAAACAAACACTTGTTTTTTCAGATAAAATACGATTATTTTTTTGCATAATCCGTGTAAATTCTTATATTTGTACGCATTCATAACATTCAAAAAAACGCATTACCGATGAATATTCTCATTTTGGGTTCGGGCGGACGGGAACACACTTTTGCCGTAAGCATCCGTAAAAGCACGCTTTGCGACCAACTTTTTGTAGCACCGGGCAACGGCGGAACAGTTTCCACAGCAGAAAATATCGCTATCTCGCCAACCGATTTTACCGCTATCAAAGATTTTGTCCTCAAAAAAGATATAAAAATGGTCGTGGTAGGTCCGGAAGACCCTCTGGTTCAAGGAATTTATGATTTTTTTAAGAACGATTCGCAATTGCAATCCGTTCAAGTCGTTGGTCCCTCGCAAAAAGGAGCGATGCTTGAAGGAAGTAAAGAATTTGCCAAACAGTTTATGCAACGACACGGCATCCCGACAGCTCGTTATCAGAGCTTTACGAAGGAAACCGTTGAAGAAGGCTGCCGTTTTTTGGAAACGCTTACCTCGCCTTTCGTCCTTAAAGCCGACGGATTGGCAGCAGGAAAAGGAGTACTGATTATCAATGATTTGGAAGAAGCCAAAAGCGAATTACGTACTATGTTGGTCGATGCCAAATTCGGCGAAGCCAGCCAAAAAGTTGTCATTGAAGAGTTTCTCGATGGAATTGAGCTGAGTTGCTTCGTGCTGACGGACGGTAAAAATTACCAGATTTTGCCCACCGCCAAAGATTACAAACGCATCGGCGAAGGCGACAAAGGGCTTAATACCGGAGGAATGGGGGCAGTTTCGCCCGTCCCGTTTGCCGACGAAATCTTGATGGCGAAAATCGAAGAACGCATCGTAAAACCAACAGTATCAGGACTTTCAAAAGACAATATCGACTACAAAGGATTTATTTTCATCGGGCTTATCAAGGTCGGGAGCGAACCCTATGTGATTGAATACAACGTGCGTATGGGCGACCCCGAGACGGAAGCCGTCCTCCCACGCATCAACAGCGATTTGGTGGCATTATTCCAATCATTGGAAACGCAAGAGCTTGCTAACCAAACGATTGACATCAATCCGCAATCGGCGGTAACTGTCGTGATGGTTTCGGGCGGCTATCCTGAAGAATACGAAAAAGGCAAAACGATTTCAGGTGTTGAAAACGTGAGTGGAAGCATCGTTTTCCACGCTGGTACAATGCTGAAAAACAATGAGTTACTCACATCGGGCGGACGCGTTCTGGCGGTTACTTCCTTCGGAAACGATTTTAAAGAAGCATTAGAAAAATCGTATCGGAGCATCGGAAAAATCAGTTTTGAAAAAATGTATTTTAGGAAAGATATTGGTTTTGACCTTTGATGGAATTTTTTTTGCTAAAAAATTTAAAAACAACGCTATGAAAACAAAAACTGTCATTCTCCTTTTATTGTTCATTTCGTTTGCGGACGTTTTTTTCTATTCGTGTTGTCATTGTAATGAAGAAGTTGTGGAGAAAATGTATTATCATAAAAGCCTCTCGGTTAGTAATTTGGACAACAGCGGAGCCTATATTACGGAGTCGGATGCACCATTGTTGAACAAAAATGCTTATGGCATACGCATTGTTTTGGAAAGGGAATTGTTGGCTTCATTACGTCCGAAACAGGTTTTTCCTATGCTTATCCAACAAGCCAATGCCACAAGTTGTGATTGTATTGTGCCGTTTTTGTATTCCGAAAGAGAAAAAATAACGTCCATTCATATAATTTCCGTAAGCCGTTTTGATGACCAACATCTTGAAAATTCAGACATTACGCCGTATTTCCGAACCTATGATTTGTATCAGACGGCAGACGAATATCTCGCTCATTTGAAATACGAAATTGACAGGGATTGGGATGATTTTAAGCTCGATTTACTGCTTATGACCGCTCCTACGGATTCTTCAATAAAGCACTTCAAAGTCATCATCAAGCTGTCGGACGGACGGATTTTGGAACAAATAACCACAGGAATATCCTTGCTATGAAGCGTATAACTCTCATATTGTGTGTGTTGGTCATTATTTCGTGGCAACGTATTTCCGCACAGGGCAGTCCTGCATATTATTCCAAATGGCAGACAAAATTAGCGACAGGTGTCGGCTTCCCGATAACAAAACTTGCAAACGGTTCGGAAGCGGATTATTTGGTGGAACATGTTGACAACGCTGATGTTTACTACCAAATTCCGTCGGTAACGTTTTTTTTCAAAAAGCATTGGGGCGTAGAATTTAATGTGCTGAATATGGAAACCTATTACAGTCCGTTTCCTTCCGCCGAATCGGCATACGGCAATAATTTTTATATACGCGAACACTCAAATACAGGTATAAGCAACCCATTGCAGAAAATTTTCTTAGGAGTTGTTTACCGCTACGAAACTGATAGGTTTTACGTACACCCGAAATTTTCGGTAGGAACTGTTTCGTATGATTTGTATTGGCGGAGAATCGGTTTGAAAGAAAAAATTCGAACCTCAGATACGAGGTTTTGTATTCGCCAAGCAAAGAATCCCAAACGCATTTTATGCTTGTCCCGTCGGTTTCGTTCGGGTATAAAGTGTTCAAACGGTTTTATATCAATGCCGATATTATGATTTCATATCATCACTCAAACACTAGCATCACCAAAACGCATACGAACCTATACACCCAAGAAAGTACGGTTACGTCTTTTGATTACGGAAAACATCTTTTTGGCGGAAATGTAGGTGTTGGTATTGTGTATGTAATTTTCGGGCGATGAAAGAGATACATAAAAAACCCTGTACCGCCTGATGAAGCCAAACAAAAAAATAAAAATAATGAAAGAAAAAAACAGAGCTCAAGAATCTACCGGAGCTATCGAACGGATGTACATCACGATGCGACACTTGTTTTCTCGTGGTTTTTACAAACCGATGGGCGTTTCGGGCGAAACACTCCGGGAGGCGTTACTGCAATTACGCCCGGAAATATACGGAACTATCGCCGAAAATAAAACCGAACTCAACGGGCTGATGTACGTTTTGGAGCGTTTGCCCGAAGGGATTGAACAGTGCCGGTATGTCAACTTAATTTCCGATGAAGGCTATCGCAAATCAAACTTTCAACCGATTATTCCGCCTAAGCGCCGTCGTAATTGTTACCGCATTGATGATATGCAGATGAATATCGAGATCACAAGAGGCCGCTCGGATATTTATGATATTCTTACGCATTTAACATTTATGTTTATCGAATCGCATAAGATAGCACGCAATATTTTGATAGAAGATGACGGCAGCAAAACCACTCGCGATTGGGAAAAAATCGTTACCGCTGTCAATAAATCCAAACTGACTCAAGCCGAGCGAGAATCAACATTTATCCATATTGGGAATATTCTCGGGCGTACTTTTGAGGAAGTGCTTGAAGTGCATAAAGCATTCGCAACGAAAAACAATCCCGAGCGTTTTATACATATTATCTATTGGTTGGGCAAATTGGCGATAGAGGAAATTGTAGATGACCAAAAGCGGATAATTACCTTCAGCACCGTGCTTAGAGAACGTTTGGGGCACCATATTTATGGCGAAATCTGGGCTAATACCATTAAGAAAACACTCAAAGAAAACGGATTGCTCCACCGCCCGCTACACATCATCAGTGCGAATATGCACAGTGTGATGAACAGCCTTTTTGCTGAAAAAGCACTCGCTGCCGATGTGAAAAACAAAAAACAATTGGAACTGTTCGAGTTGCTCAGTAAGCCTGAAAGCACCGCTCTTCGGGATAAGGTAACGGCGTATGCTCTCAAAAACGGAATGATTTCGATTGACGATACTTCGGGAACAAATATCGATGTGCAAATTTTCGACACTTCCAAAATGAATTTTAACGGAGGGGCATACCAGATTCCTGATGCGAATGATGCGGAAAAACCCATTCTTTTCGTAATGGATTACGCTTTTGGCGAACAGGCTTACGAAACGATTGACGAGCTTCTCAAACCGTATCACGATGAAGAAGAAAGTCATTTCCTGAACGTAGAATCGATTTCCATAATGGGAAAAGCCGGTATTCTGGAAGGCGAAAAAGGCGATTTGATGATTCCGACAGCTCATATTTTTGAAGGTTCGGCGGATAACTATCCGTTCCGCAACGAACTTTCCAAAGCCGATTTTGAAGGCAACGGATTGCGGGTTTTTGAAGGTTCGATGGTTTCCGTTTTGGGAACTTCGCTTCAAAATAAAGACATCCTGAAGTTTTTCCACCAGTCCACATGGAACGTTATCGGGTTGGAAATGGAAGGCGTGCATTACCAAAAAGCGATACAGTCGGCTTCCAAAATCCGCAAAAGCATCCGCGAAGACGTGAAAGTGCGTTACGCATATTACGCTTCCGACAATCCGCTTGAAACGGGAAGCACGCTGGCTTCGGGCGGATTGGGAACTACGGGCGTGAAACCCACGTACCTCATTACGCTGAAAATTCTCGAACAAATATTTGCAAACCACTAAAGATAAAACCGTATCTTTGTCAAAATCATAAATAAAAAACACTATGCTAAAAGTTATTCACTCGTATTGGGCGTACATCGTTCTCATTGTTCTATTGGTGGCAGCGGCCAATGCCATTATTGGTTTTTTCTCTAAAAAAGAATTCACTCACAAAGACTTTCGTATCAGTCTTTTTGGTTTAATCGCAACACACATACAGTTTTTGATTGGGCTTATTTTGTATTTTGTGTCGCCGTTGTTCGGCTCATGGTCGGCAGGCGGTGCGAAATTGGTAATGAAAGATTCGTATTTGCGCAAAATGCTGGTCGAGCATCCCTTGATGATACTCATCGCCGTTGTCTTGATTACTATCGGGTGGTCATTGCACAAAAAACAGCTTTCCGACCAACGCAAATTCGGGAAAATTGCCTTGTTTTACACCATCGGGCTCGTGCTTATCTTGGCAGTAATCCCTTGGAACGTGTGGTTGCCATAAGTCAATAATTTATCGGAAATGAGATTTTGGTAGAAATACAAATAATCTCATTTCCAAATTTCTTGTATCTTTGTACATTATGCAAGAATATACAGCCAACTATCTGATTTACAACGCTTCGGCAGGTTCAGGAAAAACCTACGGGCTTGTCAAAGCCTTTTTGAAAATTGTTTTGGCACAGAAGAATGCAGAGGCTTTCCGCTCGCTCTTAGCCATTACGTTTACGAACAAAGCGGTGTTTGAGATGAAGAACCGCATCATCGAGATGCTTACCGTTTTCGCTGACGCTAAAAGCTTGACGCAGCCCCACCCGATGTTTGCCGAACTCTGCCAGGAGCTGACCCTCGCCCCTACCGAACTGCAAATGCGGGCGGGCAATACGCTTATGCAGATACTGCACAATTATGCGGCGTTGAGCATCAGTACGATTGACAAATTCAACCAGCAGCTCATTCGCAATTTTGCGTTTGATTTGAAGCTCAACCAGTTTTTTGAAATCCAGCTGGATCGCGATGTTATCCTCAAGCGTGCCGTAGATAATCTGATGCAACGTGCGGGTAGCGATATCGAACTGACCGACTTACTGACCGAGTTTGCCAATGACAAAATTGACGAAGACAAAAATTGGGATTCGACTGCCGAATTGCTCAAAGTAGCCCAAATGTTGACCGTTGAAAATCATTTTGAACCGTTGGCAATGCTCAAAGATAAGCATCTGGAAGATTTTCAAAAACTCAAAAAAAATCTTTCTGGCAAACGTAAAAATAGCGAATCGCTCATCAAAAACACGTCTCTTGAATTCCTTCAACTGATGGATGAGCATCATTTGGACGAAAAGGCTTTTATGAGAGGTTCGGTATTCCATTTTTTTAAAAAACTAAGCCAAAATCCAAACCCAAAAACGGAACCCGCTTGGGACAACAATTGGCAGAGAGATATCGCCGACGAACCGCTCTATCCCAAAGCATACGCAAAAGCAAATGACACGTCTGTCATAGACGGGCTGCAACCGGCCATCGTAGCGTTTTTTTATATCGTAAAAGAAGCATTCATCAATATGAAATTTTATCGGAATGCGCTTCAATCCATTGTGCCGCTGGCATTGCTCAATCGGTTGCAAAACGAGATAGAAATCATCAAAGAAGAAGAAAATATATTGCCGATATGGGAGTTTAACGGCGTGATATCCAACGAGATTACGTCCCAACCCGCACCTTTCATTTACGAACGCATCGGAGAACGTTACCGCCATTACTTTATTGACGAATTTCAAGACACTTCGGTATTACAATGGAAAAATTTCATTCCGCTGATACTCAATGCCGTACAAAGCGAAGGGAGCAATCATCAGCGAGGTTCGGTGCTGTTGGTAGGCGATGCGAAACAATCCATATACCGATGGCGGGGCGGAAAAGCAGAACAGTTCATGTCCTTGTATTCGGGAGAGGAAAATCCGTTTTTTGTAACAGGCGAAGTGCATGATTTGGTATACAACTATCGGAGTTTGCCTGCCATTATCCATTTTAACAATGCTTTTTTTGATTTTATTTCTCACAAATTCGATGACCGAAAATATCAAAAGCTCTATGCCGAAAGCCAACAGCAATATCCGGAACACAAAGCCGCAAAAAATCTTCCTGAAGGATATTTGAACATCCGTTTTGTAGATGATACGGTTCCTGAAGATGAGCCTGACAATGCCCCTCTGATAGACGGAAATCTCAGCCCGGTAAACCAAAATTACTGTCGTGCTTTGTGGGATGCCGTCCTCGAAGCCAACCGGGCGGGTGTAAAAGACAAAGATATTTGTGTGTTAGTGCGGAAAAATGAACAAGGCAGCATCGTAGCATCTTTTCTTACTGCTAACAACCGGAAAGTAATCTCCTCAGAATCATTACTTTTGGACAGTATGCCCTCGGTTCGTTTTGTGATTGCTTTACTGCGCTGCCTGCTTCGTCCTGAAAGTGAAGAACGCCGGGTTGCCATGCTTTTTGAGTATATCAATATCCATACTGTGGGCGATGTACATTCATTTATAGCCCGTTACACCAAAGCACCGCTTGCTGATTTTTTTGATTTTTTTGGGTTTTCACAACAGCAGTTCGCTTCTTATTCGTTATACGAGGGAGCTGCTTACATCATCAAAATTTTTGATTTGGCACAATCTTCCGATGCATACCTGGTGTATTTTTTGGATGCTGTGTATGATTTCAAAAGCAAATCACGTGGCGGACTTGCCGAATTCTTAGACTATTGGGACGACCAAAAAGAAAAACTCAGCGTCAGTTCGCCCGACGGAATCGACGCCATCAGCATCATGACCGTCCACAAAAGCAAAGGACTTTCCGCTCCGGTCATCATCTTGGCTTTTGCCGATAGCACTCTCGAAGGAAAGAAAAACGAAATGCTGTGGTATCCTGTGCCGGAATCCGATTTTTCAGGTTTTTCAAGTCTTTTGGTGAATCATTATGCAGGGATTGAAGCCTATGAAAACGACCGCTTAGGGATAATATCCTCCTATCGGGAACAATATCTGATGGACGAAATCAATGTGTTGTACGTAGCGATGACACGCCCCGAATCTTTTCTATACATCATCACGCGCGACAGCGAAAACCTCAGCTACGGTACGCTTTTCAAAGAGTTTCTTACGCAAAATCGCCATTGGGATGCCGGGCTGCAAATATATAATGACGGACGGTTGGAATTTCCGCCCACGGAAAGCATCACCCTTGATAATGATACTGCCATTCCTTATGCCATAGGCAATGAGCGCCCGAATTACCGTATCGCTACACGGGCTTCGATGTTGTGGGGTTCGGCTCGCGAAGCTTCTATAGAAAGAGGGAATGTCATACATGAATTACTGTCGAGAATCATACACCGCGATGACTTGGAAACCGTGGTCGAAGATGCCGTCCGCAACGGGGAATTGTCTGAAGAACAGCAACTTGAACTCATTCCAATACTGGAAAAACTTCTCTACGACGATACGCTGGGCCGCTATTACACCGAGCCCTATCAATATTACACCGAAAGGGAATTTATCAATGCCAAAGGAAACTATTTCCGCCCGGACCGTATCGCTTTTGACCCGCTCGCCAATACGGCTGTCATCATTGATTATAAGACGGGAATGCCCCACGAAAATCACCGCAACCAACTGCAGCAATACGCAGATGACCTTACCTTTATAGGATGGAATATTGCCCACAAATACATCGTATATTTGCAAGATACTTGGAAAATAGAGGAAGTATAACTACAGGAAGATGGAAAATTTGTCCGATTATCCCATACGGAAGATTATACATATCGACATGGATGCGTTTTTTGCGTCGGTGGAACAGTTGGATTTCCCTGACCTGAAGGGCAAAGCCATTGCCGTGGGCGGCGGCGAAGCACGGGGCGTAATTGCGGCGGCAAGCTACGAAGCCCGCAAATACGGTGTGCGAAGTGCCATGAGTGGTGTACGGGCTCGGATATTGTGCCCGCATCTTATTTTTTGCAAACCGCGTTTCGGGCGTTACAAAGAAGTCTCGCTATTGATACGCCGTATTTTTTACGAATATACCGATTTGGTCGAACCGCTTTCGCTGGATGAGGCGTATCTGGATGTTACCTCCAACAAAAAAAATATGCCCTCGGCAACGCTGATCGCTCAGGAAATCCGGCAGCGGATATTGGAAACCACAGGGTTAACGGCTTCGGCAGGAATTTCCATTAATAAATTTGTCGCCAAAATAGCCAGCGATTATAACAAACCCAACGGGCAAAAAACCGTAACCGTCAATGAAATACAGGATTTTCTTGACCAACTCGATGTGAAGAAATTCTACGGAATCGGTAAAGTAACCGCCGAAAAACTGTATCTCAAAGGGATTTTTACAGGCTACGACTTACGCAAACAATCCTTGGCTTTTCTTGAAGAACATTTCGGCAACAGCGGGCACTATTATTACCGCTTGGCACGGGGCATCCATCTAAGCGAAGTGAAACCTTATCGAATCCCCAAATCATTGGGGGCTGAACGGACATTTTCAAGCAATATCACCAGCGAAGTATACATGGAAGAACGGTTGGAACAAATCGCCGACGAACTCCAACAGCGACTGCAGAAACGTAATTTGGCAGGCAAAACCATTACGCTAAAAATAAAATACAGCGACTTTTCGCTACAAACACGAAGCAAAACGTTGCTACACTTCATCCAATCGGCAGAACAGCTTACGCAGTTTGCACACGAATTGCTTTACCAACAGCCTCTTAGCGAATCGGTACGGCTATTGGGCATTTCGGTATCCAACCTCAATAACCAAAAAGCACCCGCCCCAAAAATACCACAATACATCCAATTACGATTGCCCTTCCCCGACTGATGGTGAAAGACGGCTGTCCAGCCAATCGAGCATCTGTTGGAATAACCGCTCTTTATCAAGGTCATTGTGAAGCTCATGATAGCCGCCTTCCCACGAACAAAACGTGATGTCGCCTTGCCAATTTCGCGAGAGTTCCCGTGTCGCATCATGCGATGTCAGGCGGTCGGACGTGCCGTGGTGGAGCATCAGCGGGACAGACAGCGTATGCGGCGTTGTCCGAAGTTTGTCGGCAGTATCAAAAGCGATAGCCGCAAGCCGAAGACTTATCTCAGCATGTACATAAGGATCATCATGGTAGGCTTGTACCACCGCTGCATTACGGCTTATGCCGTCCACCTCCAATCCATTATTCAGCGTCAGCGAAGGAAATAATCGGCCTAACTGCTTGCCTGCCCATATTTTTAATCGTGGTTCGGGCTGTGTTTGTGCGACAAACGGTGCCGTTACGATAGCAAGCTCGGGCAAGTGCTGATGATGCGCCAGATACGACAGCACCCGAAGCCCGCCCATACTGTGCCCTAAGAGGATTTTCGGACGTTGGCTCTCGCTTTCCATCCATTCCATAAGCATTTTCAGCTCGTTAGTCCATTGGTTTTCCGAATGAAGATGCCCCCGTTTGCCTTCCGAACGCCCATGTCCGTAGGTGTCAAATCCGTACACAGAATATCCGTTGGCAGCAAAAAACCGAAACATTTCCGTATATCGGGAAATATGTTCGCCAAGACCATGAACAAAGCCTATACATCCTTTTTCGGGTGTATCTGCTTTTATGGAAATGCAGAATATCTTACGGCCGTATTCGTTAGTCCAAAAATGAGATTTTGTTTGCATAATCGCAGTATTTGCTTACAAAGATACAGCAAAAAAATAAAATGTATTTGACCGATTGGCGAAAAACATACTGCAAAAAAAAGCCGCCCTTTTCGGGCAGCTTTTAGGATTGAATAAAAAAATGACTGCTAATTATCTTTGAGTTGGAATATGTTCTCGGTAAACGTATCCAATACCTGTACTTCGGTATTGTCTTTTACGCGGCGTACTTTGTAGGCAATAGGTACAGAGGTTTTGGTAAGATTTTCGGCAGTTGGCATTTGAACGAATTTCACAAAACTCTCGTAGCTGTTCACTTGGTTGCCCAATTCCAACGGACCGCCCGAAATCATCACCTGTACTTTGTTCTGCTCAAACATTTTTTGGAATTCTTTAGAGAGTTTCGTGCTGCTTTCTACGTTTGCATATTGAACCGCCACCTCGAGCGAGGCTTTAATCATTTTGCTCATCTCTTCGGTCGATTTTTCGGTTTCAACAAGGATGTAACCTACCCTGCCGTAATCCACGCTGCTGATATAAAGGGGTTCGTATCCGCCCATATCCGAAACGTCAATATCGCCTTGTATCCAACTGCTGTAATGCTGTGGGTCAACCGAAGCGTTATATAAAAACTGGCGGAACGACACCATCACATACCGCTTCTGGTTACTGCTGCTTTGGTTTTCTTCAAAACTGAATTTGGCTTTGACCAAGCCCGAAAGTACCTTGGCTTTGGCATGGATTTTAAACGAACGCTTAAAACTTTCGGTAGTCGTAATTTCGTTACTTTCGTAGTTAAATACACTGGGTACAAAACTATAATCCACTTTTTCTTTTTGCCGAGCAATTAAATCATTCATCGTGCTTCTTACCTGACTCAATGCTGGTTTTACCGATTCCGAAACGGAAATATCCCCTCTTAAAGTCAACGAAAGATTTACCGGATTGTATTCATTTCTTAGCACGAGCGGGTCGTAATTCCCTTGTACGAATGAGTCGCCCCGCAACATACTTCCGGGATAAATCACGTCGGTCATCGTTTCCGATACAATGGATAGCGGTGCTACCAGGTACTGTTTCTGTACCGTGGTGAGGTACTCGTACTGGTTCTTGCCCGTAGTGGGGTTGGTAGCGATGTTGCCCGTTTTTTTGCTGCTGATTTCTACGGGGGCTTCCTCTTCAAACACAACGGCTTTCAGTTCTTCAATGGTAGTAGCGGAATCATTTCCGCCATTTTTCTCACATGATACGGCGATTGCTCCTACTGCCAGCAGGCACAATACATTTTTAAAGGTTCTTTTCATATTTGTTCTGTTTTTTTGTTTGCAAGGGGTACTTTCTTGTATTCGATAATGTTCATAGTTCCGTTCTTGAGGTATTGCACCACTCTGATGTCTATCGTTTGTGGTATAGAAAGAAGGTCTACTCTCCAACGTGTGCGGTGGCTGTCTTTAAATTCATAGTCTTTATTGAGCTCCAATCCTGAAAAATTTTTGGTAACACCTTCGTAAACAGAAGAGATTTCATAACGCTCGCTGATGTTGGTGTTGCTCAGGTAGGTATCGTTTTCGCGTTCGCCATCATCTACCGAAAAGTAATACCACTGCTCGTGGGTAGAATCTCCGTCAAACCAACCCGGTTTATTGTGGAATCGGTACGGCAGGTAAAAATTGAACTGTACCGCATTGAATACAAGCGTTTTAGTTACAGGCTCACCTACAAGGCTTTGTGAGGTAGTATTATAACGCTGTAATTCAAAATCCAATTGGAATGTACCCGGCACTTTAGGCTGTACGTAAAAGGTACTCGGAGTAGCAACATCGGTTACTTCCATCTTGTTTATTTGTGTCCACTTAATAAAATCAAATACAGAAACTCCCCTTCCTTCACTTACCACCATCTGATAGTCTTTCCCCCGTTGCTGGTGCTTGGTGGCGTCATCCCCTGCGGGAGTAAGCACGTAAATAACATCCGCTTGGGGATGGCTGTCCGTAATCCCTGAAATAACCACTGGCAGTTCTCTGCCTGTGATGATGTTGTTCAAGGTAGTTCCTTCAGCAAACGCTAAGGAAAAGTCCAATGTTTCTTCCACAACGGGGATAATTTCCTCCTCACCCGGTGAAGATTTTTTACTGCAGGCTGTCAATACGATGACCGCTGTTGCTACTACAAGTAGTCTTTTCATAGTTATTATGATTTAAAAATTTACAAATCCATAACTCCCTTACCTCCCGGTAGGAAAGCGTTCCTTTCGGAACTATAACGTATGTAGTAGTCGAGTATAGTATGCATTGTGTGAGAGACGCAACCTCATCTTCACGGGGCAAATATAAATAGGTTTTTTTAATTACCAAAAAGGATAGATTATTTTTTTGTTTTTACGAACTAATGCAGAATTATATAAAATATAAAAAACTATGCCGGATTTTGAGAAATCGTTATAATTGACTTTGAAGCATTAAAATTGTTTTTTCGAATCCCTTAAAAACATGAATAAAATATATTTAAATATTTTTTGTTTTTAACAATTGTATCGTATAAAAAGACTGTATAACAGCGTATTACCTTCACTAAGTCAAGCAATGATGTTTCCTTACGGTCAATGTAGGTTTTGGTGTTTTGTCCGTTTTCTCTGAAAAAATGCACAACAACGAAAAAAAAATTATTCTTTTGGCAATACAATCATAAAGCGGCTTCCTTTTCCCACTTCCGAAGTGTACGAAATCGTACCGCCATACGAGTTCACGATGCTTTTTACCATTGCCAGACCGAGCCCCGTACCGCTTGTTTTGGTTGTGAATTTGGGTTCAAATATTTTGTCTTTCAAGTCGTTAGGAATACCGATGCCGTTATCGGTTACGGTAATGGAGATACTTTTTTCGTTTTGCAGCACTTCGGTTTCAATATAAGGTTGCCGGCGTGGTTCGGTGGCTTGTACGGCATTTTTTACCAAATTGGTAATAATCCGCACGAGCTGGTCTTTGTCAAGCAAGGCAAATATTTCTGCATCGTGATGGGTAAAAACAATGTGAGAATTGTTAAAAATATCTAACGTCCGTTTGATGACGGGAATAACATCAAACCGCTCCTCGTGCTTGGCAGGCATATTGGTAAACGCCGAAAAAGCGGTGGAAATGTTGCTCAAAATATCAATTTGCTGTATGAGCGATTCGCAAAATTCATTGGCTTTTTCGGTGCTCTCGGGGTCGGCAGGGTCAAAACGGCGTTGGTAACTCTGCACGCTGAGCCGCATCGGTGTAAGCGGATTTTTGATTTCGTGGGCGACCTGCTTTGCCATTTCCCGCCACGCCTGTTCGCGTTCCGATTTGGCAAGCTGGATTTTACTCTTTTCAAGCTCGTCAATCATACTGTTGTACGCCCCTACAAGCTGCCCGATTTCGGTGCTTGGCGAGTCAAGAATAATTTTCTCGTTGCGCTCTAGCAGTCGGGTTTTCCCGATACGGTTTTCAATGGTTTTCAATGACTTAGTGATGTATCTCGACATCAGATACGCCAGCCCTACGGCAAAAAGCAGCAGCGTAAAATACACAAACGAAAGGTTGTACAATGAGCCTCGCAATGTTTTTTCATTGTACGTATCATTCTCAAAATAAGGAATGTTAAGCACGGCAATCGGCTTGAATTGCGGGTCGGTTACGTAACTGTACGAAGTCTGAAAACCGCGTCCGTCCAATTCCTTTTGTTCCACGTACCGCTTATCAATCGCTGCCGACACTTTCCGTAATATTTCCTGCGGAATTCGCAAGCTGTCCTTGCTTTTGTCGAGTACCGCACGCGAACTTTTGAGCAAATTTCCGTTGAGGTCGTAAAGATCGAAATTAACATTCTGAATATTCGCAATATGATAAATATCTTCCCTGAAAATCAGCGGAATATAAGAAGTTTCCACCGGATACGTAGTCTGTTGCAACACGTACAGGATTTGTGTTCGGATTTGATTTTCTTTATCCAAAAGACGCTCTTCGTGATACTGAACCGACTGCTTTCGGTACTGCATCACCAACACAACGGCAATCGCAGCAAAAGCCACCAACACCAGCAATATCATACTGACAAATATCCGTGCTCGGAGTGAATTTTTCTTAAACATTTTTAGATATTTTTGTTGTTTGACATGATTTGAAAATCGTTTGAATGCCGTTGGCGTTTGATTAGCCCCGCTGTTCGAAATCGTTTGATTGCTTTGCAGTTTGATATGGTTTGAAATTGTTTGATACTGTACGAAACCGTTTGATATGATTTGATAGCTTCGATATTTGACAACACTCGAAATCGTTTAAGTGCTTTTAAACTGAGAAACGTTCAAACCATTTCAAACTGCAAAGCAATCAAACCGCGAAGGCGTTCAAATCATATCAAACTGCAAATCATTCAAACGACTTCAAACGCCAAAGGCAATCAAACAGCGAAGCGTTCAAACCATTTCAAATGCCCAAAGGCATTAATTTCCTGTAAACGAAATAATAAACGCTCCCGGATAGCTTTTTTTGATTTCTACCAATTGCTTTTCGGCTTCAAGACGAGTGCGGAATGCCCCCAACCGAACCTTGTAGTTGGGCGTTTCAAAAGTCAGTGCCGACGGCATATTGCCATACTTGCTTTTTACGGTAGCATGAGCTTCGTTAGCCCCTGAAATATTGCCGTTGTACACCTGTATTTGATAGGCTTTTTCGTTTTTGGCGATTTCTTTTTTGACTTCCATCAGTTCTTTGATGTTGGCACTTTCCGATACCGACACGCCACTTTGGGCATACCCGGAAACTGTAAGCATCAACCCAAAAAAGAGTGTCATAAAAAATGATTTTTTCATAAAATTTTTCTTTTTCACGAAAACAAAAATACACATTTTTCGGCGAGTAAAAAACACATTAAGACTATTTTACAAATAATCACTGTTCGCCTTAAACAAAAAGCGGTTTTTGTAAAGAAACCGCTTTACCCTGATTTATTGTAAAAATTTATTAATTAAACCTGTAATAAAACCGATTTGTTCGTCATCGAGTTCGGTGTGCATCGGTAGGGAAATAACCTCTTTTACAAGTTGATTTGTAACGACAAAATCCGCTTCGTTGTACCGCTCATCGGCATAAGCTTTTTGCAAATGAAGCGGTATCGGGTAATAAATCCCGAACGGAATGCCATTGTCGCTCAAATGCTTAGCAAGTCCGTCGCGTTTTCCGTTGGTAATCCGCAGTGTGTATTGATGATATACGTGGTCGGTGTTTTCAGGCAGAAATGGCGTGATGATATTCGGATTGTTTTTGAGAGCTTCGGTGTATTTTCGGGCGGCGGTTTGGCGTTTTTCGTTATATGAATTTAACAAAGGTAATTTCGCACGAAGCACGGCAGCTTGCAGCGAATCGAGCCGTGAATTAACTCCTACCACATCGTGATGATACCGATGGTACATTCCGTGATTGACGATGCCCCGAAGCGTATGGGCAAGCGTGTCATCGTTCGTGAAAATCGCTCCGCCATCGCCGTAGCAACCGAGATTTTTCGACGGAAAAAACGAGGTCGCTCCCACGTGTCCGATAGTCCCGACTTTCTGTTTGCGCCCATCCGGCCAACGGTAATCCGCCCCGATTGCCTGAGCGTTATCTTCAATCACATATAAATTATGTTCTTTTGCGATTTGCATAATCGTCTCCATATCAGCAGGTTGCCCAAACAAATGCACCGGAACAATGGCTTTGGTGCGTGGCGTAATCGCTTTTTTGATGGCTTCGATGTCGATGTTAAAAGTATCGCCATACACATCAACCAACACAGGCGTAAGCCCCAGCAACGCAATGACTTCCACCGTAGCGGCAAACGTAAAATCGGCAGTGATGACCTCATCGCCCGGTTTCAGCCCGAGCCCCATCATCGCAATTTGCAGCGCATCGGTGCCGTTCGCACACGGGATGACGTGCTTCACACCCAAATAATCCGCCAATTCTTTTTCAAAAGCGTGTACTTGCGGACCGTTGATAAACGCCGTACTGTCGAGAATTTCGTCAAACGAAGCCCGAATTTGGTCTTTGATTTCTGCGTACTGACCCTTGAGGTCAACCATTTGTATTTTTTTCATAAATAACTATTTTTATGGATTCTACCTTTTGAAAATCAAATAATTACGCGTTGTTTTCGGTTTTCTTCGGCAGAAAATTTATCGTATAATTTAAAAATATCCTACAAAAATACGCAACTCGTAGCAATGAAAAGCGTACTTTAGCAAAAAAGTTTACGTACAATGATTTTTTTATACACGACAGCCGTCCGTTTTATTGGTTTTTTGCTGAAAATAGCCGCTTTTTTTAACCGGAAAATAAGTCTTTTTGTGTTGGGGCGAAAAGATATTTTTTCTGTTTTAGAAAGAAAAATCGACCGCAATTCGTCGTATGTTTGGGTGCATACGGCTTCATTGGGCGAGTTCGAACAAGGACTTCCAGTGATAAAAAAACTACGAAACGATTATAAAATCATCGTTACGTTTTTTTCGCCGTCGGGCTATGAAGTGCGGAAAAACACACCCGATGCCGATGTGGTGGCGTATCTTCCGCTCGATACGCCCGAAAATGCCCGGCGGTTTGTACAGTTGGTACAACCCAAAATGGCGGTTTTCGTGAAATACGAATTTTGGTATCATTATTTGCACGAATTGAAAAAAAATGATGTCCCTACCTATTTATTGTCGGGAATTTTCCGAAAAAACCAGCTGTTTTTCAAATGGTATGGCGGTTTTATGCGGGATTGTTTGAAATCGTTTTGTCATTTTTTCGTTCAAGATGAAAATTCTGCAAAATTGCTTGCTTCGATAGGATTTACTAATGTTACGGTGAGTGGCGATACGCGTTTTGACCGTGTTTCGGAGATTTTGCTTCGCGATAACCGTTTGGATTTTATGGAGAAATTCCTTGACGGAAATCCGTGCGTGGTTTTTGGCAGTTCGTGGGCGGAGGACGAGGCGGTTTTTACACCTTATATTAATAGGTATGACGGAAATGCCAAATTCGTCATCGCTCCGCACCAAACGGACAGCCGTCATATTACGGAGTTGCGGTCGGTTTTACAGAAGAAAACGGTGCTTTTTTCGGAAATGGAAGGGAAAAATCTTGCGGATTATGAAGTTCTCGTGATTGATACGGTCGGGATTTTGACTAAAATTTACAGCTATGCAAGCATCGCTTACGTGGGCGGCGGTATGGGTAAAACGGGCTTGCACAACGTCTTAGAGCCTGCTGTTTTCGGCATTCCGGTGGTTATCGGCAGGCATTTTGAAAAGTTCAACGAAGCGAAAGAACTCGTGAAAATAGGCGGCGTACTTTCCGTAGAAAATGAAAATGAATTTGCCGAAACGCTTTCTTTACTGCTTTCCGATAATGCCAAACGTATTGAAATAGGAAAAATCAATGCTGCATTTATCGCTAAAAACAAAGGCGCTACGGAAAAATTCATCGCCTCTGTAAAAAAAGACGTTTTTTAATGTACTGAAAATCAGTAAATTATTTTTTTAAAGAAATAATATTGAAAAAATCACAGAAAAGTATTGTAAGAATAAAAAATAGTAGTATATTTGCAATCGCAAAACGGAACAAATTCCTCCTTAGCTCAGTTGGTTAGAGCATCTGACTGTTAATCAGAGGGTCGCTGGTTCAAGTCCAGCAGGGGGAGCGGATAAGGCAATTTACAATAAAAGTAAGTTGCCTTTTTTACTATAAAATACGATGTCCTTGATGTAAGAAGTTGCTGAATATCAGTGAACTATACGCTATATACAAAGCTATAGTACTTTTTCCCAATTGGACAATTCAAATATACTCCCCAAGTTAATTTAACAAGGGGAGTTTTTGTTATTTGATATCTTAAAATAACGTGAGTTCGACACGATAAAACATTGTAAATCAACGCTTTAATTTCCCTCACCCCCAACCCCTATATCTCATTTTTATTATTTTAGATTTTGGTTTCGATGAATCTTCGATTTCCAAGGGAGAGGGGTTGGGGGTGAGGGCTCCTGCGAAAATAAAATACTAATATTCAACGACTTGTTACATCGAACTCACGTTAAAATAGGTCAGACAGTTTCCTATTCCAATGTCTTACTTTCCATTGAAAACCGGTTATTTGCCGTAATTCCCATTTCGGGCTTTATTTTACTGTTTTAGACGTGCTGATGGCAATTCTGTTCCAAGCGTTGATGGTTACGGCAGCCATTATGATTTGTGCGAGATAATTTTCGCCAAACAATTTTTCCGCTTGGCGGTAGGTTTCATCGCTCAGTCCGTGTTGGCTGATGTGCGTGATTTCTTCCGTCATCGCCAAGATAACCCGCTCTTCTTCCGTGAAAAGTTCCGTTTCCCGCCAAGCGTTCAAAAGGAATATTCTTTGGGCGGTTTCGCCTTGTTTGAGAGCATCGGCAGTGTGCATATTGATGCAGAAAGCACAGCCGTTTATCTGCGAAGCACGGATTTTTATCAGTTCCAGATGGGCTTTGGAAAGTCCGGATTTTTGCAGATAACCTTCTAATGCATACATCGCTTTGTAGGCTTCGGGTTCGATTTTTTGGATGTCAATTCTCTTTTCCATAGGTTTCAATTTATTTTTTTTCTTTTATAGGAAGACGGTCATACATACAGCAGTGGTGCAGTTTTTCGTAATCGGCATCGGTGGCACGCACTTTTCCGGCATCGTGCCCGACTTTGGCGATCGCTTTTTGTACATCGGCAGCCGATGTTTTGCGTTCGTCAAGGATAAGGCTGATGTTGCCGTTTTCGGTACTCCAATTAGCATTTTTTACGCCACTTACAGAATAGGCTGCTTTTTCGATGCGCTTTTTGCACATTTCGCAATTACCGCCAACGGCAAATTCTACTTTTTTGTTTTTGTTCGGTTTTTCTTGGGCTTCAGCCATTTGCAACGAACAAACAGCTACGAATAAGATACATAAGATTTTTTTCATCTGATAAAAAATTTAGGGTTTAATGAATAGGGTTTAGGGTTAATTACCTCACCCCCAGCCCCTCCCCTTTGGAGAGGGGAGCCACTCAACACCATTGTGCTTTTTCTCTCCTCTCCTTTGGAAATCGAAGATTCATCGAAACCAAAATCTAAAATAATAAAAATGAGATATAGGGGCTGGGGTGAGGTCTTCTTCAAGTTAATTATTTCTAATTTAATATTTTAAAACGCAATCCGGCATAGAACATCCGTCCGAAAACGGGACCGTACAGCATTGTACTATCAAAATACGCACCAAACGGGTCATTGGCTGCCAAAATTCCGCCATGCTGTTTGTAATTGCTGATATTTTCACCACCGATATATACTTCAAAAGTTTTGGAAAACACCCTCGTTACTTGTGCATTGACCACGCCGAACGCCGGAGCGTAATCGCCTAATTGATACTGCGTTGGGTTGGTTGCCGTGGTTGGGAAGCGCTGTTCTCCAAGCCAATTGTAAGTAACATCAAATTTCCATAAGCGGTCATTTTTGGTGTGTGTTTCATACGCCGCGTTGGCAAAAAAGCGGTGCTTGGGTGTGAGTGGTTTTTCGAGCAGTCCGGCAGCGTATTGCGTTTTCACGTCATAGTATTTGTACGCCGCTTTCAGGTCGAGATGTTTTACAGGCGTGAGGGTCAGTTCGGCTTGAAACGAATTGGCAAAACTCTGTCCGTCAAGATTATAGAAGACCACTTGCTGTGCCGATTGGTCAAGGTCGACTACGATTTGGTTGTCAAACTGGGTACGGTAAAAGTCAAGAGCCACTTCGGCATCCATTCCGAAAATTTTGAACGATTGCAGAAAACTTCCGCCGTAATTCCACGCAATTTCGGGGTCAAGCCCGTAGAGTTTTCCGCCTGCATTGACGATGGAAAATTGTCGGCTCGAAGCGAAAAGCTGTTGGTTTTCGGCAAAAATATTCGCCGCACGCTTGCCTCTTCCTGCCGAAGCCCGCAACACCGCACCATCCCAAGGATTGTAGCGCAAATGCAGTCGCGGCGTGATGAACGTTCCCAAACGGTTATGCGTATCGGCACGCATTCCTGCCACGAGGCTGAAATTGTCCAAATTGTCATACGTGTATTCAAAAAATGCCCCCAACGAACGGTCAATTCTTGAGAAATCTTCCGAAAAATTAACCGCCACCGTTTCGTTATAATCGTCGTAAACAAAATTTAATCCTGTTGCAAATTTGTTTTTCGTATTGCTGATGATGGAATTGTATATCAAATTAGAATAAAATCCTGTTTGATGAATATCATACTGGTTAAACCCGAAGTACGAATTTTGTCGGTGCGACTGGAACGAGTTCTGGAAACCGAAACTTTTGTATGGTGTTTCGGGGAAAACATACCCGATTTTGTTGGCAACCGATATTTTTTCGGTGTTGATTTCGCTTCCCCAAGCGTTGGTCGTGAATTTGTCGGTCATCGGGTCGAAACGCATTTCGCCGGCTTGGCGTTCGTCTTTCATATATTGCAAATTCAAAAAACCGACCCAGCCTTTTTCGGCATCTACGTATTGCCAACGATTCAGCAAATTGAGTTGGTTTCCGAGCGGATTGTCGATAAAACCGTCGTTGTTGTGGTCGTTGCGTTCGTTGCGGACATTGCCGTGGGCGAATAGCGTTGAGCTGAGTTTGTCGCTGAATTTGTGATTCAAATGGGCGTTAATTTCATAACGGCTATCGTCCGCGCCGTACAAATTCAGGTAAAACGGAATGTCGGTTGCCGGCTTCAAAACTTCGTAATTGATTTGTCCTGAGATACTTTCGTAGCCGTTGATGACGCTTCCCATGCCTTTGGTAATCTGAATGCTCTCAATCCACGTACCCGGCACGAACGACAGTCCGTAGGCTTGCGATGCCCCGCGGATAGCAGGGATATTTTCTTCCGCCATCAAAATATACGGACTTGTGAGTCCGAGCATCCGTATCTGGCGGTTGCCCGTAACGGCATCGGAAAAATTAACGTCGATAGACGGATTGGTACTGAAACTTTCCGAAAGATTGCAGCAAGCGGCTTTCAATAGTTCTTTGGAACTCATAATCTGGAGGTTCGCCACCTGGTATTTGGAGCGGACGGTAGCTTGCCGGTTTTGGGTAACGACCACTTCGTCAAGGCTTCCTTCGGGAAGAAGACTGACGTTCAAAAACGCATCGGAAGTGATGGTTTTCTTTTGGTTTTTGAAACCCACATAGCTGAAAACTAATACATTGGATTGGTCGGTATGGCGGATGCTGAAATTGCCTTCATCGTCCGTCGTTACGCCTATCGAGGTGTTTTCCCAATAGACATTTACGCCGGGCAACGGCAGATTTTCATCATCGGTTACTTGCCCCATCGTATATTGCTGGGCATATATATATATAGGTGCCATCGCACAGAAAAGTGCTGTGATAAATTTATTCATTTGAAATGTTTTGTATGTGATAAAATGATTTTTTAGCGAAAAACTGCATTTTTTCTGATATTTTCAACAGAAATGTCGGTTTTTCAGAAGTAATTAAAAAACATTTTAGGCATACAGCACCCACTGGCAGTACAGTTTGTAGAGTGGCGGCGCGTGGGTTTCGGCGTAGGTGGCGGGCGATGATTTCGGGTTGTCGGCAACAATGATAAACGGAGTAAAGGTCGCGCAAAATGCTTCGGAAAGCACGGCAACACTGCTAAAATCGAAGGTTTTAACAATGGCTTTGCTGTCTGCCGCCGAAGTTTCTACGGATTTGTCATCGCAACATTCTTTGTGTCCGTTGTCCGATTGGCAACATTCCTTTACAGGGCTTTCGGCTTTGCTTTCCGCAGAAAACGCCAACGATACCGATTGGATATTTTCCTTGCAATAATGCAATGTCAATGCCAGTCCCGAATTGGAAAACAGGAGGCACAACGCAAGCAATATGGCAGAAATATTTTTCATACGAGCGGCAAAGATACGGATTGATTGTTAATGCAACAAGAGGATTTGTGTTAATGTGTGTTAGTTTTTTGTGAGTATTCAATGTATGCCGGCGGTAGTGTGGTATTTTTAAATGAGGGTTTAACACAGCCGTAAGCGAAAAAATAACCGTGAAAATTTGTGTATTTACCGAAAGGTTAATACCTTTGTCTTGCTAATTTAAAAAGAGTGTATGTAACTAAAAAAGAACAAGAGATAAAAGAGTTGGAAAGTCATTTACTTTATTATTTGAGAAATTACAATGAACTTACTAAAGTCCGTACAAATTTTAAAAAAGTAGTAGATAGAGAAATCCAGCAAATCATTAAAAAATTAAAAGCCCTTAGCAGGTAAGGCTTTATTTTACCCTTAAAAATAGAAGTTATGTTAGAAAGAGTAAAAAAACTAAGAGATAGGTATAGTACCGCAACCGAAGCCGAAAAAGCACAAATCGACCTTGAAACAAAAGCCTTGCAAGACGAAGATCTTGAGGCTTGGCAACAAGCAATGCTTGAATGTATGAAAGAAACCAATAACCGATTAGATGTACTGTTGGTGCGTGAAAGACTTGAGGGGGTGTTGCCCGCAATTTCAGTGTCATATATTGCAAAAAACTACTTCAATAAAAGCCGACAATGGTTTTATCAAAAAATGAATAATAGCGAAGTGAACGGCAAACGCTCTCAATTTACTCAAGAAGAACTAAAAACATTAGACTTTGCCCTACAAGATTTAGGTAAAAAAATAGGCTCGGTAAGAGTTTCTTAAATTCTTACTTCTTTTAAATTAACACCCTATCCTTGCGTTTGAGCCTTACGCAGGGATTTTTTATTTTCTTTCTTAAAAATTAAACTATTACTTTAATTTTAATCTGTTAAAACAATATTTTATATATATTTTTGCCTTGAAAATAAAACATTATATATAATGGCAAAAATATATTTCCGTTCCGCACCTAATACCCAACACGGCACTATGAGAGTGAACCGTGAAAAGGGCGTTATCTATAACGTGTCTATTGTGGAGCAGGGAATACCCAATACATCAGTACAACGGAATTATCGTATCGGATATTGTGGACGACCCTGCCGCCACAAGCGGATTGTCATTAATAATTTGTGAAAAATACTAAATAAATCGTAGTGTAAAAAAATCTTATTCTTGGAGATAAGCACAATAGCATCAACAGTAGAAGCTAGTAAATTAAGATCCTACATATATGTCCTTTTTGGAGATATTCAACTTATTGATATTCAACAGATTTTAGTTTTTAGGATGACATTTTTTCATAAAGGGTTTTACCTATGAGAATGGTTTTCGTGTGCCAAAAAACTGTAGTAAAAGCATTGGCAATATTTGAGCAAGTAATTAATGCTGTGATGATTACCGAATCGGTCAGTTCGTCTTTGTAGTAAAAAACATCGCTTAATTTCATTTTTTCCTTGCTCAATTTCAAACTGACAAAAGAAATTGAAAATTTTATTAAGAATGTAGTTATAAATAAAAGTGTGAAAAAAAGCAACTATTTCAATAGGTAGAATTGTTTTGAACGAAAAAATAAAAACTACCTCGTAAAAACCAAATTTGTATCCGTTGAACATTCTTCATCAAGCAAATAACCCTCTCGGTTAAAGGCTTTTACATCGTCAAGAGTTTGGGCGTTGGTTTCAGCACAAAACCGCACGAGCAACCCTCTGGCACGTTTGGTGTACACCACGATAGTTTTCGGTTTTCCGGTTTTCATTTCGTGAAAATCAACATTGACAATCGTTCCTTTTATGTTTTTTTTGTCAATCACTTTGATGTATTCGTTGCTCGCCAAGTTCAGAATTAATTCTTTGGAAACCAATTCTTTATTGAGCAGGGAAGTGATTTTTTCCGTCCAAAATTGGTAGAGATTTTTATAGATTTCAAACTCAAAATTCCGTCCCATTTCCAACCGGTACAGCATTATTCTGTCCGACGGTTTTAGTAGTCCGTAAAGCCCCGAAAGCATTCTGTAATTTTCTTGCAGATAGGCGGTGGCATTTTCGGGCAATGTTTTGGCATCTAAGCCACGATACACTTCGCCTGTAAAAGCCAGCATTGCAGGTGCGGACTCCGCCATTGTCGGGTTGGTGTTCCAAAGCTGGTTGCGTTCCCAGTTTTCATCAGCCAATTTTCGTGAAATTTCCATGAGTTCCGACAAATAATGAGGTGGTTTTTCTTTCAGATACGACTGTATCAAAGCGGCTTCTTTTATGAATACGGGCGTGGAAGGTTTCAGAAAATCCGAAGAAATACCTACATTCATCAATTTGGCAGGCGAAGTTATGATTTTCATTTCAAGGGCAAAGTTTAAAGATTTCAAGGAAAAGCACGCAAAGATACCGAAAAAATAATACTTTTTCCGTATTTTTG